>JBDHXR010000074.1:0-14289 GCA_039810825.1 Fluviicola sp.
AATTTGAAGTGCGCGCACGTTGTTGTTTTCGATGGAGTGTAAGAGTACTCGTGAAAGCAAGTAGTCGCCCACTAAAACAGCGATTTTATTTTTCCACAAAGCATTTACAGAGAAAAAACCCCGTCGTTCATTTGCATCGTCAACTACATCATCATGAACAAGGGTTGCAGTGTGCAACAGTTCAACCAGAGATGCGCTTTGATAAGTTTTTTCATTGATTTCTCCGAGCATTTTAGCAGTTAAAAACAAAAACATTGGACGCATTTGCTTTCCTTTACGGCGAATGATGTAATGCATGATTTTGTCTAACAGAGGTGTTTTAGATTTCATGCTTTCACGAAACCGCACTTCGAAAAGCTTCATTTCGTCTTCAATAACAGCACTAATTTCTTTAACAGTCATGTTACAAATTTAGCTTTATTTTACATGAAATAACAGGATGAACAAGAAATTATCGTTGCGGTTTTAATACGCGCGAATCCATAGATTTATTTTTGTTGGCAAGTTGCCCACATGCAGCATCAATATCTTTTCCTCTGCTACGTCTCACATTCACAATCAAGTTGCATTTTTCTTCTAAAAACGCAGCAAACTCATCCACTTTTTTTCGCTCGGCTTGTTGATATATTCCACCATCGATAGGGTTGTATTCAATGATGTTTATTTTACAAGGTACAACTTTGGCAAAGTCAGCTAATTCCCTAGCATCTTCTAAACTGTCATTAAAATCTTTGAATATGATGTACTCAAACGTAACACGAGAACCTGTTTTTTGATAAAAATACTTCAATGCTTCTGACAAGGTTTCTAAATCATTGGTATCATTAATTTCCATGATTTTAGAACGCTTTTTGTCGTTTGCAGCATGCAAGGAAAGAGCTAAATTAAACTTCACTTCATCTTCACCCAACTTAGTGATCATCTTTGCAATTCCTGCTGTTGATATTGTAATTCGCTTTGGGGAGATTCCCAATCCTTTTTCATCGGTCAATATTTCAACACTACGCAACACGTTTTTATAGTTAAGCATGGGTTCGCCCATTCCCATATAAACAATATTGCTTAGGTTTGTTTGATAGGTACTTTCTGCCAAGTTTTTTAGGTAAACTACCTGATCTACAATTTCGCCAGCACTTAAATTTCGCATCATTTTTAAACGACCTGTTGCACAAAAATCACAGGCTAAACTACAGCCAACCTGAGAGGAGATACAAGCTGTCATTCGAGATGAGGTTGGAATCAATACGCCTTCAACTACTTGTGTTTCTCCTTCTATTCCAAATGCACATTTGATGGTTTTGTCTGATGAAACTTGTTGGTCTATTACAGCAATTCTGTCAATGTAAAAATGATCTTCAAGTTTCTTTTGCAGTGCATTTCCAATATTATTCATGCTTTCAAAAGATACTGCATCTTTTTTCCACAACCAATCCATTATTTGTTTGCATCGAAACGCGGGTTCACCCATTTCTATCAAGGCTTTTTCAAGTTCTTGATTCGACAAATTTCGGATATTGATTTTTTTGCTTAACACGAATAAAATTTGGGAATACAAAAGTACTACATTAATAAGTATTATTGTGAATTATCTTCACAACTTCTTGTATTCCTGATAGAGTACGTTTATAAAATATGAACAGTTTAGATTTTCTTTTTTGAAATCTTTAGGACTATACGTGTTATCGCTGTATATTTTTTGTTCCATGTAATGCGTGAAATTTCCTTTATTTGTAACCCAGCCATAGCCACGAATAATGGAATGAAAGGCAAATTGAGGAACTGTTGGATTCATCAAATCCTTGCTATAAGGATAACGAGAAGGATCGCCTTTCATTTGATACAGTAGTGTTGCTGCAATATCTGCTTGTGAACCAATAGTTTGTATTTGTTTCCCTCGATAGCTATCTTTTATTGGTTCTCCATAAAACAGTAGTGGTACGTGGTAAAATTTACCTTTCCCTGGGTCAACCATTCCCGGTGCAGCATGACCATGATCTGCTACCAAAACAAACAAAGTGTTTTTGTACCACGGATACTTTTTACATTTTGCAATAAACTCACCTAAGCACTCGTCTGCATACACCATTGCATTCATAAAGTCGGCTTCTTCACCAGTAAAATGTTTGCCTTTACCTTTTGGTTGGTCGTATGGTGCGTGTGTACTTCCTGTGAAAGCACATTGAATAAAAGGTTTTTTGTTTGTGTTGATTTCGTCTAGTAAGAATCCATAAAGGTCTCGATCGAAGAAGTTTAACTTTCCGCGAGGTAAATCACCAGGGAAATCGGATTCATCTTTGACTACATCAAATCCATGATCCATGAAGTAACCACCAATATTCCCGTATTTTAAATCTCCACTAAAAATAAAAGAACTGTGATATCCCCAACTTTCCATGTCTTCATTTAAGCAATGAAGTTTACGGTGTTTTTCAGGTTGCATGGAAATAGACACCTCCGGAAGGGAGTAATACCCGCTAAAAATACTTGAATTTCCAATTTCAGAAGTGGTAGCAGTGGCGTAAATGTTAGAGAAAAGCAACCCGTTTGCTGCCAATCTGTCGAAGTTAGGTGTAGCACCCTTGTTTTCACTTAAACAGCCTATTGCTTGTGCAGTCCAACTTTCAAGTATAATGAAGACAACATTCGGACGAGCATCTTTAAGGAAATAATTGTCGTGTTCCCTTGGATAGCTATACCAAGAGTTCACCGTTTTTTCAGCTGTTGCTAGGTTTACTTTAGGGATGAATGCATCAATCTCTGAGCGGTTATAGAGTAAGTAGCTTTTACCAAAAAAATACAGAGAATTTATGGATATGTCATTTGCAATAGCTTTGTTTGAATAGCTTGCAGCATTTATATTCAAGGGAATTGGTTGAAAACCTCCTCTTAAAAAGGTGAAAGCAAAGAAAACAGTGATTAAATACGTAGGAATAATGGCTAATTTAACAAACCATTTTCTTGTGTTTATTGACGAGTTGATTTCCTTAGGAAACATCCCTTTTGCAACAAAAAAGGCACTGAAAAATAAAGTAACAGCATACAAAATATACCAAACTACCATGCTGTAATTTGCAGTTCTAGCTACTTCATCAGGATGCGAAAGATGCATAAATACACGAGAAGTAAGTTTATGATTCCATTCTCCGTAAGCTACTATTTCTCCCGCTTCAACCAACGCAAGAACACTTATTAAGGTAAGTAAAATAATCTTGAATGCTATACGCCACCCCTTCCAAGTAGAATAATACTGAAGAAGTCGAAATAAAAACGGAAGAACCATCAACGCTGCAGCAGTCCCTAAATCTAACCGAAATGAGTAAACAAATGCAGATAACCATTCAATTGTACTTACTTCTTTTAATTTCCCCCAATGGTGAATAGAAAAAAAGATGCGATGAATATCAAAGCAAATAATCCAAAATAGGATTAGTTTTAGTGCGTCTTTGAATGGTTTAAGCATATTCTGAATGAAGTGTAAAATTAATGGTTTATTTCTTTATAGTTGTGTATCTACTTAAATTATCTGTATTTGTAACAGTGCTTGACAGTATAGCTGACAATTTGTCTATTTCAGTGGCTTGGCAAGGATGTTGACAAAAAGAAACAGTAAAACAGAAGCAATGACTGAAAAAATGAATCAAAACGAAGAGTTGAATGACGAAACAACGAATCAAGAAAAGGTAAATGAAAATCAAGAAATTGATGATGCTGACAATTCGACAGAAAACAATGGAGTTGAAACTCCTTCTGAAGACCAATTGGCAGTATTGAATGACAAATATTTGCGTTTATATTCAGAATTTGACAACTACCGCAAACGCACAAATAAAGAAAAACTTGACTTGATATCTACAGCTAGTGCAGGTGTTCTAAAAGACATGTTGGGTGTGCTTGATGATTTTGAACGTGCCATTGCAAATAACGAAAATGTAGATGATATAGCGGTTCTTAAAGAAGGATTTAAATTGATTTATTCCAAAATGAAATCAATTTTAGAAGCAAAAGGACTTAAACAAATGGAAGCTAAGCATACAGAATTTAATGCGGATTTTCATGAAGCAATTGCAAATATTCCTGCACCTTCAGATGAGTTGAAAGGGAAAGTGATAGATGATGTTGAGAAAGGGTACTTCTTAAATGAGAAAGTAATCCGTTTTGCGAAAGTTGTAGTTGGAAATTAATTCAAGACGAAAACAAAACAATGGAAAAAAGAGATTATTACGAAGTATTGGGCGTTACAAAAAGTTCTTCTGAAGCCGACATAAAGAAAGCTTACCGTAAAATGGCTATCAAATATCATCCAGATAAAAACCCGGGAGATAAAGCGGCAGAAGACAAATTCAAAGAAGCTGCAGAAGCCTATGAGGTGTTGTCTGACCCTAATAAAAAAGCACGTTATGATCAATACGGACATGCCGGATTAGGTGGAAATGGCGGTTTTGGTGGAGGTGGAATGAATATGGATGACATATTCTCACATTTCGGCGATATTTTTGGCGGTGCTTTTGGCGGCGGTGGAAGTTTTGGGGGTTCAAGAAGTGGTGGACAACGAACTGTTCGCGGAACAAACTTAAGAGTGAAAATTAAGCTTACCTTAGAAGAAGTTGCAGAGGGCGTTACAAAGAAAATTAAAGTAAATAAACTTGTAAATGCTGAGGGAGTAACGTATAAAAATTGTCCTACATGCAACGGCACCGGAAGGATAACTCGAGTTTCTCAAACTTTTTTAGGAGCAATGCAAACACAGTCTGTGTGTTCTACTTGCCATGGCGCAGGAAAATCAATTGAGAGTAAACCTGCAGATGCGGATAGTCAAGGATTGAAGCGTCAAGAAGATGTAATTGAAATTGAAATTCCACCAGGTGTAGAAGAAGGCATGCAGTTGAGCGTTGCTGGCAAAGGAAATGCCGGACCGTTTAATGGAATTCCCGGTGATTTAATTGTAGTAATTGAAGAACACGAACATCCAGATTTAAAACGTGAAAATGAGCACTTGCACTATGAGGTTTTTGTAAATTTTGCGGATGCCGTATTAGGAACCTCAATAGAAATTCCCACAATCAATGGAAAAGCAAAAATTAAAGTTGACCCGGGGACACAAAGTGGTAAAGTGATGCGCTTAAAGGGAAAAGGATTGCCAACGCTACAACGATACAGCCACGGAGATTTGTTTGTTCATTTTCATATCTGGACCCCCAAAAAAGTCTCTAAAGAAGAGCAGGAAATGTTGGAGAAATTGAAAAAAAGCGAAAATTTCAAACCGCATCCAACTCAAAGCGATAAAGGATTTTTTCAGAGAATGAAAGATATGTTTTAGTAAATTCATCCTGCCCATCGGCAGGATTTTTTTATTAAGTATCGTTTGTTTGCTCTTAATTTCAACAAGATAGTCTTGCTTTAGTCTAATATTATCGGTTCTTTTGTTTCCAAAGAAAATCAATATGGAGAACTTAGCATTATGTTCCATTTTATCCATTCGCTATCCAATTATCATGGCTCCCATGTTTTTGGTAACCAATGAAGAAATGATACTTGCAGCAACAGAAAACGGCATTGCAGCTGCGATACCTGCATTGAATTATCGTTCACCAGAATTACTAAAGGATGGACTATTACGCTTAAGAAAAGAAGCAAAAGGTGCTTTCGGAGTAAATATTATTGTCAATAAATCCAACATATACGCACAGAAACAATTGGAAATTTGTATTGAAGTAGGAGTAGACTTTATTATTACTTCATTGGGATCGCCCAAACAAGTAATCCAAGCTGCCAAAGAGAAAAATATCAAAGTATTTTGCGATGTTACAGATTTGGAATTTGCAAAAAAAGTAGAAAGCTTAGGAGCAGACGCAGTAATTGCAGTAAATAAAAATGCTGGCGGACACTGTGGAGAAATTGACGGTTTTTCATTGGTTAAAATGTTAAAAGAACACATCCACATTCCTGTTATCTCTGCAGGTGGAGTAGGTAACTTACAAGAAATGCAACCATTAATAGAAGCAGGAGCAGACGGATTTTCAATTGGCTCTGTTTTTATTGCTTCAAAAGAATGTGGAGTAAGTGAAGAATACAAAAAAGCCTGTGTGGATTACACTGATACAGATATTGTGCTCACATCCAAATTGTCAGGCACTCCTTGTACCGTAATTAACACACCTTATGTACAAAAAATAGGAACAAAACAATCCTTTCTAGAACGAATTTTAAACAAGAATAAAAAACTAAAGAAATGGGTAAAAGCTTTCGTGTATTATAGAGGAATGAAATCGCTGCAAAAAGCAGCTTTTAGCGCAACGTATAAAACCGTTTGGTGTGCCGGGCCAAGCATCAAACATGTACATTCGGTTCGTTCTATTAAGCAAATTATCGATACTTTGGTTTCCTAGAATATCTTGATTTAGTGATGCCAATTTCCTTGTTTCAATTATCTTTGTGCAAAAAAGTAAGATGAATCGTGTTACTCCAAGCAATTGTAAAAAACTAATCGACACAAGACAAGCTATTTTGATTGATATTCGTGAACCTTGGGAAGTGGATATTTGCAGCATTGGCGGAGAGATAATACCGATGCACAAAATTCCAGAAATAGCTTGTGAATTAGATAAAAATGCCTCATACATCATCATGTGTAAAACGGGGAGAAGAGCCGAATCTGTAGCAAATCTTTTGGAATGCGATTTTCAGTTCTCAAACATTTCTATTCTTGATGGTGGAATTACAGCTTGGTACAGTGAATTTGAACCAAATAATGAACTTTATTAATCAACATGATTGAACTTTTTCAACACATCATTCATTTAGATTTCAAATGGATTGTAGAAACATACGGAACAGCTATTTATCTGATTCTCTTTCTTGTAATTTTTATTGAAACCGGATTGGTAATAATGCCTTTTTTACCAGGCGATTCATTGTTGTTTACAGCAGGTTTATTTGCAGCATCAGGGGAATTGGATATTGCAATTTTGCTAGCATTGCTTACTATAGCTGCTGTTTTAGGTGACAATACGAATTATTGGATAGGTAGAAAAGTTGGACTACGAATTTTTAACCTAAAAATTAGAGGAAAATCGTTGGTAAAAGAAAAATATTTACAAAAAACTGAAGAATTTTTTAAGAAAAGAGGGGTTTTTGCAATAATTATTGCTCGTTTTGTCCCTATTGTACGCACATTTACTCCTTTTGCCGCAGGCGTAGGAAAGATGAAATACTCGCAGTTTCTTATTTTTGATATCCTTGGAGGATTTATCTGGATCTTTTCAGTGACCTTAATTGGATATTCTTAGGAAACATTGAATGGGTGAGAGAAAACAATGAAAAGGTAATTTTATTAATTATTTTCATTTCAGTTTTGCCAATGATTTTCAGCTATTTGAAATCGAAATTCAATAAAGGGAATGCGTAAGTTTGGTTTAGTTGGTAAATCGCTTAATCACTCATTTTCAAAATCATTTTTTGAGGAGAAATTTTTAAGAGAAAATATTGATGCTTCGTTCACAAATTTTGAATTGATTGATATTCAACAAATCAAATCCGTTTTTGAAGTAGAATCTTTGAGCGGACTTTCAGTCACGATTCCTTATAAAGAAGAGATAATTCCTTTTTTAGACAATCTTACAGATGATGCGAAAGAAATTGGAGCCATAAATTGTGTTTCTTTTAATTCTGGCAAAACTACAGGGCACAATACCGATGCTTTTGGGTTTCACCAAATGATAAAACCATTTCTTACAAATAAACATGAACGTGCATTGATTTTAGGAACAGGCGGTGCGTCTAAAGCTGTAGCTTTTGTTCTAAAAAATATTGGAGTAGATGTGCTTTGGATAACCAGAACCCCAAATTTACCGAAACAATTTTCATATTCTGATATCAATGAACACATGTTGAAAGCATGTAAATTGGTCATTAATTGTACGCCAATAGGTACTTTTCCAAATGTTTCTGATGTTCTTCCGCTTCCTTTTCAATATGTAGATAGTGATCATTTGTTTGTGGATTTGATTTACAATCCTGAAGAAACAATGTTTTTGAATGAAGCTAGAAAGCAGGGAGCAGTTGGTTTAAACGGATTATCGATGTTAAAAGAACAAGCAACTAAAGCTTGGGAAATTTGGAACCATTAAATTTCTTGTATGGAAGTTAGTTTAGAATTGATAAAACAAGGAATTCATCAACAGCAAGACTTTATAGCTACGCTTGATGATATTTTTGAAATCTCAAAACAAATCAATTCTCTTTGTAATACAGATGGTGGTTTATTGTGGTTTGGAATAAAGCAAAATGCTAAAGTTTGCGGGGTATTCTCTGAAGCTGTATCACAGCAGATGCAAGAGATTAATTCACTCTTCTCTGTTCCATTTGAATACAAGCTTCATAAATTCCAAGTTGAGATGAAGCATGTTGTAGCTGTTTCGCTTGAAAAGACTCAATTTAAACCAGTTTATTTTCTAAATCAAGAAGAGGAAAAAGTGACCTTTTTCAGAGTTGAAAGGAAAATTTTTCAAGCCAATAAAATTGTTAAACACTATTGGAAGTTAAAGCTAGAAAAGAGCGATTCCACAATGCAATCACCTTTTGATAGCGAAGTGTTTACTCAAATTCAAGAAAATTCTTATGCTACACTAAGTCAGTTGTACCGATTATTTCCGAATAAATTAAATAAAGTGGATAAATCCCTTTCTCGATTATTGTACATTCAGAAGGTTGATTTTGCAGTAAAAGATAACAAATTGTGTTACAAAGCAAAGATTTGATTCTCAATCTTTTTAAACAATTCGGGTTTTTATTAAATATTATTATACATTTGCGGGAATGGAATTTTTTCTGTTATATTTTTAGATTAATCTCAGGCAAAATGTTAATAATATAAGTCCTAAAAAAACATAAAAATATCAGAGGAATACATTCTATTCGTAAATTAGGTGCAATAAAAATTCAAACAAAATGGGAAGACCTCCAACAAAGCCAGCAAGATTGCGAGATGGGTTCTACATTGAAGTAAAAAATTCAGGATCACAAGGCATTCGTATCAGAAGAGATACAAAAGAACAGATGTTGCTTGCTGCTGAAGATTATTCACGCACTAAGAATGTAGTTATTCTTGGTGAAATGAAAGACGACAAATGGATTGATGCTTAAAAGCACACGCTATCGCATGATTATAAAAAAGGCTTCTGGTATAGAAGCCTTTTTTGATTTGAAAAAAATCTCAATCTTGTACTGATTCACCTTAGCCTAATGTGAAACCACCATTTTCAATGTGGTGTATCCTCTTTGTCCGATCAATTTCACAAAATACACACCATTTTTCATATTTCTTGTTTCAATGTCTATTTCATTGAAATCTTGACCAACGTTCTTTTCATTTACTTTTTCTCCGGAAATAGTGTAAATTTCAATCCTATTAAATTCTTTTCCAAAAATATTTCGAATTGTTGTTTTATCATTGCTTGGGTTTGGCATTATATAGATCGAACTTAGAGAATTTGAAGTAATCGAATTTGTTCCACCGTTATATAAGATTTCAAAATCATCAAAATAGAATCCGTCTTTTCCTACTCCAGAATCGGATTTTAAGATAAACCGTACTTTGATTGAGTCTCCAAGATAATCGCTCAAATTAATTTCTTCTCGTACCCAATTACTTTGCGTTCCTTCATACAGAGGCTGATTATTTGGTTGTACAGAACCACTGCCCGAAGTTCCTAAGACGGTGTACAAACCACATTGCGGTATCCATGTTGAACCATTGTCTGTTGAAACTTGAAATTGACAAAAGTCGTAGTCGGTTTCTATGTCCCACTTAGCATAAAAACGTATCATGGCAGCACTTGCAGTGGTAAGGTCTATGCTTGAATTGTACGTATATGTTTTTGTTGTATTATTCGTGTAGTTACCAATTGGTGTGTCTGCAAACGAACTGGAAGGGGAATAAAATGTACTTGTTGTTGTTGCCCAATTTCCTGTCCAGTTGCTTCCATTATTGGCAAAGTCAATAGACTGACTAGCAATATTTCCGTATTTTTTGATTATTGTATCGTGTTTTGTCCAACCTTGATACTCAGTATTTAACACATATTTTATTTCATCTCCAAATTGTAAACCTGGCACCAGAACATAGCTGATTTCATTTGTATCCATCTGCATGATGTTTATTTGATAAGTTACAGCAGAACCTACAGTTTGTATTCCAATAATTGGTGTTATTGAAACGGATACCACATCATTTTCTCTACCCAATCGTTGGGCAGTATGTGAGAAATTACCACTTGTATTTGCAATGTAAGTTGGGTCAATGTCTTTTACTTCGTAATAACTTTTACTAAGATGTGCCAATACCATGTTTGGAAAAATCATTCCTTGACAAATACCGGTAATTTCACTTGAAGCCGGCCAAAATCCACCACTTGTGTTGCTTACTTCTGGTGTCATGGCAAAAATTTTGGGTTTTACAATGGTGTCAACTTTATACATATAATCGTCTGAATCACCAGAAGCAGGATACAAAGATGAAGATTTCATGTAGGTGTAGCCATTGTATTGGGTCATGTGCTTGGTAAATGTGTTGAAATAATTATGGTCTACTGCAAATTCATTGGTTGTTGTTCCAATGGGGAAGAGGATGTCGTTTCCGTATGTGTGACCGTTGAAGGCAAAAACAAAATCATGGTTTTCGCACAACCATTTAATAGCTTGAGTTTCTGGCTCTGAAAAAGCAGAAGTTCCACAGTATGTATCATTTGTTTGTGTAGTACTTGTACCTGTTGTTCCCCATCCGTAAGAATAGTTTCTGTTTAGGTCCACTCCATAACTGCCTCCTGAATTTAATCTTCTATTTTTTCGCCACATTCCTCCACCATTTGGATTGGTAGTTTCGTTGTAAATGTATCCATCCGGATTAATCATTGGAACAAAGAATAATTCAGTGCTATCTACCAAGTATTTTACTTCTTGACTGGTTGAGTAATTCTCTAAGAGGTACCACATGTAAAAAATCACTTCAGAAAGAGAATTTGGTTCACGAGCATGATGCACCGCCGTGTACAATATTTCTGGTTCTATGTCATCCGAATTAGGGTTGTCACTAATTTTCACTAAATAAATTGGCCGACCTTGAATACTTTGGAAAGTGGATATTTGGGCACGACTACTTATTAAATTTGGATACTTGGATGCCATAGAATCCAACTCGTCCAAAAATTCTTGGTAAGTATAAAAACCTCCCATTGAACCAAGGTGAAAATTTAAAGGAACAGCAGGTGAAAATGTGCTAGAAACCGCGTTAGGACAAGTCAAATTCTTTATGGATTCAATTTCGTTTTGAATACTATTTTGATTGATGTAAAATGCTTGAACATCGTGAATTAGGATTTCAACTGTATATCCAGCATTTCTTATGCGTTGAATGTCGTTTTCAGAAAAATCAGAAGTAAAGCAGTAGTCTTTTCGCCATTGACCATGATCTATTTCAATTCCCATTTCAGACAATTGTTGAAGTCCTTCAGAGTTCGTGTAAATTTTTGCTCGTGAATAATGTTGAGCGTAAGCAAGTGTGAAGGCAAATAGTGAAACGATAGAGAGTAGCTTTTTCATAGAAGCAGTTTTTTGTAAAAATATGAAAACCCTTCTTAAATCACTTCATATAAAGTGTTAATATTTAGTGAAACTCTCTGAAAGTTAGATAACTACTTATTTCCACTCAAAGGTTTCGATCAAATGCTTTAGGTCTTGTTTTAAGTAGTCAAGAGTAGGGCGGAGGGAGTCGTAATTTGGGCGACAATTCAGCAGCACTTCACCACGAATAAAATGTGAAGTAGAATCTGTAAGATAGAACTGAAAATTTGTTGCAACATCTCCTTGTAATTCAAAAAAAGTTCCGAAAACACGCTTTTTACTGTCGATAATAGTTTCATCAATTATTTTAGATGCTTTTATTTGATGTTCATCCACACGATCATTGGAAAGATTGATGTATCTAGCCAGTGTGTCCTGATTTTGTATTGGATAATAGTTTAAGAAAAGCGTTCCGTTTAGTGGTCCTAAGTTTACTTCTTGGTGGTCTGTTGCTTGATTTTTGTAGGTCAAAAGTTTCGCAAAATAGATCTTAGACAATTCGAAAGAATAAGGTTTTGCTAACTGATTAAGCGTATATGTATGCGCTGGATAATCTGTACGCAAGTACGTTGGAGGTTTTGGAATAAGTAGCTCTTTCCCTCCACAACTTACAATTAAAATTAGCACAAGCATGTATCCAAAATATTTAATCATTTTCAATTATTGTTTTAATCAGTTTTATTTTTCTTTTATCAGAACTTTCTACAATCAATTTGAAATGACCACATTTTACAAATTCATTGTTTTTTAAAATTTTCCCTGCCTGTTCAACCATAAATCCTCCAACCGTATCAGATTCTCCCTTCAATTGTTCAAATTCTTTCCCATCAATATCAAGAACTTTGTAAAAATCTACCAAGGCTGTTTTACCTTCAAACAAATAGGTAGTATCATCAATTTTGGTATATACTAAATCATCTTCATCAAACTCATCAGTGATATCACCAACAATTTCTTCCAATACGTCTTCCAATGTCACCAAACCATCTGCACCACCATATTCATCTACTACGATAGCCATGTGCATTTTCATATTTTGAAAATCTTTTAATAAGTCGTCTATCTTTTTGTTATCCGGAATAAAGAAAGGTTTACGAATCAATGAGGTCCATTCAAATTCAACTTGATTGATGTATGGAAGTAAATCTTTAATGTACAAGATACCAATTATGTTATCTTGAGATTTTTCGTACACTGGAATTCGAGAATATCCAGCTTCTAAAATCACCTCTAGTACTTCCTCAAAACTTTTGGTTGAATTCAGTGAAATCACATCCATGCGTGGTTGCATAATCTGCTTTACATCCGTGTTGCCAAATTTCACGATTCCTTCTAAGATGCGTTGCTCGTTTTCACTTGAACTGTCTTCAATTGTTAACGCCAAGGCGTGTTCTAAATCATCAGATGAAAGCTTGATGTTTCTTTTTTTAGCACGTTGATTTACGATGTTTGTAACATTCACCAAAAGCCAACGCAACCATGAAAAAGGAGGTAGATTATTGAGGATGTTGATTGGGGTTGCCATAAGTCGTACTGTTGCATACGCATTCTTAGAGGCAAAAAGTTTTGGTGTAACTTCTCCAAATATCAATAAAAAGGCTGTTATACCCAGTATTTCAACAACAAAACGAAGTAGCTGATTGCTTTCAGAGTTGTCATTTCCTTGAAAATAACTTTCTAAAATACCGGTAGCTAAAATTACAATGCAAACATTGATGAAGTTGTTTACAATAAGAATGATAGCTAATAGTTCTTTGGGTTTGGAAAGCAGTTTTAACCCAACTCCACCAGAACCTGATTTTTCGGATTTTATTTGTTCTTTTTCACTAGGTGTAAGTGAAAAAAAGGCAACTTCTGCAGCAGAAATCAAGGCTGTGCAAGCAATTAATAACACAATGATTAGAAAGCTAATGATGTTGTCTGATAGTCCGATTCCAGCGGACATGATGACGGGTATTTCAGAAATTATTTCGGGGGGATAATCCATGTTAAAAAGGTAAAATATCTTCAGTGTTTTCTCCTAAGTTGGTAGGAGTAATGGGTGGTTGCACTTCAGTTGTGTAAGGTATGTTATCAACTGTTTTTGAGCTAGTGCCTTTCACTGTCAAAATTGTTAAATCATGGGCGAAAATTTCGGTAATGTATTTTGTTGTTCCATTTTGGTCTGTCCAGGTTCTGTTTTTAAGCCGACCTTCAACGTAAACTTTCATTCCCTTTTTTAGGTACTTTTCCGTGATTTCAGCCAATTTATTCCACACAACTACAGTGTGCCAATCTGTGATTTCTTTTTTTTCTCCACTTGATTTATCGACGTAAACATCAGATGTAGCGATGGTGAAATTCCCAACAATTCCGCCGTTTTCCAATCTCCGAATTTCTGGGTCTTTCCCCAAATTTCCAATTAAGATTGCTTTATTAACACTACCAGACATAAGTTTATTTCGACTTTACACAAATGTATTATTTTTTTTTTAATTCGATAATGAATTTATTCTGCTCTACTTTGCACATCAGAATTGTGTTTTTCTAACCAGATAGCAACAGAGTTTTGTGTAAATCCAGTATAGAATTTATTCAGTTTTTTACTGAAAAGAATATAGCAGTAGCTCATAGAAAAAATAATAAAAAAGCGAGTAAAAATATACTCGCTTTTGTGGTCCTCCCGAAATATTT
>JBDHXR010000075.1:0-14263 GCA_039810825.1 Fluviicola sp.
ACCCAAGTGCCAGCAACTTGGCAGATGGTATTAAAAATTCGTGTAACCCCTATTTTTATGCAGTAATGCGACGAATTGTTCAACGTGGGAAAAAACGCTCGTTGTTTGCAGATGCAGAAATAGGCTTAAACGATTGGTACAATTACGCAAAAGAATTTGGATTTGGACAATCTTTGGAATCTGATGTTACAGGAGTAAGACCTGGGCTTATCCCAAATTCAGCTTATTATGATAAGTGGTACGGTCACAATACATGGGCGTTTTCAACCATTCGCTCAATCTCCATTGGTCAAGGTGAAATTAAAATGACGCCACTTCAAATGGCAAATTTTGCTGCAATTATTGCAAATAGAGGGTGGTATTACACTCCTCATTTTGTAAGGTCTATTGGCAATGATGGACCTTTGCAGGCGTTTAAAACAAAACATAAAGTGAGTGTTTCTGCCTCTAATTTTGACCCAATAGTTGAAGGAATGAGAAGGGTGTGTAATGAACCCGGGGGAACCGGACGCAGAGCTGTGGTAGAAGGTATTACGGTGTGTGGAAAAACAGGAACTGCCCAAAATCCGCACGGAGCAGATCACTCAATTTTTATTTGCTTTGCACCCATGGATAAACCAAAAATTGCAATCGCAGTTTTTATTGAAAACGCAGGTTTTGGTGGCGTATGGGCTGCGCCCGTAGCTAGTCTAATGATTGAAAAATACATCAATAGAACGATAAAAGACAAGGCAAAAGAAAAAATGATTCTGGACGCCAACTTGTTGAACGTGAAACTGATTCCGGTAAAAAAACGTAGATGAGAAGAACAGATTCATTGACACAGCACATGGATTGGTGGTTGTTTTCAATCGTTGTCATTATGATGATACTCGGATTGTTCAACCTTTATTCTGCTTCTTATGACCCCGAAGCAGAGGTAAAATCTTTGTTTGCGACAGAGTTTGGAAAACAAATTATCTGGGTAGGAATCTCTGTCTTTTTAGGCTTGGTTGTTTTTCTGATAGATTCTGACATATACCGTAAATTTGCAGCGCCTATTTATCTTTTTTGTGTTCTATTATTGATAGCCGTGTTGTTTACTCCTCCTATCAAAGGAGCTCGTGCATGGCTGGGTTTTGGTTCGCTTGGTATTCAGCCGGCTGAATTTATGAAAATTGGAACAGCAATTGCGCTTTCTAGGTATGTGTTGCAAGTAAACTTAAAACAGCAAACAATTCAAACTGTATTGATTGCTCTTGCTATTGTTGTTTTGCCCATGATATTAATCTTGCTGCAACCAGATGCTGGAACCTTTGTAGTATTTACTTCTTTTTTCTTTGTGTTGTATCGTGAGGGAATCACGTTTGATCCGTTGATATTAAAAATTATTAATTTGATTCCCGGAGTAAAATTTAAAGAGACATGGGTTGGCAGCCACTTTATCCCTATTCTATTTTACATTGTTTTTTTATCCATTGTTACACTTTTAATGAGTGGAAATAAATACGAATTTACCTTTTTAAAAGGTGTATTAATTCCTGGTTTTTATGGAGTTGTGCTGGTTATTACCTTTTTGGCGTTGATTGCGTATCTTATTCTTAGATGGATTTCTTCTAAACGGGATTATGGTAAAGTTTTCATTATCATTTTCTCTGCGTGGATTTTATCAGTTGGAGTTTCTGCAGCGGTTAATTTTTCTTTTTCAGGATTAAGACAACACCAAAAAGACCGAATAGAACTGGTTCTTGGATTGAGGAAAGATGACGATGGGAAGGATTACAACCGAAATCGGGCTATGGCAGCAGTTGGGTCTGGCGGACTCACTGGGAAAGGGTATAAAAAAGCCAGTGTTGCCAGTTCGCGATCCAATCACGTTCCCGAAAGCAAAACGGACTTTATTTTTTGTCCTCTTGCCGAAGAATGGGGGTTTCTAGGTAGTTTAACTGTTGTTGGACTTTTTATGAGCATGCTTTTCCGCATTGTTGTGATAGCAGAAAGACAGCGTTCGGCTTTTAACAGAGTGTATGCATATTGTGTTGCAATGATTGTGTTTTATCACTTTGCTGTAAATATTGGCATGGATATAGGATTAGCTCCAGTTATAGGTATTCCCTTGCCCTTTTTTAGTTATGGAGGTTCTTCTTTAATGTCCTTTTCTATGTTTCTAATTATCCTACTTAAATTGGACAGTCAGCGCAGAGATGTATTGTTCTAAGGTTCAATTTCGTTTGTTTCTTTTGGCTCAACCTTTTTCTTTTTCTTCTTCCACTCATAAGAATATTCTATAGAAATGATATGTTCGTTATATGGAATTTTATTGTTGAATTTATGTCCAAAGTAGTAAACTAAGCTTATTTCATTTGACTTGGGTAAATCGAACGTACAAGCTGCACCTAAACGAACACGGTTAAACCGCTGACCTCTTGGCCCGTATAGTGGATTGTAAAAAAATTCTACAGAAAGTTCTGGGCTGGCTAATGCTTTTTTCTTTGACCATTCAACAGCTGTTTTCATTCGAAAGGATGGATCCAAATCTCCGTCTGTTTCAATATCTTGCCCTAAATATTGTTGATATCTAAATCGTTCACTAAATTTAAAATCCTTTAATTTATAATAAAAACTCAGATTAAAATTTAATCGATTGCTGATACTGAAATTTCTGCGTTCATCGTAAGCTGTTATTATTCTGTAATCAATCGATGGTTTAAACCACTTAAATTTACTGTATTTAATGGATGCTTCTTGATACAACACATGCAGCTGCCCGTATTGATTTAGCCGCAAGTTTGATTCCAGCCCCAAATCCAAATCATATTTAATGCTGCGTTTTATTCCTGCGCTAAATCGATATTGACCACGTGTACTTTGTGACCACGTCAACAAGACAAGGAAAAAAATAAACAACAGACTAAATAAAAATTTCATGCTAGTTTACAATTACTTCAATTGTGCCCAGATCCTTTTGTTCTTTTCTTTTCAAAGTAAAGGTTGTTTTCACAGCTTCATACGTCTTGTAATCATCATCATTGTTAGGGATATTATTTCCTAAATGTAAAATTTTACTGTACGCAAACACGGTGTAGGTGCCAGGTTGTAAAAAACTGAATTTGAATGTTCCATCGTGCGAAGCTTCTGCTTTATCATCATACATAGCACTTTCTTCACCATACACAATGTAAACATCTTGTTTTGAACCTGTATAAGTAACTGTATCAGTGCAAACACCGTTGATAAATAAACGTTCGTGAACAATTATTTTTCCAGTAACCGAGGCTCTACCTCCTTCACCTTCAAATTTTTTACAAGCAACTAAACTTAATAAAGTCAGGCACAGTAGAATTGTCTTTTTCATAAGCAGCATTATGGTACAATAATAAAAATATTAATTGAATTGGGACACAGACAAGTCAAAAAGAATACCTCACTTAATAAATTAGTTATCAAATATTTGGTGATTTGCTAAAAAGCACGTAAAATTGATAAATTTTTCTCCATGCTGAAAAACTACTCCTTAGCTCTAATAGTATTTCTATCTTGTTTATTTACGCTAAATGCACAAGTTGTTATTAATGAATATTCGTGTTCAAACATCTCTGGTCCAACGGATGCTTTTGGTGAGCATGAGGATTGGGTAGAGTTGTACAATACTGGCTCTACTGCGGTAGATTTATCTGGTTATTATTTAACAGATAACGACAATAACCTTACAAAATGGCAAATTCCTTCAGGTGTAACCATTGCACCAAATGGTTATAAAATGATATTTTGTAGTGGCAGAGGGGTAATCAACGGAAGTGAAATTCATCCTAAATTTAATTTGGCACAAACAGAAAATGAATGGATTATTCTTTCAAATCCGGCTTCTGTTTCAATCGATTTTTTAGAGATTACCCAAATGACAAAGCAAAATCATTCCATTGGAAGACAAACGGATGGCGCTGCAACGTGGAAACTTTTTCTGAATCCTACTCCAAATGGACCCAATTCCGGAGGAATAAATTTTTACACGGCTACACCTTCTTTTAGTGTTACCCCCGGCTTTTACACGTCGTCTCAAAATGTTGTGATTTCATGCTCTAATGGCTCTGCCACAATACGTTATACAACAGATGGATCTGAACCAACTGCTGCCTCTACACTGTATGCAGGTCCTGTTGCAATTACTGCTACTACAGTACTTCGAGCAAAAGCTTTTTCAACGGACGAACCAAGTTTCACCATGTCAGGAACATATTTTATCAATGTGAACCACACCGTTCCAGTGATATCAATTGCCGGTGCTGGTCCTGTGTCTGTACAAAGTTTATTAAATGGCAATTCCTCTATTGAACCGCAAGGATTTTTTGAATTGTGGGAAGCAGATAAATCATTTGTTGATAAAGGAGAAGGGGAATTTAACAAACATGGCAATGATTCTTGGGCATATGATCAACGAGGGATTGACTTCATTATGAAAGACCAATTTGGATACAATCATCAAGTGAAACATCAAATTTTTCCAACGAAGACCAGAGCAAAGTTTCAGCGACTAATTTTGAAAGCCGGTGCCAGTGACAATTATCCCTTTGAATCGGGTGGAGCACACATTCGCGATGCCTTTGTGCAAACACTTTCTCAACGTGCCGGACTAAAATTGGATGAGCGAACATGGAGACCCTGTGTGTTGTATTTGAATGGAGTATATTGGGGAGTTTATGAAATTCGTGAAAAAGCGGATGACCATGACTTTACAGATTACTATTACGACCAAGATAAATATCACTTGGAATACTTAAAAACTTGGGGGTCCACATGGGAAGAGTATGGCGCACCAAATGCACTAAATAATTGGAATACGCTTAAATCCTTTATCCTCTCGAATAATATGGGAATTCAAGCAAATTTTGAACATGTTGACACACTTTACAGTTGGAAATCATTGGTAGATTACTTTGTTATCAATTCCTATATAGTAAATAAAGATTGGTTGGTTTGGAATACTGCTTGGTGGCATGGAACTGATCCGAATGGTAACAAACCTAAATGGCGTTATACGTTATGGGATATGGATGCAGTGTTTGGACATTACATCAATTACACAAGTATTCCGGATGATTCCCCAAATGCTGACCCATGTGATGCTGAAAACTTACCCGATCCGGGCGGACAAGGACACACACAAATTTTGACCAAATTAATCAATGAAAATCCTATTGTGAAGCAATATTACATAGCACGCTACATTGATATGGGGAACACCTATTTTAAATGTGATTACATGATTCAGTTATTGGATAGTATGGTCAATCAAATTACTCCAGAAATGCCTCAACATTGCACAAAATGGGGTGGAAGCATGGCTACTTGGCAGGCCAATGTACAGGCAATTCGTGATTTTATCAACGCTCGATGTACTGCTATAAACACTGGACTTACAGATTGTTATCAAGTTACCGGTCCAAATGCAGTTGTGTTTGATGTGAGTCCTGCTAATTCAGGAACCATAAAAGTAAACTCTGTTTGGGCACCAACTTACCCATGGTCAGCCAATTATTTTGGAGGAATACTAACAAACTTAGAAGCTAAAGCAAATGCAGGATTTACATTCTCACACTGGGAATATACAGCAAACGTACTTACCTTCACAGATGATCAAGATACCAACTCAATGGATATCATAAATCCTGCAACTATAACGGCTATTTTTGTTCCTCCAGTTGTTCCACCTGTTGTCCCTACAGACTCAACACCAGTTATTACAGGACTTACAGGCTTCTACCTCCCAACGGCATTTTCACCAAATGGAGATGGATTGAATGATTTATTAGGGCCAAAAATTGGCGAAGATGTTGCATCTTTTACTTGGTATGTGTATGACCGTTGGGGAAACAGAATGATTTCTTCTTCAGACCCAATGTTTAAATGGAATGGAATATTTAACGGGGTTAAAATTGGCACAGGAACCTATGCGTATCAAGCTGAAATTGTATTCAAAGACGGTTCCAAAAAAGTACAAAGCGGCAGTGTAACTGTAACACATTAACAAATGAAAAAAAGTGTTTTATTTTTTCTCTTAATAAATTGTGGCTTTGTAAGTTCTCAAGATTTTCATGTGTCACAAATATTACAGTCAATTAATTTAATTAACCCTGCAGCAGTTGGAGTTTACGATGGTTGGGAACGCATTGCTGTTCAGCAACGGAATCAATGGCTGGGTGGTGCAGCTACATTTATGACATCAAGTGTTACTGCAGATGCAGTGTTGCTTAAATCTGACAGAAACCCTAAGGCACATTTAGGCATAGGCTTGCAGTTTTACAATGATATAGCCATGAATTCAGGATTTGGTCAACAAAACGGCTCTCTAATCGTAAATGGAATACTTCCCGCAGGAAATGGACATCAATTTTCACTCGGCATACAAGCTGGAATGGGGAATAGATCCGGAAAGGCATCACGCTTATTGTATGATTCTCAGTGGAATGGAGAAGCTTTTGATGCTTCTATAGCAAGTGGCGAATCAGGAACACTGAATTCGTTTATGTACATCGACGCATCGTCCGGAATTATGTATCAATTTGATGGAAGAAAAAGCACCTTTGCCAGAAGCAATGACATGAAGCTGCAAATAGGTTTTTCAGGATATCATTTGAATGCACCGGAAATGCGATACAGAACAGGTTCTACAGAAAGATTGGCGCGTAAATATGTAGGAATGATTCGCTATTCTATGGATATTCCAAGTTCTAAACTAGCCTTTGATGCTCATTTTGCACAGTTTGTTCAAGGCGGACATTATGAGTCTATCTTGGGTTTAATATTGCGCTATCGGTTTGAAAGCGGAGGAATGATAACTGGATTAAATCAAGATGCTTTTATCGGTTTTGGCTCTTATGTACGTTTTAAAGATGCAATTTCTCCAACAATTCAAGTAGATTGGAGAGGATTCCATTTTGGCGTTTCGTATGATATTACACTATCTGCTTTGAGGTACGGATATAAAGGAGGTAGCTTAGAATTTTGCTTAGCTTATACCAACCTAAAAAACGCCCTGTTTAAGACAAGAAGGAGAGCTCGTTAGTTTTGGTTCATAACCTTTTTAACTTGGTTGAAATCTAAATACGTTACTATATCGTTTTTCTTTTTTTCTGTGTAACTTTGCACCCTCAAAATAAGTGGGTTAACATCAGAAAAAGATAATGGAAAGTACAAAAAAAATCAAAGGAGCCTTAATTTCAGTTTTTTACAAAGATGGTTTAGAACCAATAGTTAAAAAATTACACAGTGAAAACGTAGTGATTTACTCAACAGGAGGAACGCAAGATTTTATTGAAAAATTGGGAATTCCAGTGGTTCCAGTTGAAACATTAACAACTTATCCGGAAATTTTTGGTGGCCGAGTTAAAACCCTTCACCCTGCTGTATTCGGAGGAATTTTATACCGCCGAGAATTGCAAAGTGATATTGAACAAGCAAAACACCACAATATTCAAGATATAGACCTTGTAATTGTAGATTTATATCCATTTGAACAAACGGTTGCCTCAGGCGCAGATCATCAATCAATCATTGAAAAAATTGATATTGGAGGAATTTCTTTAATCCGTGCTGCAGCAAAAAACTTTAAAGATGTATTGATTGTTTCATCTGTAGATCAATACGAAGAAGTATTATCAATTCTTTCTTCTCAACAAGTTTCTTCTACTCTTGCTCAACGAAAACATTTTGCGCAATTGGCTTTTATGACATCTAGTCATTATGACACCCAAATTTTTAATTATTTCAATCAAGAAGACCCGCAACCTGTTTTTAAAGAAAGTGTGTTGAAAGGAAGAACTTTGCGTTATGGTGAAAATCCGCATCAACGTGGTTGGTTTTATGGCGACTTTGAAGCCATGTTTACCCAATTACACGGAAAAGAATTGTCGTACAACAACTTGTTAGATGTTGATGCTGCAGTGCAATTGATGGCTGAATTTCAACAAAACAACCCCACTTTTGCGATATTAAAACACAACAATGCTTGTGGGTTGGCGACTAGAGATACTTTGGCTCAAGCCTATGCCGATGCTTTGGCCGGGGATCCAACTTCTGCTTTCGGAGGCATTTTGATTGCAAACAGACCAATTGATATAGAAACTGCTAATTTGATTAACGATTTGTTTTGCGAAGTAGTTATTGCACCCGATTTTAGCGAAGATGCTCAGCAAGTACTCAAAAGCAAGAAAAACAGAATACTTTTGATTCAAAAGCACGTAGAACTTCCAAAAAAACAATTCCGAACACTGTTAAATGGAGTAATTGAGCAAGACAAAGATCTGCTTTCTGAAAACGCTACAAATTTTGAATCAAAAACAAAAAAGCAAGTTTCTGCTCACGAAATTGAAGACTTGATTTTTGCAAATAAATTGGTAAAACACACCAAATCAAACACCATTGTTTTAGCAAAAAATCAACAATTAATTGCCAGTGGAACCGGTCAAACTTCACGTGTTGACGCCTTGAAACAAGCCATTGAAAAAGCGAACTCTTTTGGGTTTAATTTGAAGGGTTCTGTTATGGCTTCTGATGCATTTTTCCCTTTTCCTGATTGTGTAGAAATTGCACATCATGCAGGAATTACGGCAGTTGTACAACCGGGTGGCTCAATCAAAGACGAATTGTCAATAGATTACTGCAACCAAAATGATTTAGCGATGGTGTTTACAGGGAATAGACACTTCAAGCATTGATAATTTTCAGAATTTTCCGCAATTTTCAAGTAAAAACACATATTATCGATTTTTTTTGAATATTTTAAGCTAATTTTGTAACTTTTATTGCAAAAAAACGAATACTAAAATTGCACATCGCAAAATCTGCTTTTAAATGGGATTATTTAATTTTCTTACTCAAGAAATTGCTATCGACTTAGGAACGGCTAATACATTGATCATTATGAATGACAAAGTAGTAGTTGACGAACCCTCTATTGTAGCAAAAGATATTCAAACCGGCAAAATTGTCGCAATCGGAAAGAAAGCGCAACAAATGCATGGTAAAACACATAAGTTAATTGAAACTGTAAGACCATTGAAAGATGGAGTAATTGCCGATTTTCAAAGTGCAGAAGCAATGATCAGAGGGATGATAAAAATGATTAATCCCGGTAAACGCATGTTCAACCCAACTCTGCGCATGGTTATTTGTATTCCTTCTGGGATTACTGAAGTAGAGAAAAGAGCGGTTCAAGATTCTGCTGAACATGCTGGTGCAAAAGAAGTGTATTTAATTCATGAACCTATGGCTGCTGCAATTGGTATTGGCATTGACGTAGAAGAACCAATGGGGAACATGATTATCGATATCGGCGGAGGCACTTCTGAAATTGCCGTAATTGCTTTGGGCGGTATTGTATGCGATAAATCTATTCGAGTTGCCGGAGATGACTTTACTTCTGATATTGAAGAATATATCCGTCGTCAACACAATATTTTGGTAGGCGAGCGTACTGCTGAACAGATCAAGATTGATGTAGGTGCTGCGTTGCCTGAATTGGACAATCCACCTGCAGACTTACCAGTTCGAGGTAGAGATTTGATGACGGGAATTCCTCGTGAAATTACTATTTCATACTCAGAAATTGCACATGCTTTAGATAAGTCTATTTCAAAAATAGAAGAAGCAATTTTGAGTTGCTTGGAACAAACTCCACCAGAATTGTCGGCAGACATCTATAAAACAGGTATCTATTTGGCTGGTGGCGGCTCAATGCTACGCGGTTTAGATAGACGCATCAACGAGAAAACCAAGCTTCCTGTACACATTGCCGAAGATCCACTTCGCGCTGTGGCAAGAGGGACAAGTATTTCCTTGAAAAACCTAGACAGGTTCCAATTCTTGATGAAGAATTCATAAAAAGAATTTTAATAAATAAGGGAAACGCTAACTGAAAAGGTTGGCGTTTTTTATGGAAATAAGAACAATAAAAAGAATGGTTGAATTATTTCAACACCCACGGTGTGATGTTTAATGCATTCAGAATTGGCATGATGGTTTTCATGTCTGAGGCCGAACCAGCTGAAAGGCGAATTTTCCCATCTTTCTCAATAAGATGTGGTGTCAATCCTTTTGAAGTTAATGTTTTCATTAAATCAGACGCACTTTCACGATTTAGATAACTTCCAACTATTAATTCACCGTTATTTGAAGATACAGTTTTTTCTTGAATTACAGGAGTTTCAGGTAGCGGGACTTCAACAGTTGTTGTTACCTCAGGTTTAGGCTCAATTTTTTTTACTGAAACCGGAATGTACGTGTCCTCATCCATTTCGTATGAAAAGACAGAAACCTGCTGCGGAATATTATCAAGTTGTTTTCTTACTTCTTGAATTTGAAATGTATAACTTCCTTTTTTAGCATTGTATTTACCAGGAATGTGTTTATGAAAAGGGTTGAAATCATTTAATGAAAGCACACCAGATTCCAACACGTCTGTTTTTACTGGCAACCAAACAGAATAAAATGCAACAGGCAATAAACAAGCAGCAGCCACATACCTCCAAACTCGAGAAGTTTTTTGAGAATGCAATTCAATTGTTTTCCCTGATGTGGCTTGTTTACTTTCTTCTACAGCTGGAACAATTGCTTGATCTACACTCAGAACAAATGTAGGCTCAACTTCTTTGTTTAGTTGTTTTTGCTCCAGCTCAAGAGCTTTTACAACATGAGTAACAGTTTGATGAGATTCTCGAGCTTGAACATCAGATTCTGAAACAAAACGAACCGAAGTAAGACCAAAAGATTCTAAAAGCAAATTAAAAAACCGGTCTTGTTCAAAACACAAATTATGCTCTTGATCAAAAAATAAATTTCCGACTCTGTCAATTGTTACTCTGCCGCCCATTTTTAAACGGCTATTCCACTCTTGAATAAGCTGTTGTATTTCTGTTTGAGCCTGTTCAAAACTTAGTTGACTTTCTTGAGCAAATGCACTGACAAGTAAGCCATCATTGTTTATCAACTGTTTATTAAATAGTACAGCTTTTCGAGGAGGAGTGATTGTCCCTTTTTCTGAATCAATTTTTGCAGAAATGCGTTGAGCCACAAAACCGCCAAATGAAGGCACAACCACACAATTGTGCTGCAACAACAAATCGCCGATAATTTTTTCAAGTAAGCTCATCAAACAAATCTATGAAATTTTTTTGGGATACGAAAATCAAAACAAAATGTTTCATGGTTTTCATATTTCTACAGACCAATTATTATGTATTAAATCACAAGGCTGGATGCACAGTGACATCAGGTGCTTCCTCTTCTTCTGGCTCAGGAAAGATGATTGTTTTTTCCAGTATTTCTGTTGGAATAAAAGGTTGACTTGTTAGCGGGTATAAATCCATCAACTCACCGCTGTAATAGAATTCATAGCACAAGCCTCCAAAGGTATAATTTTTCGTACCTACCCGAAATGTAGATCCTCCAACTTCTGGGTCTTTTCTCGGTTTACTTTTTTGATACCCCAGATTGTAAAGTGTGCCCAATATTTCTGGTCTATATGCCAGTGAATATCCAGCTTTTTCCCATTGTGCTTGAAATTGTCGTAAAAAGAAAGCCGTATATAGATACGAATAAAAATGATCACCACCTTGCATCAAACGTTGAATGGTATGAAATTTATGAGCCTCAATTGTATCTACCACCAATTCTGGAAAAGAATCTTTTAAGTTTAAACACTGTTGATAGTATTCACCTGGATAAAATGGACTCCATTTATCAAACAAATTGCTTTCTATTCTAAGTGCAGTATTTTGCAAAATTCCAGTTACACCATATCCTCTGTTTCTTGGTAAGAATAGACGGGTATATGGAATTACAGCTTGTTTAAATTTTTCTCTATTCGAATTAAACATGCGTATTTGCTCACCAACTAAACACATCACAATTAACCGAGCTTCTACACCCGTAATTTTTGCAACAGAATCAATTGCTTTTTTGTCAGCTTTTACCACTTTGGTAAACTCTTTCCATTCTTTAAAATTGGCCCAAGGGTAAATTGAAACTGATGCCTGAGAAGCTGATTTCTCAAAATCTTTCAAGGTTTCTTGATAGCCTTTGTGATTTTTCATTCGCAGGTTCGCTGCATCCAACATACGTAAACCAATCTGAATATCTTTTGTTTGTTGATATGCTGATAAAATTGTTTTTGCATTCAGTGGATAGTACTTGGAAAGCAAACCTAAATTTTGATAAAAAAGACGTTCTTTTTTTGCAAAAGTAGCACTATCGGTTTCAAATCCTTGATTGTATTTCCCTGCCATTTCAGAAAAATAACGACTGTTTAAATCAACATTCCCACCATCATTAGTCCACTTAAATTTAACAGCTAGTGCAACGCCAATAACTCCTACAGCAATAATAGCAAGTAGATGAATAGCAATAAAATACACAATTTTTGCGATTCTTAAAACAAGTTTTGGTTTCTTGCTTTTTTGTTCAGTTTGCGTAGTTTGCTCCATTTACGGGCACAAATTTCGATAAATAAAATGAAATGCCGGTAACTTTCAAGCTCGTTTTTCGTAATAAATGCTAAATTTTATCAATGAAATACAAGCACATAGCACTCTTTCGATTTCTTTTCAGTATTGCATTAGCTGCAATATGCTTGGTAAGTTGTTTGTTGTTTGGATTTAGTATTGGCAATAGTTTTGAATGGAGTTGGATAACTTTTGGAACCTCTTATCTGATACAAGCTGTATATATCATTTTTAAAACACAATCTTCTTCTTCAATTCGTTTACATGCTAAAGATGAGGATTTGGGAATATGGTTACAGTTTGTAGTAGTGATAGTGTGTTGCAGTGTCTCTTTATTTTCTGTGTTGTTTTGGGATAATCAAGAGGCAAATATTATTGTTTCAAATCAGGTGTTATTTGTAATATCCGTTTCATTGTCTTGGTTTGTTGTACATATGTCCTTTACATTTCGATATGCACATCTGTATTACGGAGATTTAAACAACAAATACCTTAGCCATATCAAGGGTTTAGAATTTCCAAATGAAGAACATCCAGACTACTTAGATTTTGCATATTATGCCTACACTATAGGAATGACGTTTCAAGTTTCAGATGTAACAGCAAAATCAAAAGGAATAAGAAGGCTTACCTTGCTTCATTCAATTATTTCATTTGTATTCAATACCATTTTGGTTGCCTTGACTATTAATGAGGTATTGAAGTAAGTCAATTGTTATGAACGTAAATGGAGTCCTTTCCTACAATTAGTTTTACCGGTCAAATAACCATTAAAAACACTTATAACCTCGTTTTTATTGAAGTGTAGCGATTTAACACCTCGCCAAATCAAAACACTTTCTACTTAAACTCCTTCTAAATTTAGAAGTGCTATACACTAGCGCTGATTATTTTTGCAATATTGGTAGTAAATAAGCGCACAGCAATTGCTAGAATAACGATTCCAAAAACCTTTTTTAAGATTGCAATACCACCCGGACCAAGCAATCGTTCTATTGGATTGGTTAAACGCAATACAGCGTAAACAATGGCAACATTGAGTATAATAGCCACGATGATGTTGATGTTTTGATATTCAGCACGCAAGGTAACAAGGGTTGTCATGGTTCCGGCACCTGCAATTATTGGAAATGCTAAAGGGACTACACTAGCCGTTTTGCCAGAAACAGAATCCCTAAAAAGTTTTACTCCCAATATCATCTCAAAACTCATAGCAAATAATATAAAAGAACCAGCAACAGCAAATGAACCTATATCAACACCAAATAATTTTAATATTGACTCGCCAAGAATCAAGAAGCCAATCATAATACCAAGAGAAACAAAACTTGTACGAACTTCATGAATATCGCCACTTTGTTCCTTAATTTTTAAAATAAGAGGAACGGAACCAATGATATCAATAACGGCAAATAAGACCATTGAGGCTTTAAAAATTTCTCCTAAATCAAATGCTAAAAAGTATTCTTTCATATTTTGTTTAATTAAGTATAGTGTTTTCTACTACTACAGGAAAGTATTCTTGCTCAAGAATGTGTATTTTTTTTGCTAAATCTTCCGCTGTATCTGTAGGCTCTATTGTTGTTTCAAATTGTTCAATAATTCTTCCCTTGTCAAATTCTTCATCAATTAGGTGAATGGTAATACCGCTTTTTTGCTCGTTTGCTGCAATCACTGCTTTGTGCACATGCATACCATACATGCCTTTTCCGCCGTATTTTGGAAGAAGAGATGGGTGAATGTTTATTATTCTATTTGGGAATGAAGCGACTAGTTGTTCTGGAATT
>JBDHXR010000076.1:0-14255 GCA_039810825.1 Fluviicola sp.
ATACGAGTTAATTATACAATCTAAAGATTCCCTTTATTACTCACATGTTTTTGGGTTAACCAATAACTCATCAATTTTTGCATTGCACATACTTGTAGCGTTTATTTGTTTATATAGAGTTGTTGTTAAACCATTTTATTTTTGGTTGTTCTTTTTAATTTTTATGACAGGGGTAGTTGTATCATTTAACAGAACATTGATTGTTGTGTTGGGGTATTTCTTTCTTATTGAAATGATAGTTTATTTTATTCAAAATAAAAGGCAGATTTTGAATATTCGATTTATGAGCTATCTAGCAGTAGTAATTGTTTTTTTTACATTTTATTTTTTGCCGATTACTCAGAGAAGCTTTGATAGAGGTGGAACAGAACAGATAGCATACAACACAAGTAAAAAAATAAGCAAACGAAATAATACCAAATTAGCTTGCAATAAAGCTAACGCAAAACTGATGCTTGAACCAAATGAGTTAGATACTTCAAAAGTATTAACAAAGAGTTTATTGGTTACAACACAAAATTTCAACACTAGTGGTAGAAAGTTAATTTGGATGAATTATATTAATTATGTTGAAGAAAATCCGTGGGTAGGAAATGGATCAAATAAACTTATGCTGCGAACAACTCAACCGACAACCGGGGAAACAGAGTTGTTTCATGCTCATAATTCGTTTTTAATGCTGTTTTCAACTTATGGAATTCCCCTTGGACTTTTCATGTTGATTTTATTGTTTCTATGGTGGAAAAAAAGCCATTTTACCATACTTTCAACAATAATATTGTATTCAATGTTACAGTATGGAATATTTTGGGGATTCTCAATTTTAGATTTAGTCTTTTTATTTTTTCTAATTTCACCTAATTTTCAAAACGTTGGACACCAAGAAGTTAATCAGTGATATTGAAAAATTGGATGTGAACAAACTTATTGTAAATAAGTATGGACGAGATTTTCAGTTTTACCCTTGGATTAAAGCTAGAATATTTAATGTATTAATACTTGGCGAAGAAACGCTTCAAAAGAAAACAAGTAAGGTATTCTTTCAGCAGTTAAGATCATTGTTTTATGGTTTTTCTTCCCTTTTTGGAAGGTATGATGCATGGACATTTACCAATAGCGCAGAGCGAGTTTTGATTGATGACAAGTATATAGATAAAGGTATGGATGCTTTGTTTTTTCAACGAAAAGAAAAAAGTCTTGTTGTTGAATTGCTTCTTCATAAATTTCATAAACGTAAACAAGTTTATTCAAAACATGTTGTTTCAAAAGCATCATTTATTTTTTTAGAAGAACTTTATTTGCGTTTCTTTTTAAGGAGAATTTCTTTTACAGGAGAAAGCATACTAGATGAGATCGAATCAGTTACCAAAGCAAAAGTTGATGTTCATTCAATTCTTCAAAAGTATTTAGCTCAATATCGAGTGATGAAGTATGCGTTAAAGATTTTACCCAAACCAAAAGTGGTTTTTTTAACTGTTTCGTATGCTAATTTTGGGTACATTAAAGCGTGGAAAGAGGCAGGCATACGCGTTGTAGAACTTCAACATGGGTTGATCGGTGAAACCAATCCGGGTTATATGTACACGAAAAGATTTGATTCAAACCAATTTCCTGATGAGTTGCTTGTTTTTGGAGAAAAAGATAAGGAGTTAATTGAAAAATCTCGATTCCCTATAAATAAATGTGTCCCAATTGGAAGGTTTATTATTGATTATTATGCAGGAAAAGCAAAGCCGAATAAAGCCCCAATTCAATCAATATTGGTCTCATTGCAAGATACAGAATGGAGTGTAGCCTTATTGGAATTTATTTTGGAATGTGATAAAGCAATGCAAAATAAGATAGAGTGGATAATACAACCTAGACGAACGAGTGAAGAGCATTATCGAGAAATTTACCAGTTTCCTAATAACTTCCAGTTCTCTAGTGTTTCAATCTATGAAAAAATGATTGAGGTAGATGCGCATCTTACAATTTTTTCGACAACCGCTATCGAATCCTTGTCAATAGGAAAACCAACTTTTTTATACAATTATAAAAATGCAAGTGAGGAGTTTTTAGGTGAAATACTTGCTCAAAACAATAATGTATATTTTTGTTCTGCGGTTCAAGATTTTATTACTAAAATCCAGACACTACCTCTTAGATCTGTAGATGAAATTTCACAGTCAAATAATGAGGTAATAAGTGTGAATTATAAAGAAAATATCAAAAAATACTTAGACTCAATTTTTAATGAAGCCTAGAAAAATTAGCATGATCCATTCTTTGGGAATTTACACAATTTCAAATGTGATAAATTCTGCTATTCCTTTTCTTTTACTCCCACTTCTAACTCAATACCTATCAACAAGTGACTATGGGATACTAACAAATTTCAATTCTTTGATAGCTTTATTAATTCCGGTTGTGAGTATGAATTTAATGACTTCACTGCAAGTTGTTTTTGTAAAAAGAAATGAAGAAATTGGGTCATACATAAGCTCAGGCATGTTAGCGATGTTGGCTTTGACCTTGCTTTTTACAATTTTTCTTTTTCTTTTTAAGAAGTTGATTGCAAGTCATACAGGAATTCCTGAATCGTTCATCATTTTTGCAGGAATATATGCTTTTTATCAAAATGTAGTTGAAGTATTATTGTCTGTATGGAGAATGGAAGATCGTGCTTTCTCATTTGGAGTTTTTCGAATATCCCGCACAATTCTTGAACTAGTAATTGCTTTAGTCTTAATTATCATTTTCAACCGTACTTTTGATGGGTCAATACATGCGATGTCATTTTCATACGGAATTGCAACAATAATTACATTGGTTATTTTATATAAGAACAAGTATTTACCCTATTCATTTGAATGGAAGCATGTATCATTCTTGTTTTCTTATGGGGCACCATTAGTCCCACATGTGTTAGCGTCTGTGTTTATTATGTACTCAGATAAATTGGTGATTACACATTACGAAGGTTTATCTTCTAATGGTATATATAGTGTTGGGTTTATGGTAGGGCAAGTGATTGGATTGTTGCAAAATTCATTTAACCAAGTCTGGAGTCCTTATGTATTTAATCATTTAAAAGCAGGAAGCTTAGCAGCTAAGAAATCCATCGTTAAATGGACATATTTATATATTGTTGTAATTCTTTTGATTACATTTCTGTTTTATTTAGCTATGCCATTAGTGTTTTATTTTTTAGGCAAAAGCTTTCAACAAGGAATGACAATTGTTTTATGGATTTCTTTAGGTTTTGCCTTCAATGGGATGTATAAAATGGTAAGTGTGTATTTTTTTTACTACGAAAAAACTCAATTTATTGCATTCATTTCTGTCACAACAGCACTCATTAACATATTGCTTGCTCTTTGGCTGGTTCCGAAGTATTCATTTTTAGGAGCGTCAATAGGTACAATGGTCGCCTTTTTTATTCAATTTGTGTTTACGTGGATTTGGAGTACTAGACTAATTACTATGCCTTGGCACGAATGGAAAATATGGAAAAAACAGTAAATAGTAAAATATTAGATTCATTAAATGGAAATTGGCAAGATAAGTTGCTTTTTCTTACCCTTTTGCTATCTGTTACTTATTATAAAATAACTCCACTTTGTCTTGTTATACTTTTTATTCTTGTTTTGATTCAAGGGAAAGAAAAAGTTAAATCATTGAAACAGGATTTTAATTGGAACAATGGTTTGTTTTGGGCAGTTATTTTCTACGGAGTTCATCTTTTAGGGCTTTTATGGTCTCAAAACATCACATTTGGTTTATCAGATCTTGGTATGAAGCTTTCATTTTTATTAATCCCATTAATCTTTATGATGGCTAACTTCTCTTTAAGCGCAAAAAGGATATTAACGAATTTCTCATATGCACTTTCGTTGATTGTGTTGTTGATGTTGCTTTTTTCTATTTGGCGATCGATATACTACCCAGAAGATAATAATTGGGGTTATTTTTTTGAAACAGAGTTTTCAATTTTCATTCATAGAAGTTATTGGGCAACTTATTCAGCATTTGCTTCAGGAGTAATTTTGGTCCGTATTCTTGAAAACTATACAAAATTAAAATGGTTTGATATCTGCGCATGGATGTTACTTAGTTTATCTACTTTTTTCACGATATCAAAAGCAGGAATTATTATTTGGTTTAGTTTAACTTTTTTTATTGTTACTCACCGATTATTCTTATCAAGACATGGTAGAAAAACTATTCTAATTCTTGGAATATCTGGGTTGTTCTGTGGGATATTTTTGTTTAGTAATTCAAAAATTCGCTCTAGATTTTCTGATATATCAACTTCTATTGCACATATTAAAAGTTCAAACAATGAAACTGTTGAAAGTAGTGGAGCAAGATTAGTCATGTGGTCAACCTCTTGGTCTTTGATTAAAGAAAATTGGGTATTTGGAGTTGGAACTGGTGACGTTAAAGATTTATTAATAAAGAAAAACATTGAAAAGGGGAATATTGGTGCGGCTGAAAGGAAACTTAATTCGCACAATCAATTCTTAAACACGTGGGTACAACTCGGTATTGTTGGCTTAGTTAGTTTATTAATGCTTTTCGTAATGACATTAAAACAAGCAATACAAACTAAAACTGTATTTGGGTTTTTATTTATAATTTGTTTTGGAATCACAATGCTTTTTGAATCATTTGTTGAAACACAGGCTGGAATAATTCCTTTTTGTATCTTATTTTGTGTTATTAACACTAAAAAACACTGATTATTTATTTTTCTATAAAAATTTTCTCAGCAATGAACCAATCTTCAGGGGTGTCAATATCAATTCCTTGCCATATTGAAACAACCATTGGTCTGATTTTTTCAAATTGAATCCAGCTTTTTTTCCGAAGTTCGTCAACATCAAAAAGATATATCAAACCATTTACATCATACATAGGTGTAAGATCTTGTCTTCGAACAATTGTGTTTTTTTGAAACTTATGAATATAACCATTTTCTTCTTGAAACAACGTATAAAAAGGATGTCCTTTAGGTTCATTTACGGCAACAACTGCTTGGTCACCCTCTTCAAAGAGATTCAATGCTTGTTGAAGATGAAGCTTGGTACGTAAAGGACTTGTAGGTTGCAATAGCATTAAAAATGACGGTTTCCAAGATTGTCTGTCAATTGCATCTAACATGACTTCAAGCATTCCTGCTTCATCTGAAGCCAATTTTTCATTCCGTTTTATTTGAAAAATTCCATGCTGTTGTGTTTGACTAAGCAACTCTTGATCATCTGTGGTTAATGTAATTTTAGATTTATCAAAAACACTTAACGCAGTTTCTATAGCTCGAACAGTTAGTGATTTTCCACCTGCAAATGGTTTTGAATTTTTTTTTGGTACTCCTTTTGAATTTGCTCTTGCAGGAATTAGCACCAAAGTGTTTTCTAGATTTGGACGCATTAGAATTTTATATGTTTAATGTCGTTTTGAGCTTTTTGAAAATCTTCAGGTTTTCCTATATCAAGCCAATAATGAACAATTGGGTAATTAATGACTTTTTTTCCATCTGAAATCAATTCGTCCATTAAGTCTGTAGCATTGTAAAATTTCCCCTTGGGAATGCGCTCTAACAATGATGACTTAATCAAATAAATACCGGCATTAGAAAAGTAAACATAGGATGGTTTTTCTTTCAGCGAAGTGATTTTATTGCCATCTGTTTCCAGCACGCCATAAGGCACGTCAACACGATAAGGTGTGCTTGCTACCACCATGTCTGCGTCAGACTCCTCAAACAAACGATAAAAATCTTCAAAATCAATATTGGTTAATAAATCAGAATTCATTACCAATATTGCAGGAGTGTTTATTTTATTAATTAAACGTGCCGCCCCTAAGGTGCCAAGGGGTTCATTTTCATCGATATAATCTATTTGCAAACCTTTGTTAGCACCATCTTTAAAATAATCTTTGATTTGCTCAGCCTTGTATTTTACAGAGATATAGATCTTTTCAATTCCATACAATGCCAATCGGTCAATATTGTGTTCAATTATTGGTTTACTTCCAACATGAAGCATGGGTTTAGGAACAGTGTCAGTAAGTGGTTTCAATCGCTCTCCACGTCCTCCGGCCATCAACAACACTTCAACTGGCAAGACAGTTCTAAGGCTGGAAAGATTTAATATTTTTATTAATTTACCTTCTTGATCGATTACCGGAAGCATTCCAATTTTTTGTTCTTTTAGTTCATCAATCTTACCAATTGAATAATTCTCAGATCGAATATGACGAAATTCAGAATGCATAACATCAGTAATTGAACAATCTAATGTTTTGCCATTTAACAACCCTCTACGAATATCACCATCAGTTATTGTACCGATTACGCAGTTGTTAGAGTCAATTACAAAAATTGCCTCACCATTTACAAGATTAAGTAGTTCTAATCCGTCTTTAATTTTTTTTGTTTGAGATAATGTATGTAAAGAAGGGTTTACCATAATGCGAAGTTGTTAATTTATCTATAGAATTGCAAAAGATGTTTTACTTTTTCATATTTTTCTTTCCCGTATGTAGAAATATAATTGAGTTTCAATTCTTCGTATAACGCTTGTTGAACAATTCTCTTTCCTATCATGAAGTCATAAATATCTTTTCCAAAGTTTTTCTTGAACTTAAATAAGAAATCATCTTCCGCTAATGATAGGCCGCCCCCTAAATTGAAATAGCTGTAGCCATTATCTTGAGCCCAAAAACTCATTTTAGTTAATAACAAATTTGAAGCAGGCACTTTTGGATAATCTAGATTTCTTGCAGACAAATAATAGGTCACAGTTTCTCCAGACACAAAAAATAAAGCAGAAGCATAGACTATATTGTCTTTAATCACATATGCAATTCGAATTTTATCTCCCAATTGTGTTATCAGGCTTTCATAAAAAGAGGTGTCAAAAAAATAAAAATCAGATGCTTTTGAATGAATCATGTTTTTTCTATAGGCATCATCAAACACTGTTACATCTTTTAGTTCAAATTGTTTTTCTGACCATAAATACCCTTCTTTTTCAAGCTTTCGAACTAAATTTCTGTTTGTTGAAGAGCATTGTTCTAGCCAAAGATCAACAGACTTATTTGTGTTTAATACTACGATTCTTCTGTTTAATAAATTATGTATATTTTGTTCGAATTTATAGTGCTGATTGTAAATAAAATGGTAACGAATAAACTCCGTCACAATATCCCCTCGGTTCTCTATATGTTCTAAAAACAACACTTCAACCTTTTTTCCGAAAGTTATAGAACTACTAATAGGACCAGCATATCCGTATGGTGATGATAAATCAAAATAAGGTGTATTTGTAATAGGTAGAATAATGTATGGGTATAACCAGTAATTTTCACCATCTGTATAAGTTGCTATTTCAAAAGTTCCTTTTTGCATAGCAGCATCACAAGCTAAAAAACTAGGTTGATAATAAATATCCAATGGTTGAATTCTTGCCCCCCATGTTGAAATAAAATCATCTATATTTTCTGAAGAATATATTTTAAAGTTCAAGGGCATATTTCAATGTTTCAGCAATTCTTTGCATATCAACTATGTTATATCGTTGATCTATGGGTAAAGATAGTAAAGAATTTGCTTTTTGAATATCTAATGAGTCTAACCAATGTATAGGGCAAAAAATTCCATTATCTGCCAAGTGTTTACGAACATTATTTCTTTGCTTATGATTTAGGTTTATCACCACAAACAATTCAGATTGTGGTATGATTTCAATCTGCATTGAACTTAATTTTGAGAGCAAGTACTCTTTGTTTTTTGAACGTGTAGCAATCAAATCATCCCAGTTGTATTGTGAAATAGTAGAATACTCTTTCATGTATATGTTTTGGTCTAGCAACAAATTCTCAGCTTTCTGAAATAATTCAAGATATATTTTTTCTAAAGTCTTATCATGTGTTTTCTTCCATTTACTTTTTATTTGTTCGGCTTCTTTTTTTAAAGAATAATAAGCTGATGGACCAACCGTAGTTTGATTATCATAATCTGTAAATTCACTCAGTACAATCGCAATATCTTCCTCAATCCATTTTCTGAAACTTGAAATTAGTGCATTGCTTTCAAAACGCCTGATGGCTTCGATACTTTGTACTGCGTCTTCAATTATGAATGCATTTAATTTTTTTATTTCAAATGGAATTGGAATATGTCCATTGAAATGATTCCAAACTATTGCTTTAGGTTGATGGATTAATAGATCTTCTGTACTTTGGTAGTATTGAATTAGTACTTCAGGTACTTTGATTTTGATTCGCTTTATGGTATCTTGACAATAGTGTTTAGGAAAGAAAATTGAGGATTTGTTATTGTTTTTCAACCAGTTTATAAGCACAAATGCGAGTGCATCTGCACCTGTTTCAAAACCCAAAACGCATTTATTGCTATTCATGTTTTGAAGAAAAAAAGGTGTTTTTTGATTCTTAAGCTTATATTTAGAAGAATCATCTGAAGCAAAACTACCTCCAATATATTGCTCTTTTCCCATTAAAAAGTTGATTTTTTATGAAAAAGAATACTCCAATCTAATTCTTTAAGGAACTTTATTATACGTGTTGATGCGTTTCCATCTCCATAAATATTTTTACTATTTTTGATGGAATCGATAAACTGAGGAGTGCTGATTTGGTGAAGGGCATTGCATATTGCTGCAACACTTACTTCCACATCTACGCAATTAAGATTTCTCAATCTCCCATTTTGTCTACTTCCAACGTTGATAACAGGCAAATTAAAACTCTGAGCTTCAACAATCCCGCTAGAAGAGTTGCCAAGCATCAATATTGCATGTTTTTGAGCAGCATAATAATTTCTTTTTCCGAGACTTTTTACAAAATGGATTTTTGGATTTATTTTGGATATTTTTTCTAAGGTTTGATTAATTTCCATTCCTCCTTGGTCTAAATTAGCTGCTGTAAAAAGAATGTGATAAGGAAATTTAGAAGTAATTTCAGCAGTTAGCTTCATTAAAAAAGACTCATTGATTGATTGATCGATAGTTTCACTGTGAAAAGTTGAAATGATAAAAGGTGCATCTTTAGGAAGTCCAGAAAATTCCCTAAAATCTTCATCTTTTGGCAAATCTAAAGATAAGATCTCGTCTAAACCAGGTTCTCCTGAAACACTGATTCGCCAAGGCTCTTCTCCCATGCTAATTATGTTTTGTTTGTAAGCATCAGTAGCTGGAAAATGAATATGACTTATTTTTGTTAGTGCATGCCTGATTTGATTGTCTATTGCACCTTCGGTAACTTCTCCACCTGAAATATGTGCTAAAGGCACAGAAAAGAGTAAACAAGCTGCTGCAACTGAAAGCAGTTCACTTCTATCTCCTAATACTATCACTAAATCTGGATTGTTTAGCTCTAAATATGTTGCAAAGTCAATCTGCTGATAAGCATTGAGATCCGAGATTGATTTTGGAGTTTCAGCTTTCGTTTTAGCTTTAATTACAGTGTGAATAATAAATTTATCTTGCTTTATTTCGTCAATGGTATTGCCTTGAGAATCGATAGTGTGACCAGCCCCAACTACCAATTGTGTGGTAAAGTATGAATCTTCAGACAGCAGTTTTATTAAGGGTCTGAGCAGCCCATATTCTGATCTTGCGCCTGTATAAATACAAATTTTTTTCATTTCTTTAAATCCAAATGTTGCCAACCGATTGCTTCACCAGAAGAAATGTCTCTTGTAACTTGTTTCCCTACAATGAATTCATAATGTTCCATTCCAATAAAGCCTATAGGACGTTTGCCAACAATGTCAGCTTCTTTAACAATAGCACCCTTTTTTATTGCATGCTTTGCATAGATACCTTTCTTGACAACATTTTGTGTCTCAACTTCATTGGGTTGGATTCTTTTTTTTCCATCGCCAAGAGCCAATTCAACAGCACGTATACCGTCAACCATAGCTTTAAATTCTTGAGGATTCAATGACGCTTTATGATCTGGACCATCCATTGTTTTGTCTAGGGTAAAATGCTTTTCAATTATTTTAGCACCACGTGCAGCAGCTGCAATAGATACAGCAATTCCTTCTGTATGATCACTGTAACCAACAGTAGTTTTGAAAACGCTTTTTAAGGTGTCCATTGCTTTTAAATTAACACTCACAAGTGGTGCCGGATAATCTGAAGTACAATGAAGAATTGCAACCTCAATAGCTCCGTTCTCGAGCAAAGTATAATATGCTTTTTCTACATCAGCCATATTACACATCCCAGTTGAGAGTATTACCTTACTTTTCTTTTGCCCTATTTGCTTTAAATAGAGTAAATTGTTAATCTCACCCGATCCAACTTTAATTAGAGGTAATTTAAGCTCATCTATTAAAAAATTCAAACTAGTTAGCTCATCAGGTGTAGAAAGAAAATCTACACCAATTTTTTCTGCAAACATTTTTAATTCACTAAAATCTTTGTAGCTAAGCTCAAGTTTCTTTAGCATTTCATATTGATTCTCTGAAGAATCATTGGCTTTTTGATATGTTGCTTTTGGTGCATCAATTGTAATTAAATCTTCCGTTTTCCATGTTTGGAATTTGACACAATCAGCACCTACTTGCTTGCCAGCTTTGATTAATTCCTTTGCAATTTCCAAACTTCCATTGTGGTTTACTCCGGCTTCAGCAATAATATATATTCTATCTTCGAACATCATTTCTTAGTTGATATAACTACTAGGGATATTAACAATTCTGTCTTCCAGCCAATATGAATTTTCCAGTTTATCTGTTTGACAATCTTTAAAAGCAGGTAATTTTGTCATTAAGGTCCATATTGGGCGAATCATTACATGATTATCATTAGCAAATTTCAAAAATGCATCTCTTTCTTCTCGATTATCTAATTGGATAGCATTTAACCAATAGTTTGAGGTTGACCCTTCAATTTCTGTGATAAATGGAATGTTTATTTTTTGAAATTCTTCTTTGAAATAAAGAGCAGTTTTTCGTTTATTTTCGATAAATATTTTTAAACGTTCAAGTTGTGCACACGCTAACGCAGCATTGATGTTTGGCATTCTGTAGTTGTAACCAATTTCATCATGAACAAATTCCCATGAATGTGGCACTTTAGCAGTAGTTGTTAAATGTTTAGCACGTTTTGCCCACTCTTCATTATCGGTAATAATTGCACCTCCACCACCAGAAGTTACTGTTTTGTTTCCATTAAAACTGAATGCAGCTATTTGACCATAGGTTCCTGTGTGCTTATCTCTTCTGTATGAACCCAATGATTCAGCAGTGTCCTCAATTAATACAATGTTATATTTATTACAGATTTGCATCAATTGTTCAACTTTAAGAGGTAAACCAAATGTGTGCATTGGAATACATGCTCGTATAATTCTCCCAGTTTTTTTATTAACACAGTTATTTTGTGCATCCTGATATGTGTTCTCAGCTAAAAAGTGCTCAACAGCAACTGGGTTTAAACCTAAAGTTTCTTTATCAACATCTAAAAAAATAGGTTGAGCGCCAATATACGAAATTGCATTTGCTGTTGCTACAAAGGTTAATGCTTGAGAAATGACTTCATCATCTCTTTTAACTCCTGCTACAAGCATTGCTATATGCAAAGCAGCTGTCCCATTTACAACAGCAACTGAATACTTTGCTCCCGTAATTTGAGACATCATTTCCTCAAATTTATTAACAAAAGGTCCAACAGATGAAACATAAGTTGAATCAATACATTCGTTTAAGTAGTTCTTTTCATTACCATCAAAATTTGGAACATGCAGAGGAATAAACCCTTCATTTCCGTATCTTTTTCTAATAATTGAAAGAATACTATTGAATTTTTCGTTCATAATTAGATGTTATAAATATCTGCTTTATACTGTTTTAAATTAGAAGGGTCTTTGAACCACTCAATGGTTTGTCTTACTCCTTCATTTAATGAAGTGTTAGGTTTCCATCCAGTATATTCTATTAGCTTTTTATTGTCACCAAAAAGTCTATAAACTTCTGATTTTTCAGGTCTTAATCGAGATTCTTCTTGCTTAATTTTTGCAGATGGGTTAATCTGTTGTATTAACTCATTTGCTAAGTCCCCTATAGAAATTTCATTGTGAGTAGCAATGTTTACATCATGCCCAATCAGCTTGTCACAAAGAGAAATCTCTAAAAATCCTTTTGCTGTATCTTTAACAAAAACTAAATCACGTGTTGGTGTTAAATCGCCCAAATTAATTTCTTGATAACCATTTAATAGTTGAGTAATGATTGTTGGAATTATTGCTCGAGCCGATTGTCTAGGGCCATATGTGTTAAACGGGCGAACAATTGTTAATGGAAGGTCAAAACTTCTATAAAACGATTCAGCAATACAGTCTGCACCAATTTTAGTTGCTGAGTATGGAGATTGCCCTTGTCTAGGATGTTTTTCATCTATCGGCACATATTGTGCAGTGCCATATACTTCTGATGTTGAAGTTACCAATACTCGTTTTGTGCCTAAATCTTTTGCCGCTTGAACGATGTTTAGTGTGCCTTTTACATTGGTATCAACATACGCATCTGGAGAATGATAAGAATAAGGTATTGCAATTAGCGCAGCAAGATGATAAACAATTTCAATGTCTTTCATAGCCGTTCTCACTCCATTTGGATCACGAACGTCACCTGTAAACACTTCTACTTGACTTAAAGTTTCTTTGGAAAACGAATCAAGCCAACCCCATGAATTGAAACTGTTGTAAAAACAAAATGCACGCACTTGTGCCCCTTCTGCAATTAAAGCTTCTACTATATGTGACCCGATAAAACCATCAGCTCCTGTTACTAATACTTTTTTCCCTTTTAAGCGCATTTTTTTTGAAATCAAAAGTAAAAAAAAAACCTGATTTGATAAGGTTTTGAAATCAAATTTCTAAAGAATTAATTCTGTATTCGATATTCTTCTACTTTTGTCTATACAATGATTAAAATAATAACAATACTAGGTGCGCGGCCACAATTTATAAAAGCAGCAGCTGTTTCCAATCAGTTTAAAAACTCTTTTCAAGAGATTTTGGTCCATACAGGTCAGCATTATGATTCCAATATGTCGGATGTTTTTTTTGAAGAACTAAATATCCCAAAACCGAAATATCATTTGAATATTGGTTCCGGTTCACACGGAGCTATGACTGGAGCAATGCTTTCTGAAATAGAGAAAGTACTTTTTGATGAGAAGCCTGATTTTGTTATGGTTTATGGAGATACAAACTCTACTCTTGCCGGAGCTTTGGCTGCTTCAAAATTACTTATTCCGGTCATTCACGTAGAAGCAGGTTTACGCAGCTTCAACAAAGCAATGCCCGAGGAACAAAATCGTATTTTGACCGACCATCTTTCCGATATACTTTTTATACCTACACAAACTGCTGTGACCAATTTGAAGAATGAAGGGATTACTGAAGGTGTTCATTTGGTTGGAGATGTAATGTACGATGGCATCTTGCATTTCTCTAAAATTGCTAAAGAAAAAAGTACAATTCTGGAAGAGTTAAACATTCACGAAAATGATTTTTTCTTATGTACCATTCACCGAGCGGAAAACACAAATGACCCAAAACGATTGAAATCAATTTGTGAAGGATTGACAAAAAGTAAAAAGCGTATTGTTTTGCCACTTCACCCACGTACACAAAAGTATTTGAAAGATTATGGCATCCAATTAGGAGATAACATACGTGTGATAGAACCCGTAGGATACTTAGATATGGTGCGCTTAGAAACGGCAGCTTCAAAGATTGTTACAGATAGCGGAGGAGTACAGAAAGAGGCATTTTTCTTAGGAAAACCTTGCATTACCTTGCGTGATGAAACCGAATGGGTAGAAACAGTAGAGAATGGGTGGAATGTACTTGTTGGTGCAAACCGAGAAGAAATAGTAAATGCACTTGTTCATTTTCAACCTACATCTTCCCGAAAGGATTATTTTGGAAAAGGAAATGCTGTTGAATTGATGATAAAGTGTATGTTGAAGTGAAAAATTTGTTGAAATAATGGAATTGAGGTTATTAATTTTGACGCAATATTACCCGCCAGAAATAGGTGCACCACAAAATCGATTGCATGAATTAGCTGTAAGATTAAAAAAAAATGGCATCCATGTAGAAGTATTGACAGCTCTCCCAAATTACCCAAAGATGGAGATAAATCCAGCGTACTTATATAAAAAGAAAAGAGAAGAAGTAATAGATGGAATACCTGTACACCGAGCTAATATTTATGTTTCCAAATCAAA
>JBDHXR010000077.1:0-14092 GCA_039810825.1 Fluviicola sp.
TTGTTTTATTATTGATTTTGAATCGTAAAGTAACAAAGAAAATCAATACAATTAAGTGAAATTAAGCACAAAAATTTTAGATTAGCTGAAAATATCAACGAATTCAACGTACTAATGCCTTTACTTTTTCTTTCATTTGGGTTGTGTTTTGGCATTCTGTCGGCATATTTTATGCAAGATGAAGCATTACAAGTCATTGGGAGCGTTGTGTTTATTGGAATGTTTTGCGTGTTCCTCATTCGATCCAAAGTTCATAACAACTATTACAAATCAAGTCGTGATTTTGTTGCAGCTTTTGCATGCATGTTTGCCTTTATTGGGTTCTTTAATTTCAATTTACAAAAAAGTGAATCCAGCTCCATTAATGCGCTTCAAAACTCTTCTTTACAAGGAATAGTTTTCAGAACTTCTATTTCTGATAAAGGGTTTCAAAGTTTACATGTTTCTATAAATCAATGCTATAACCTACAAAATAGAACAACTTGCAAAGGTAATGTATTGCTGGTGATTGACACAATGGGGCAGCAATACAAAATTGGTGACAAGATTGTTTTTAATACGATGCTAAGACCTTTTGAAAACACAAACAACCCAGGCAGTTTTGATGCCAACTATTACTTTACAACTCATGGGTATATTGGTAATTCGTTTTGTTCCGATGAACAAATCGTGAAAATTGGAGAAGCAAATTCCGTGTTTCTATTCTTTGCAAAATGGCAAGAAAAAATTGCTCAATACATTCAAACACAGCTACCTGAATCTATCTCTGGCTTAGCAATTGGTTTACTGGTCGGCGCAAAAGGTGATATCGATAAAGAAGTACTTCAAGCATTTTCCAATACAGGTGCTATGCATGTACTTGCAGTATCCGGAATGCATGTGGGCATACTTATGATAATTATTCAGTGGGTGTTTCGCTTGTTCTCGAAATGGATTAGTAGAAAACAAACTATTCTCATTTCTGTTCTTGCTATTTGGTGTTTTGGTTTTTTGAGCGGAGCATCTTCTGCTGTGATGCGTGCAGTTGTGATGTTTACCATTGTTGCAATTGGCATGTATGGGAATCGAAAAAATAATGTGCTCAACAGTTTATTCTTTTCAGCAATACTTTTGCTGTTATTCAACCCGTACTATCTTTTTGATGTAGGCTTTCAACTTTCTTATGCTGCTTTGTTTGGAATAATTTTACTCCAAAAACCAATTGAAGAACTTATCCACTCTAGATTTGTTTTCATAAACTGGCTATGGAAAGGAACCGCAGTTGGCATTGCTGCTACCATTACAACGTTTCCATTTGTGCTTTTCTGGTTCCAGCAGTTTCCTAACTATTTTATGCTTTCAAATATTTTTGTGATGAGTTTAGGAACTATTGCCATTGTACTGTTAATCATCACGCTTTGCACCTCGTGGATTCCGTTTGTAAATGGTTTGTTGACATTAGGAAGTTTTTACATTATTTTACTTTTAGTTCAAAGCATTCAATTCATCAGTCGTCTTCCCGGAAGTGTTTCTTCTGGGTTTGAGCTCAGCTTCATCGAGTTTGTTTTGCTACTTTGCGTTGTATCTTATTTTGCTTTTAAAATTATCTATAAGCGAGAAAAAAGTCAACTCGCATTGTTTGCTTTCATTGCTACAATTGTTGGTCTTTCTTTTTCAAGAATGCAAAAATTTCAGGAAGATAGTTTGCAATTGTTTGTATCTAAAGAGCTATGTGGTAGTATTCAAGTAAATGGAAATGTACTTTATTTCTATGAAAAAGATAGTCCTAAAATTCAGCGCCTGATTCAAGAAGCTGAAAAGAGTTCTGGTATCATTTCAGCAAAAAAAATTGAACTAACATCAGCAAACACGATTAGCATTCAAAACAAGAGCATACATATTAGAAAACTCAAATCAGGATGGAGAATTGACAGCCAAAACCATTCCTATTTTTATCAACAAAAAGGGGTTCCATCGCTTTCTCAAGATGTTCGCTTGCTTTCTAGCAATCTTCAAATGGCTTTGAAAAAATCTTCTAAACCATTTTATGTGAAGCTTTGAGTGTTATATCAACTGAAAACAGGTGTCGTAATTAAGCGTAAACGCTTCAGTGTTGTCTGCTTTAAGATAGAACCTACATCTATAACCGACAATATTGTTTGACATATCAATCAATTTTTGAAATTCAACAGTATAATCTTGAAGATTGATTCCTTTTGAAGTTTTAGGTGCATCTGTTTGAATAAGTTTCATACAGATATCTTTCGCATTTAAGCTTGAAAGTTCGTTCGCAATTTTCATGACTTCAAAAATTCGATTTAAGAAAACATTTTTTTGTTGGTCTTTTAAAGCAAATTCACGCGTTTTGGCAAGCGTGTAAAATTGAGCATCTGAGGAAGGCGTGATCCCAACATTTTGTGTAAACCATTCTTCTTTCATGTATTTTCTAGCCCAAGTTTGATTGGATAACCCAGTAGTGAAGTCATCTACAAATTCAATTTTCCTTAGCACGTTAGCATTGTTTAAATAACAGCGTGCAATCATGTATTCAAGTATAGAATCACTCTGCAATTCAAACCAATTGGTCTCCATAAATAATATTTCTGTTGTATCCGATAACAACATCATTTTTTGAGCTTCTATCAAAGGCTCTAAATCTTTGGTTGGTAGATTGATTTTTGATCGTTGGTATTTAATTTCAAACAGCGAATCAAGGCGCATATACGTAAGAGGTTTAACCGTTAATGCTTCGCCATACTCCAAACTGGTATACTTTTTATGTACTGTAGCAAATTGAGTAGTCAATTGCTGTTCCAACATCAACCTTCTGTTGCTTTGAATTTGCTCAATAGATTCTGGAGGTGAATATTTTAATCCACAAGAAAAAAGGAGTACTTGCAGGGAGAATAATAAGAATATGACTTTAACAAATTTATTCATGTAGTATAATTGATTAAAACTAATGATTTTATTCTTTCGTTTTTCAGATTAAAGAAATTTAACACCTGAATTATTCTTGCAAAGTAAAACCACCATAGTAAAGAGCTTAATTTCTTTGCAAATTACACTAATAACCTACTCATTGATGAATGTAGCTTTTTGAGTTGAAAAATTCATAATTAACACACCAAGAATCACAATTACAATACCACACAATTGCATCAGGCTCACAGCTTCATCATAAAAAAAGTTACCAAGAAATAACGCTACAAATGGTATGAAATAAGTGACCATGCTGGCAAAGACAGGAGATTTTAATGCGATTACTTTGTTGAAAAGCAACAAGGCCAAACATGTTCCAAAAATACTGAGAAGTGAAATGTAAAACAACGAATGATAAGCAAGCGAGTGATGTTTGAATGCTGTTGGAACATTAAAAATGAAAAAAGCAATCAACGATGGAATTACTAAAAGTGAAAATGAAAGCGCTGCAATTTCTAATGGCTTGAAGTGTTGCAATTTATATTTTATTGTATTCAAGCTTGTTCCATACATCAATGTAGCAAGCAATATTGCTAAAATGTGCGACAAGTTCAACTGACCTAAATCTGAATTAAATAAGCCAACTAAAACACACATCCCCAGAAATGCAAGTGCCATACCTGCAATTTGCTTCAAGTTTGTCTTTTGATTGAAAATTAGAATTCCGATAAAAAGTGTGAAAAACGGAGTAAAGCTATTCAGCATTCCAGCTACACCCGAACTTAATTCTGTTTCTGCGTAGGTAAATAAAAATGCGGGAACAAAATTTCCGCACGTGCCAACCACAAGCAAAAACAAAACATCAGAAAACGAAGTGATTTTACGAAACGTAATAATTCCAAAAGGAAGTAATGCGATACTGGCTATCAGCATACGTAATGAGGCAACTTGAGTGTCTGAAAATACTACATTGCCATTTGCATCATACATTCCCAATTTCATCAAAATAAAGGAACTACCCCAGATAAAGGCCAAGATAATGATAAAAAACCAAGCCTTAATGTTCGGATTCATCGAGCTTTTTTCTTTCACGACTATATTTTATACGCAACCCAATCAACAATGGGAAACCCAAATGAATCAGAATCATGAGCGCTATTCCAACCGGTTTCAATTTAAACGAAGGAACAATGGTGTTTTTTATTTCACTTTCAATTCCTACTCCAAAAAAATAGCTCAGTGCAACTTTAGAATCTTGTTGAAAATGAACCAAATCATTGTTGTAATAGAAAACTCCATCAAACATAGGAACAGGAAATAAAGCGAATATAGAAAAAACAAAACAAGCCAAGAGTATGGCAATCATCCACCAAGTTGTTAGCAATTTAAGCATGTGTTAAAGCCTTGAATCTTTCAGTAAAAAACACTTTATCCGTATTTACTTGTTCTTGTAGTTGCTCTTTAAACTCTTGAATTGCTGAGTCAACAATGCAATTTGTTGGGAAAAACAATTGCAATTCTTCGATGTAATCAAAATAAAATGTTTGTTGTTGCACATCTACCCTGCGCAAACCGGAAAAATACAAAATACGCACTTCTCGATCCACTACCACAACCGCTTTTTTAGTAATGCCAACTCGGTAATATTTTGGAGCGAAAAAAGTAAAAACCAACTGATCAAGAACCATGTATGCATACGCAATTGCCAAGGGCCAGGCAGAAGGTGTGAGTGCTGTTACTACCATTAATGAAAACAATGCAACGCTGGTTTCCATCCCCAAATATAAACGAACATTCTTTTTACGTTCGACTGATACAGGTGCACTCCACAAAAATTTTTCTGGTTTCGTCATCATGCTGATTCCAACCCATCTGCTAGCAGTCCTTCTAAACATCAATAACAGCATGAGAATAGCAAAAACGTAATAAACAGTAGATTGAAGAGAAACATCATCAATGCGAAGCATAAATAATGGGATCTCAAAAGCTACCAAAATTGTAAAGAAGAGCGCAGGGATGTTAAGACACATCAACAAGATGTTAATAGACCTATTCATTTACAGCATTTTTAGCTTCGTTTTTAATTCTTCAATCTTGTTTTTAGCATGATTGATTTTAGATTCTACTTCTTTTCGCAAGGCATCTGCTCCTTTAGATTTTGCAAAGAATCCTAAATTGTTTTCATACTGTAAAATTTCTGCTTTCAATTTATTAATCTTATCGTGAATGTCGTGTTTTTCTTTCCCGATTAGTTTCTCTGCATTTGGATTTGCTTTGATTGTATCTAATCGTGCTTGGAACATTGCTTTATCTTTTTCCTCACCTTCCAACTTAAGTTTATTGTAGTGTGCATTCAATGCTTGTTTATATGCATTGTAAACACTGTCTTTCTCTTTCATCGGAACGTGTCCGATTTCATTGAAGCGTTTTGCAAAATCACGTAAAATTGCAAGTGCTTCATTTTTATCTGCAGGAATATCAATAGACTTCAATTCGTCAATAAGAGCCTTTTTTAAATCAAGATTTCCAATTAATTCCTGATCTTTCTCGTTAAAAAATGCTTGTTTAGCATTGAAAAACTCATCACAAGCAGCACGAAACTCTTTCCATAATTTTTGCTCAAATCGGTGTCCTGCATTTCCTAAATTCTTCCATTCTTTTTGCAAATTTAGAATTTGGTCTGTAGTGCGTTTCCAGTCGGTAGATTCTTTAATTTCGTGTATTCTATCAATCAACTTTTGTTTTTTTGCGGCAACTTCAGAGAATTCTTTTCTTGATTCATCAAAAAACTCCTTTTTCTTTGCGAAGAAAGCATCACATGATGCTCTAAATTCTTTCCAAATCTCTTCACTTTCTTTTCTGTTGGCAAATCCTATATTCTTCCATTCTTCTTGAAGCAAGATTAATTCCTTGGTAGCATCATCCCATGCCTTATTTGTATCTGCCTGAATTTGAGCTACAAAACCTGCTGTTTTTTGTGCCAATTCTTTCTTTTTTATTAAGTTCTCAGCTAGTTCAGACCTTTTTCCTTCATAAAACTCATGAATGCGTACAAAAACAGCTTTTACCTTTTCCCAGTATGTGGACTTTAGCGTTTCCCAAGCTTCATTTGGTACAGGACCTATTTCATCCCAATCATTTTGAAGAGAGCGAATCGATGCTTCTAAATCCTTGATTTTCTCAATTTTAGACAGGTCGTCAATGCGTTGAATAATTTCTTCTTTCAACTGTTGGTTGCGATGAAAATCGTGATCACGTAATTCCCGATAAATTTTGATATGGTAGAAGAAGGTTTCTAGTAATTTCGAGTAATCAGACTGAATATCTTGTCTTTTTTCTCGAGGTACGTCACCTATCGTCTTCCATTCGTCATGTATTTCTTTATAGGTTTGCATTGCTGCACCAATATTTTCTTCATTTTCAACCGTTTGCTTCAACCGCTCGATTAACATTTTTTTTCTTCGCAGGTTTGCCTCTTCGGTTTCTTTTTTAGAGCGTTGCAAGGCATTTTTTCTATCTCTAAATTCCGAATAAAGCACTTTAAATTCTTCACGAATACTGTCGATAGGTCTTTCTTCTAGTGCTTCTCCTTTTTCAGCAGCGTCCATCTCAGCAATTTGGCGCAGTCTATCTTCTTCCAACATTAAATCTTCAAAATGAATATGTAAGTCATTCACTTCACGAGATATAGCCAGTGCATCTTCTTGAGCAACAAGCGTTTTAAGAGATTCTAATAATTCAGCTTTTTCCATGATACTTATTAGCAGATTAACAAAAATTTTAGCCTAAAACAACAGACATGTCAAAATTAGTCAACGTAACAAAACGTTCAATACGGCTTTCTATGTCAGATTTAGTAACTTCCACCAAGCGTTCAGTTCCAAATTTTTCAACTGAAAAAGATGCCAGAGCAGAACCTGCAATAACTGCACGTTTCATGTTTTCAAAAGTGGTATCATCTGTTGAAGCAATGTATCCAATAAATCCACCTGCAAATGTATCACCGGCACCTGTTGGGTCAAAAACATCTTCTAAAGGCAATGCTGGAGCAAAAAATACTTCCTCGCCTTGAAACAACAAAGCACCGTGTTCACCTTTTTTGATAACCAATGTATTTGGTCCCATATCACGAATTACTCGACTTGCTTTTACTAAAGAATATTCTCCAGATAGTTGACGCGCTTCTTCATCATTGATAATCAATACATCAATCAATTTCAATGTTTTCTTCAATTCATCCAATGCAATATCCATCCAAAAATTCATTGTATCCATTGCAACCAATTTTGGTTTCGTTTCCAAACGTTCTAATACCTGACGTTGAACCTGAGGACTTAAATTTCCGAGCATTACGTAAGAAACACCCTGAACAGAATTTGGAATGATCGGGTCAAAATGCTCCAATACATTTAATTCAGTTACCAAGGTATCGCGTGAATTCATATCGTTGTGGTAGCGACCTGACCAAAAAAATGTTTTCTCTCCATTCTTAATTTGTAATCCTTCCAAAGAAACGCCTCTACTTTTCAATAATTCCAAGGCAGATTCAGGGAAATCTTCACCAACTACAGACACAATATGTTGTTTTGCAACAAAATTTGATGCAGAAAGAGCAATAAAAGTACCTGCTCCACCTACAATTTTATCTGTTTTCCCAAAAGGTGTTTCTATGGCATCAAATGCAACACTACCAACTGTCAATAAACTCATGTTCTATTTTTTTTTCGCAAAGTTACATAAATAAGGTTAGTATTGCTCAAGAAATTAAGGAAACAAAACAGATAACACAATTGAGACAAAAAAATGGGTACTCAGTCATTCGCTAACATTTGTTAAATACAACGTTCAGCCTACTAAACTTTTCATATATTTCAATTCACAATAAATTCATGGCATATTAATTGTTATGTTTAGAGCACTATTTAATTGTTTTATTATGAAAAAAACATTTACACTAATCGTACTGTCATTCTTTTACTCCCTTCATTTATCCGCTCAAGAAACTGATAAATTAACAAAAGGAATGCAAAATATTCGTCAAGAAATGACTAGTTGGGATGCTACGCGTGGCGAATGGTTGGCTTCTTCTATGGAAGCAATGATGAATAAAAAACCTACTCCAGACCGAACTTTTCCTGAGGAGTACACTCCTTCAGAAATGTTTCGAGCAATGCCTGCAGAAACTCAAGATAAAATTAGAGGGCAATTAAATCGAATGAAACAAGATGCTGATAGTGCTTCGACGGCAAAGATGAATCGTTTGAATGCATTTACAAGTAGAGGTTCAAATTGCAACAGAGTAATGGGAAGAACGTATGGTGATCCTCATTTAAAATCATTTGACGGAGCTTCATATTCTTTTCAAACTGTAGGTGAATTTACGCTTGTAAAGTCTGGCAGTGGGCACATGAATATACAAGTGCGCCAACGCCCACAATCAGATAATTTTTCTCTAAACACGGCTGTAGCCATGAATGTAGATGGAGATCGAATTGGTTTTTACGCCAATGAAAAACCAGATGGAAACACCTCAACACCACTACGTGTAGAAGGCGAACCAATCTACATTGAAAATCAAAATTACTACTTAGAGCATGGTGGTACCATAACAAAAATGGGGAATGACTATTTAGTAACTTGGCCTACTGGTGAGCGTGCTAAGCTTTCTCCGTCAAGTTCTGGAGGTATGCGTTTTTACAATGTTGCAGTTGAAATATATCCTTGTAATGACACTTACGATGGGCTTTTAGGAAATGCTAATGGCAGATCTTCGGATGATTTTGAGTCAAGAAACGGAGGTAGTTTAAGTACTGCTAGATGGAACATGGGAGTTTTTGGATCAACAAACAGAACCGATCAAGTTCTCGAGAAAGAATATCTAGCATTTCTGGCAAAAGATTTTGCACGTGATCATAGAATCACTCAAGCTACATCGTTGTTTGACTATGGATTTAACCAAAGTACACTTGCATTTACAGATGAATCTTTCCCTCGTGTACACTACACAATAGGAGATTTAGCATCAGACGACTACCGAAGAGCCGAACGCGAATGTGCAAGAAGAGGTTTTACAGGAACTGATTTAAGTGCTTGTATTTATGACAATGGCTTTTTACGAATTGAACCTACTCCAAAACCAAACATTCCAGATAGAACTACAGGAAGAACATTTGAGCCAGTTCGAACACCGATAACGAATAGAAATCCGGGACAGAAACCGTATGCAGAAAGGTATCCAATAAAGCCTATTTCAACTCCTGAACCTACAAGAAATCATGGAAACGTGCAGGTTGACAGCAAACTAATAGAACCTGAAATGATTCCTTCACCTTCTGGTGCAGTTGAGTCTACTCCAACACGCGGAAATTCAGGAGTATCACAACCAGTGAGAAATACAGGTGTTTCAACAGAAAGTACAAACACAGTAAAATCTCCTGATCTAAATACAGAACCAATACGAAACACATCACATGGGACAACAACAACAATAAAACAGCCTTCAACAGCACCTGTGATTCATTCAGAACCAATTCGTAACACGTCAAGCGGAAGTGTATCTACACCTGTAAAACAGCCTGAAATTGTAAGGCCAACAAACACTGTGAAAACTCCAACACGTGTGGAGCCCAAAATTCAGACATCACCTACGCCTAGTACAACAATATCAACACCCCCAAAAATAAGTACGCCAAGTTCAACACCAATAAGAACAAGCACACCTTCACCAAGAGGTGGAAGATAATAAGAAAGGAGCTGAAAGGCTCCTTTTTTTAAAACTAATTTTGTTCTGGAAGTGTTGATGTTACTGGTTTTTTTAAGTGGCAATTTAACAATATTGTTAAATTGTTAAATCATCTCAAAAAACATAAAAACACCACACTTTGATACAAATTAAAAATCAACCGTTAATTACTATTTAAGAAAGCTTAATAAGCATCTGTTTTAGTAGCTATTTTTGAGTGATGAAGTGGAAGAAAGGTTTAATGAAAGTAGTAAAATGGGTAAGCATTGCGCTGCTTGCATTGATTTTAACGACTTCATTATTGATTTATTTCTATAAGGATCGCATCATCAATTATGCGGTAGGTGAAATCAATAAATTTTTGACCGCTGAAGTGAAAGTTGAAAAAATAGACCTTACATTCTGGTCAACCTTTCCAAATGTGAGCATCGATTTCAACAAAGTACTGATAAACGACGCATTTCCGGGTGAAAAATCTTCAGACACCTTGCTTTATACAGAATTGATTCGCTTAAAGTTTAAACCTATTGACCTATGGAATGAAAAATACGATGTCAAAAAAGCTGTTATCACAAACGGTGTGCTGAAATTACGTGTGAATGAAAAAAGTGAAGATAATTACCATATTTTAAAGGAATCGAAGGATTCAAAACAAAGTTCGTTCAAATTATCCTTGCAAAAAATAGAAGCAAACAACATCCGATTTTTATACACAAACGCGCTTAGTGAAGTAAAATACAAAGCTCAGTTTGAGACGCTTGCTATGCGAGGTGATTTTACACAAGATCAGTTTGACATTGAATCTGAATCAAACTTTAGGATTCAAAAAATTCAACATGGATTGGTCCCATTTGTTACCAATAAAAACGCGTCAGCTTCTTTAACAATATCCGTAAACAATAAAAAGAACTCACTAAGCATCCAAAAAGGAAAGCTAGTCTTCGCCAAAATTCCATTAGATTTCAACTTAGGTCTTCAGAAAAATCAGTTGCAATTTTCTATCAATGGAAACAATATTCCTATTGAAAAATTGGTTGAAAGCATTAACGCAAAAGAATTGGAGACAGTAAGTCAAGTAAATGGATCTGGCAATGCCAACATTCAATTAACCTACAAAACTGAATTGAAAAAAGATGCGTACCCAGAAATCGAAAGTACTTTTTCTATTCGAAACGGAAAACTTACCGAACCTATAAAAAAACTTACCTTAAATCATATAAACCTTGTTGGAAGCCTCTCAACTTCTAAAGGAAAAGGGAATGAATGGGTTCAAATTGAAAAATTAAGCTTTTCTACAATCAGTGGACCTTTTGCTGGTGCAATTCGTATTGAAAATTTTATCCTGCCAAGCTATTCAGGGCATGCAAAAGGCTCTGTTGACTTAGAGGTAATTCAATCTATCTTTAAACTTCCAAAAATTGAACTTTTATCCGGAAAAGTAGATGTAAACGCCCAGTTTTCACTTCAAACTAAACTTACAGAAAAAGGCAATCAGCTTGAAATAGTGGATGGAAATGGAATTGCTCAACTTACAAATGCCTCTTTACAACTGCAGAATGATTCTAGAAAGTTTCAAGAGATTTCTGGCAATTTGCTACTCAACAAAAGCAACGCTGTACTTGAAGACTTGCATGTACGATTAGGGGAATCGGATTTAACTTTAAACGGAAATTTTGATAATATCGATTTGTTTTTACAAGATAAAAGCAGCTTGGCTATTGCTGTAATTGCAGAAAGTAATAAAATAAATTTGAGCGATTTTAACAACAACATTCAACTTGAAAACACAGTTGTTTCATCCCAAAAAGAATGGATTTTACCAACAAAAATTATCGGCACAGTAAAATTAAACATCAATGCTATTCAATTGAACCAGCATTTATTCACGCAAATTAGTGGTGATATGACCTTGGGAGAGCGGAATGTATTGATTGAAAAATTACACGGTGTAAGTGCGAATGCAACCGTAAATGGTACCTTAGCTGTTGTTGAAACTGCACCAGAATATTTTCAGCTTGCCACAAACTTAAGCTCAAAAGACATTTACTTTAAACCTATTTTCAAAGAGTGGAATAATTTTGAGCAAAAAATGATTTCTGCAGACAACATAAACGGTAGAGCCGAAGCTATTTTAGATTTAAAAGCTCCTTTTGATTTGAGGTATGGTATTTTAAAAGATGAAATAGAAGCGCAAATACAAATGAAAATTATTTCAGGGCAATTAAAAGGTGTTGAAGCATTTAAAACACTTACCAAAGATTTAAAAAATACCAAAGCAAAATTGATTCTCAATAAAGAAGACATTTCATCATTGGAACAAAAGCTTGGAAACATTTCTTTCGATACCCTTCAAAACACCTTGTTTATCAAAAAAGGAACGATTATCATCCCTAAAATGATCATTAAATCATCCGTAATTGCTATTAGTTTAGAAGCTAAACATCAATTTAACAACAACATTGATTACAAATTTTCCTTTCGCTTTAGAGACCTAAAAACCAAAAAAGATGAATCTGAGTTTGGCATCGTTGAAGATGACGGAACAGGGGTAAACATCTTTGTTCGTATGTTTGGAAACATTGAAAACCCAACCATTGTGTGGGACAAGATGACACGAAAAGAAGAAACTAAAGGAAACATTGTGGATGCAAAAAAAGAAGCCATATCGATGCTGAAAAGTGAATTAGGTTTATTCAAAAAAGACACAACTGTAAACAAGTATCAACCCCAAAAACAAGAACACGAAGTACTGCAAATTGAATTCGGGAAAGAGGATAAAATAAATCCTTATGAAGAGAAAAAAGAGTTGGAAAAAGAGAAAAAAGGGTTGAAAAAGCTTGGCGAAGCATTAAAAAATCAAAAGAGAGAAAACGAAGAAGAATTTACTGTTGAGTAATAGTTATCAATGCTTGTTTTTCTTAGTGATTTACATCAATCATTGAGCATTTAAAATGTTTTTCTGGACAAGCTTTGAAGCCATGTAAACCACATGGCCTGCAATACAATGGCTCCGAAATTTCTTTAATTTCTGAATCATCAGACAATGGTCCAAAACCAAAAGCTGGTACTGTAGAACAAAAGAAAGTAGTAACAGGAGCATTTACGGCCGAAGCCATGTGTTGCGGGCCTGAATCATTAACAAAACATCGTTTGGCTTTTTGCATCAATGCACAAGATTGTAACAATGTTAATTTACCTGCTAAATTATTGGATTCTGAAAGTTCTGCCTTTTCACAAATGCGTTGGCACAATTCAAAATCTGATGGTCCACCTATCAAAAACACATTTCCAGATGGTTTTAGAAAATTTATTAGCTCAACCCATTTGTGCTCGGGTAATTGCTTCGTGAACCATACTGATGCAGGTGCGCACACAAAAAAAGTACTTGTCAGGTATGAAGTAACAGCTTCAACATCAAAGTTGCTTGGGTACACACTCGGTCGGATTTTAGAACTTGCACCATGATGAGCAATACAGGCTAAATTTCGTTCAACTTCGTGTTTCCCATTTCCAATTTCATGTGGAATTTTTCGAGTATATGCAAACGAAAAAGGGTTTTTGTTGAAGCCAATCTTAACCTTTGCTTTGGATAAGCAAGAAATAATTCCTGAACTCCCAAAACGTTGTAAATTGATTAACTCATCGTATTTTCTACTTCGTAAAACACTTACCAAGCGCAACATCTCCTTCCATTTACCATTTTTCTTGTTAAATGTTAATACCTCATGTATATCCGGGTGATTTGCTAAAATGGATTCGTTTCCTTTACGAACCAACACGTCAATAGAACAATTTGGATACAAACGCTTCATTTCAGACACCACTGGTGTGGCCAAAATAACATCTCCAAGAAATGCCGTTTGAATAATCAATACGCGTTGCATGTCTCAAAAGTACATATTCATTTGAGAAATCAACGTACTACAGTAACAGAACCCCGATAAAAATATTCTTGATTGTTGCCATCTACAACTTTAAGCACGTATACGTATGTATTTGGTTCTACTAACTTTCTACTCGCCTGATGAATACCATCCCAACCAACTGAATAATCATGAGATTGGAAAACTAGTTGACCCCATCGATCCAAAACTGAAAATTCATATTTTGAGATATCTTGAAACGTGATGACAGGTATAAAAATAGGATTGGTTCCACCAGGTGTAAAGGCATTGGGAACGTACACCCATGGCTCAATTACTGCACATGCAATATTTGACCAACTTGACTCGCTAAATCCATATTGATTTGGTGATTCTTCAGCTGAAATATAATAACAAATTTTCCCTGTATGCTCAAAACCTAATTCTTCAACGGAATCTTGAAAATAACGTTGGCTTGGATTTACTGAAGCATAAGGAGTAGAAGAAAACACTCCATCGATTCCTCTATATATGTGATATTGCAATACTCCACCAGCATAGTCGCCATACATTGACCAATTAAGAT
>JBDHXR010000078.1:0-13998 GCA_039810825.1 Fluviicola sp.
CAGTATTTATTAATAAATCAACTTACCCAGGAAAGAATTTTTCATACTATTCCTTACAAACAAATTCAGCTTTAGATAGAGAGCCTGTAGCTTCAGCAAACTGGGATTTATTGTTCACTCAATATACAGGCTTTGTTCCTACTCCATATACCTTGACTGGTGTGTTATCAAACAGAGGAGTATTGGTTGCACAAGCGGACAACGTAGCAAATCCATTAACATACAACAACTGGCCTGTACATACATTACAAACGGAAATTAACATAATAGGAAGTGATTGGAAAAACTATTCAGGAGCGTGGTATATTTCTCAAGACACAGTATATTTTGTAAAAAGTAAAGTTGGTGATTTGTGGAAATTACAATTTACAGGTTTTGGTGGTGCTTCAAATGGAAATTTCATCTTTGTAAAAGAAAAATTAAGCACTGCTTCTCTTGAAGATATCAATGGCAACAACAATGTTCAAGTGTTTATTTATCCAAATCCTTCGACAAATGGCAATTTTACGATTTTGACAGATTTAGACAAACAATATACAAACGTAAAATATTCAGTTATCGACCAAATGGGAAGAGTAGTTACTAATGGCTCTCTCTCTAATTCAAAGGGACTTTATGCTCATACTGTAAACACAAACTTCTTAGAAGCCGGAGTTTACTCAGTAATTGTATCAATTGACAGCAACCAACTAGTACAAAAACTAATAATCAAGTAATTTAACAATGAATCATTTCTTTACCAAACGAAAGTCAATTTTTTTCACAGCAATACTTGCAGCATTCACAGCAATTACGATGACTGCATGTACATCAAAAAACAACGATACTGCAGCAGAGGAGCAAGCAAAAGAACGCAAAATCGGAGTGTTGTTAGTCAATCATGGTTCTCGTTCAGAAACTTGGAGAAAAGAGTTAATGAATTTAGAAAAAAATGTAAAAGACAGAATCCTAGCTAGCGGAAAAATTCATGGTACAAAAACTGCTCACATGGAATACACGGAACCTTCTATTGCTTCACGTTTAAAAGAATTTGATAAAGAAGGTTACACAGATATTATCATTGTTCCTGTGTTCTTAACGGTTAGCCCTCATACTTTTGATGATATTCCTACAATCATAGGTCAAAAAGAAGACCCTCAATCAAAAGAACACTTGAAGATTGAAAAGATTGAGTGTTATACTCCAAAAGCAAAAACTTACATTACGCCCAATCTTGATTTCACTGATATCTTAAAGAAAAATGTGTTGTCTAGAGCTAAAGATTTGTCTAAAGATCCGTCGAATGAAGGCTTGGTGTTGATTGGTTATGGAGATGAAACCTATGATAAAGAATGGGGTGAATTGTTTGCTAAAGTTGCAAAATATGTCAACAAAGAAATGGGAATCAGTGAATATTCTTATGGATGGTGTGGACATATTGCGCACTATAATCCAATGAGAACAACAGATGCAATTAACACTGTGCTTAAGAAAAAGAAAAGTGCAGTTGTGATTCCAGTTTTAGTAGCACATGACGAAGAATTTCAGATCAACATCATTGGTAGTGGAATTAAAAACGTAAAGAACCACAAAGAAATAGTGAAATACACTCCTGATGCAATTTTACCTGACCCGAATGTGGAGCAGTGGGTAATTGATATTACTGAGGAATACGTAAATAAAATTAAATAATCAGAAAATTACACTTTAGACATGTCTAAATGGAATAAGAAAAGAATTAGAAAACTAAATGTAGCTACACACCGTGATTTAGGTTATTTCTTTTCTACGTTAATCGTTATCTATTGTATTTCTGGGATTGCCTTGAATCACGTGGATGATTGGGATCCGGATTTCATCATTAACAAAAAGAAAATTTCGTTTAATGGTACATTTACAAAAGATGGAATTTCTAAAGCTGATATAGCAAAATTTGACAAAATGGTTGGGGAGGAAGATCATAAAGTTTATGATTTTCCAACACATGACCAAGTTAAAATCTATTATGAAGATGCTACATTACACGTGTTTTTAGAGAAAAATGAAGCGATGTATGAGCAAATTGCTAAAAGACATGTTTTTTACGAAAGCAATGTACTTCACAGAAACAGCATCAAAGGCTGGAAGTGGGCTTCAGACATTTTTGCCTTTTTATTGATTGTAATTACCATAACCGGACTATTTGTTTTAAAAGGAAAACATGGAATTACAAGACGAGGAAAATGGTTTATTGCTGCCGGTGCCATTCCGCCGCTTGTTGCACTATTAATTTTATACCTTAAATAATCAAACGAGCAACATTTGAAAAATATTATCGTATGAAAATTTTCCTTTTTTGTTTGTTTGTCTTAATAGGAATTTCCAATGTGATTGGTCAAACTGTAAATGTGTTGAGTAAGGATGATAATCAAGGTATTCCAAATGCTCATGTATTTTTTATCAATCTAAAAAGCAAAGTTGAAACTATAATTTTAACTGATATAGACGGAAAAGCAGCATTAAATTCGAATGCAACATTGCCTGAGAACAATGCTCGATATCTTGTTAAAGTAACTTATATCGGCTACAAAACATTGAATGATACTATTTCTGCCACTGAAACAAAAAACATGTACCTAGTTTCAGAAAACACTACATTAAATGAAGTTGTTGTTACGGCTCAATACGCTCCAAACAGCCCTGAAAAAGCAGTTCATCGCATAAAAATCATTGACACTAAAAAAATTGAAGCGATGGGAGCTGTGAACCTAAAAGATGTGCTCAGCAATGAATTAAATATTCGTCTTTCTCAAGACAATATTTTGGGTAGCAGCATGAGTTTACAAGGTGTGTCCGGGCAAAATATTAAAATATTAATTGATGGAGTGCCCATGATAGGTCGGATGAATGGGAATATTGACTTGTCACAAATAAACATGAACAATGTTGAGCGCATTGAGATCATAGAAGGTCCATTGTCAGTAAATTATGGAACAGATGCGTTGGGTGGTACAATAAACATCATTACAAAAAAATCTCAACGAAAATCTTTTAATATTTCATCCAGTAATTATTATGAAAGCATAGGGCAGTATAATTTTACAGGAAAAATTGGTTTCAGCAAAGCAAAACATTTTATTGGGTTATCAGGTGGTAAAAACTTTTTTGATGGATGGAGGCCTAGTGATAAACCTTTTCATGTCGAAACCAAAGGCGTTGCAGATAGTACACGATATAGCAACTGGAAGCCTAAAGAACAATATTTTGCAGCACTTAACTACAATTATTCGTTCAAAAAACTAAAACTCGGTTATACAGGTGATTATTTTTTTGAAAAAATCACAAACAGAGGATATCCTAGAATGCCCTATTTTGAAACAGCATTTGATGAAACCTATGTTACTAACAGGTTCAACAATTCAATCTATTTGAATGGACAGGTTAACAAAAATTATTACTTAAATGTATTTGTTGCATACAATCAGTTTAAGAGAGTGAAAAATCAATATTTCACTGATTTAACTTCACTGAATCAATCGCTGACCACAAATTTCGGCGATCAAGATACCAGTGTGTTCAACAACCTCAATACCAGAGGCACAATTAGCAGAAACAAAAAAGAAGCCATTATTAATTATGAAGTTGGGTACGATGTCAATTCCGAGATTTCTAAAGGAATTCGTATTAAAAATGGGCGACAACATATTGGTGATTTTGCGGTATTTTCAAGTGCGGAATACAAGCCTGTTTCTTCTTTAGTATTTAGACCCGGATTGAGAATAATATACAACACAGCATACAAAGCACCGATTATCCCATCATTCAATATTAAATACAGTCCAAAAATTGGTGGTAAGAATGAAAATTCACTTGCATTTCGTTTTTCATACGCAAGAGGATTTCGCGCTCCATCTTTAAAGGAATTGTATTACTATTTTGTTGACATCAACCACAACATTACCGGAAACCCAGATTTAAAAGCTGAAAATTCCAACAACTTTAGTTTCAGTACAACTTTTAATGAAATTGTAAAAGAAATGGCTTGGAAGCTCGATTTGAGCGTCTTTTACAATACAATCAACAACATGATTTCATTGGCTCAAAACTCTGGAACACTTTATACCTATTTCAATGTTGACAAGTTCAAAACCACAGGCTTGCAATTGCAAGGAGAATTTGCTGTAAAACATTTCAAAGTTTCAATGGGAGGCTCATACATTGGTAGATCAAACCAGTTTTCTCCAACACAAAAATTTGATGAGTTTGTGTATTCACCAGAGGCAAGATTGAATTTGTTTTATGAATGGCACAAACAAAACATGACCTTTGCTTTCTTCTATAAATACAGCGGAAAGCTCCCAATATACGTGCTTACAGAAACCAATGAATTTGCAAAAACAATCATGCAAGACTACAACACTGCAGACGCTTCAATTACACGTACATTTTTTAATAAATTAATTGGTGTTTCAATTGGAGTTAAGAATATCTTTGACGTGAAAAATATTAACGGAGTTACGTCGGGCTCTGCACATTCATCCGGAGGAAACTCTGTATCAGTAGGAACTGGACGATCATACTTTGTTAAATTAGACATCAACTTCAATACAAAAAAATAATATGAGAAATTCTATTTTCATTTTGTTGGGCAGTTCATTGTTTCTTTTTGCTTGTTTGAAGAAAGAAATAGCAGTTCCAAAACATGACCCAGGAGATGTAATTACAGCAAGTGTAAACATTGGAAGTGATTATAAATGGCAGATTTATTACAACTTAGAAACAAACAGTGTGGTAGGTCAGAACGTTAAAACTGCTTGGGATTTAGCTTTTGAAAATGGCACAAGCGGCAATCATATACTACTAAACGGATCCAAGCTTATGTTTGCTTATAACACTGGAAATACAAATTTTGCTGCCGTAACAGACACAAATGGGTTTACTCCAAACAGCAAATGTGATTACCACACAGGAGATTTAACAAAAACTGCGATTGGCAATTGGGTAGGCACAAACCATGTGTATATTATTGATCGAGGATACAACGAATTAGGAATTCATCAAGGGTTTAGAAAAATTCAATTTTTGAATGTAGATGCTACAAAGTATCAAGTGAAATTTGCTCAATTGAATGGAACCAATGAGGTTACTTTGGATATCAATAAAAACGATGATTACAACTATTCATTCCTTTCATTTACAACTTCCAACACCCTGTTGATAGAACCTAAAAAAGATAATTGGGACATTGTGTTTACACAATATACCTACACATTTATGAATCCTTACCATCCTTATTTGGTTTCAGGTTGTTTGTTAAACAGCAACAATACGAAAGCAATTACTGACTCTATTACTACTTTTGCGAATATTAGTAATGCAAGTATCCCTAATTATACTTTTTCTGATGATATCAATGAAATTGGATACCGATGGAAAGAATTTGATGGAACAAATTACACCGTTAATATTAACCGAAACTTCTTAATTCACAGTAAAGAAGGTTATTATTACAAAATTCATTTTATTGATTTTTACAACGATTCAGGAGAAAAAGGATATCCAAAATTTGAATATCAAAAACTCTAATACGCTGAGCTGTCAGTTATTTCAGATCAACTAAATGAATATCAAGCAGAGTTGATTGTATATTTCTTTAACTGAAATTGGTATTTTTTTTCGTTCTTTGTTGCAATGAAGTTGCAAATTAGAAATACCCTTTTCTATTCATTCTTACTTGTTTTCTTAGGAATCACAATATTATTTGCTTGCAAACCAGAAGAAATAGACAATCGAAAAAAGTCGCTTCAAACACATACTTTTGATTTACCCGAAATATACAAACGTGGAACCTTAATTGTATTGGCAGAAAACAGTTCAGCATCCTTTTTTATTTACAAGGGTCGAAAAATGGGTTTTGAATACGACATCTTAAAAGAATTTGCCGAAGATTTAGGACTCAAACTCGAAGTGAAAATTGTAAAAGACTTAGATCAAATAAACAACATGCTTGTTTCTGGATTAGGAGATATTATTGCATGCAACTATACCGTCACAAAAAACAGAAAAGACTCGATTGATTTTTCAATTCCAATTCTGCAAACCAACCAAGTAATTGTACAACGAAAAAAAAATTATTCTTTTGGAAACGAACACACACACTATATTCATGAACCACTTGAATTAGCAAGAAAAAAAGTGTTTGTATGGGATCATTCAAGTTATTACTCCCGTTTAATCAGCTTGCAAAATGAAATTGGTGACACCATCTTTATTCAAAAAACTTCGAGTGAAGAAGGAGTTGAAGAGCTTATTGAGCAAGTTTCTAACGGAGCTATAGATTATACAATTGCAGAACGGAATATTGCCGAAATAAACGAATATTTTTTTGACAACTTAGATGCTACAGTACCAGTTTCATTTAAACAAAATATTGCTTTTGGACTAAACAAAAAATCTCCAATTTTACAAAAAAGATTGAACAATTGGCTCACAAAGTTCATGAAGCAAGGGCTGTACAAATACATAAAGAAAAAATACTTCAGTCAATTAAACAAAACAGTTGAAGGAAACATCCATTTCAAACCAAGAAAAGGGAGTATTTCTCCATACGACATAATTTTAAAACAAATGGGAGAACATTATAAAATAGATTGGCGCTTAGTTGCAGCAATTATTTACCATGAAAGCAAATTTAACCCAAATGCCAAAGCTTTTGGAGGTGCTTATGGCTTAATGCAGTTTATGCCTGGAACAGGCCCGAAATTTGGCGTCTACCCTACTTCTCCGCCAGAAGTTCAAATTGAAGGAGGATATAAATACATCAACAAAATTGCTAAGTTGTGGTCGAAAGTTGAAAACATTGAAGATCGTCAGAAATTTATTTTAGCAAGTTATAATGCGGGTGCCGGGCATATCATAGATGCTCAAAAATTGGCTAAAAAACACGGTTTGAATCCTTACAAATGGGACAAACACGTTGAAACAATGTGTATTAATCTAGGTAAACATCAATATTATACAGATGAAGTAGTAACCAGCGGTGCATTCCGAGGGAAATTTACTGCAAATTATGTGAAAAAGATTTTTGAACGTTACACTACCTACAAAGGTTTAGTGAAAAGATAAGTCAATTCAAAGGGTTTCAGTACTTTTGTTTCTCATGCAAACACTTATTGTAATACAAGGTCCAACTGCTTGCGGTAAAACTGCCTTGTCAATTCAATTAGCTAAACAACTTCAAACAGTTGTTATTTCAGCAGATTCAAGGCAATTTTATAAAGAAATGACAATTGGCACTGCTAAACCAACAGTTGAAGAAATGCAAGGTGTTACACACTATTTTATCGATTCTCACTCAATTTCAGAACATGTTAGTGCAGCAGAGTTTGAAAATAAAGCACTAAAAATGATTCAAACTCAACTAAGTCAATATAAGTTTATAGTTTTAGTTGGCGGTTCAGGAATGTTTATCGATGCGCTTTGTAAAGGGTTAGACCCAATTCCAAAAGACGAAAAAACTCAAAATACATTACGAGAAGAATATAGAAAAAACGGACTTGAACCGTTACTCAAAGAACTGGAAGAAAAAGATCCTGAAATGTATTTAGAAATTGATAAAAACAACCCTGTTCGTATTCTCAGAGCATTAGAAGTCATTCGATTTACGTCAAAAAAATTTTCATTATGGAGAGCTCAAAAACCAGCACCTCGACCTTTTCAAAGTTATTATTTTGAAATTGATTTACCACGCGAAGAGCTTTACAAGCGAATCGATAAGCGAGTAGACACCATGATAAAAATGGGATTGGAACAAGAAGTAAAAAACCTATTGCCTTACAAACATCTTATTGCGCTTCAAACAGTAGGATATTCAGAATTTTTTGATTACTTCAAGGGAAACTATACGATAGCAACCTGTATCGAAAAAATAAAACAACATACACGAAACTATGCTAAGCGTCAAGTTACTTGGTTTAAAAGAAATGAATCAGTATACAAATTGACATATAGCAGCACAGAAGAACAACTTCAAGAAGTACTTCAAGTAATTCAAAACAAGCTTAGTACAAGTTTGGAATGATATTTGAAAACACGTATTAAAACAAAATAAAATGGACATTCATTTAGCTAACGTATTGCCTTTTCCACTTGCTTCTATTGAGCACGGGAAAGAAAGTATTTGGGGCAATGATGCAACATTACACTCAGGTAAAAAAATTCTTCTTAATGCGTCTTCAGGCAAGGGGAAATCGACCTTTGCCAGTACAATTTTTGGAATTCGAAACGATTACAGTGGTACGATCACGTACAACGAAAAAGACATTCGTGAATTTACCGTAGATGAATGGGTGAAAATTCGACAAAATCACCTTTCTGCAGTATTTCAGGATTTGCAGCTTTTCAAAAACTTAACTGTTGCAGAAAATCTTCAGCTTAAAAATCAGTTAACCAATTTCAAAACAGAATCAGAAATCAAACAGCTTTTGTCTGAATTAGAAATAGAGCATAAATGGGATGAAGTGTGTGGATTACTTTCAATGGGGCAACAACAGCGCGTTGCAATTGTAAGATCATTGTGCCAACCATTCGAATGGTTAATCATGGATGAGCCCTTCTCACACCTTGATGAGCAAAACAGCTTACGTTGTTTGAAAATTATTGATCAAGAAGCAAACAAGCAAAATGCCGGTTTTGTAATCACCTCGTTGGATGATGACAGCCGTTTTGCATACGATTATGAATTAAAACTGTAAGCCATGTTACATAAATTGTTATTTAAACATCAAGATAAAAAGCAACTAATCATTGCAATTATTGGGTCTTTGCTTGGGCTAACATTTCTAATTACTTCTATCCATTACTTAATAAAAGTAAATGAGTTTGGCAAAGGAAGCGAGATTTTAGGCCCAAATATAGTTTTGGTACAAAAAGAAGTATCAAATTTTAGTACGTTGAAGTTAAGTAAAACTGATTTTACAAAAACAGAAATTGAAAACGTCAGAAAACTACCTTACATTCTAGATATTCAACCAGTAGAATCGAACAGTTTTGACGTATCTATTGAAACAGCAGATGAGTTGGTTCCACGTTTCAGAGGAAATATTTTTATCCAAACAGTTCCAAAAAAATTCTTAGATGTAAAATCTACGAAATGGGATTGGAAAATGGGCGATACCATTGTGCCAATGATAATGCCAAGAGATTTTCTGGTAATGATGAATACATACATGAGTTCAGCAGGAATACCTCAGATAAGTGAAGATTTAGCTAAAGAAGTGAAATTCAAATTTGCAATCCGAAACGGGGATACAAAAGATTATATCTACTGTAAAATAATTGGTTTCACCAATGAAGTCCCGGCAGTGCTTGTTCCACAATCATTTATGAATTGGGCAAATAAAAAATATGCACCAACTGCTGAACAAAAAATCACCCAAGTTATGATTTCAGGTAAAGAAAATGAATTTGGACTTGTAGAACAGTTATTAAAAGAAAAACATTGGGAATCAAAAAATGCACAAATTGTAGTAGGGAGATTAAAAAGCATGGTTGGCACCTTAATATTGGTTGTGTTAGGAATTTCAGTTATTGCAGTGTTTCTCTCAGGATTAGTGCTGATACAGTACTTGCAATTGCTACTTACAAAAAACGAATATGAAGTAAAAACATTAATGCGTTTAGGGCATCATCCAAAATCGTTGATAAATACTTTTTTCATCTATTTCATCAAAGTTTTCGGGCTAATCACAGGAATCAGTTTTGTCCTATTTATTTTGATAAAAATTAAGCTTGACAATCTTTTAGCCTCAGGAGGGTTGTACATTGATACTCAACTCAGTATCATCAGTATCATGTCTCTTTTTGTTGCATATTTTCTGTTTTCATTGGCCTCATTTCTTAGTGCCAAAAAGGGAATATACGAACAAAACAAAGGTTAAATTGTTGTTAAACGAATCACTTTATTAATTTTGTTACGTTATGAAAGTAAAAAAACAATCGACTATGAAATACCTCTTTTCAACACTCTTAATTTTGTTTTCATGTATTGGCTTTAGTCAGAAATTACATTTCAAAGTAGAAGGAGTAAAAGACACTACCGTATTTTTGTGCAGATATTATGGCACTAAACTTTTTTATGCAGACACTGCCATCATGAAAGGTGGAGTGGCTGAGTTTAAAGCAAAAGAAGATTTAAAACCCGGAGTTTTAGCTTTATTGATGCCTGGACAAAAATATTTTGAGTTTATCTACAACAAAGAAGAAATCAATATTGAAACCAAAGCACCTGATTTTGTTGACAATATGCTCGTTAAAAAATCTTTGGAAAACAAGTTGTTTGTAGATTACATCAAATACCTCCAGACACAACGAAAAGTTGCAAATGGGTTTTCAGAAAAAAGAAAAGCACTAAAAGATACAGATCCACAAAGTGTAAAACTGGGGCATCAAATTGATTCAATTACCAAGATGGTTACTAAATATCAAGAAGATTTGGTTAAAAATAATCCAACTACCTTGGTTTCTAAAATCATCAATATGTCAATGGATGTGTTTGTACCTGAAGCTCCCAAAGGTGCAAATGAAAATTACCGATACTTCTATTACAGAGACCACTATTGGGATCATGTTGATTTAAAAGATGACAGGTTAGTAAACACTCCGGTTTTTGGTTCAAAAATGGATTATTTCTTTGGAAAAAACATGCTCATTCAGCATCCAGATACTATTTTAGCATTTGCATTCCCATTTATCGACAAGCTAGATAATAAGTCTGAAATGTTTAAATACACTGTTGATTACATAACCAATACATTCGGCAAATCAAACATCATGGGTATGGATAAAGTGTATACGTACATGGTAGATCGCTATTATTGCAGAAGAGATGAAAAAGGAAATTCTTATGCTTTTTGGATGAAAAATAATGGAAAGCTCGATACCCTTTGTAAAGAAAATAAAATTAAAATGAACTTGGTGCAAGGTGTGCGCCCTCCAAACATCTCATTACGCGACACAACGGATGTAAACTGGAGAGATTTTTACAGTTTGAAAAGCGAATACACTATACTTTACTTTTGGGACCCTGAATGCGGACATTGCAAAAAGACCACGCCGAAATTAGAAACACTTTACCAGAAGAAACTTAAAGCAAGAAATGTTGAAATCTTTGCTGTTGGAAAAGCTACAGGAGAAGATTTTAAATTGTGGAAGAAATTTATTCGTGAAAACAATCTGAATTTTATCAATGTGGGTTTAACGCAAAATCTGTATGAAGAGGCCACCAAAGATCCTCTGAAATTTATTCCTAAATACACCACTTTGGAATCATTAAACTACCATGATACGTATGATATTTATGCAACACCAAGAATGTTTGTATTGGACAAAGACAAAAAAATAATTGCAAAACAACTTACTATTTCTCAATTAGAAGACATGTTGGATAGGCTTCAAGGAGTAAAAGATGCTGAAAAGCTATTCCCTCCAGACCCAGAAGAAGAAGCTCACTAAACTCAAAATTATATATTTATTAAGGCTGATGGAATTAAATCAGCCTTTTTTATTCTTAAATATTCCGTTTTAATATTTTTTCCAGTTCACTCGCAGGAACCAAGCCAGCTTGTTTCCATAATATCTTTCCATTTTTAAACAAAATTAGTGTGGGGACACTTCTAATTTGAAACACTGCTGCAGTCTGTTGGTTTTTATCAACATCTATTTTCAGGATAGATATTTTATCTCCCAACCTTTTTTTAACGTCTTCTAATATTGGCGCCATTGTTTGACATGGACCACACCATGTGGCAAAAAAGTCAACTAAAACTGGTTTATTCTGATTAATATGCTCTTTGAATTTCATTTGGATTCTGGTTTTTGTTTTTTAAACATAGAAAAGAATAAAGCCCCCATCAATGTTCCGTACAACGAACTATTTAAAGGTTTAGAAGTAATTGCACATGTTCCGGAAGCGCACCCTACAAATTTCCAATAAGCGTATCCTGCAATAGTGCCGATCACTGCTCCAATAATTTCTAGCTTGAATCTTTTAACAAACTGCTTCAACATATTATTTCTTTATTAATTCAACAAACAATTCAGTTCCTTTACGTGGAGCAATACTTTGATCCGTTATTTCCATTTTTGAAATCGTGAAATAATCAGAAAACAAATTCCAATACTCTGCAGATGAACCCCCATAAGGAGGTCCTGGTTTTTCAAATTGGACATCAAACATCAGCCCGATAATTTTGCCAGAATCAGTCAAAACATCTGTCATTTTAGTCACATACTCTCTTCTAAGTATAGGGTCCAAAGCACAAAAGAATGTTTGTTCAATTACCAAATCATATTTTTCATTTAATTCAAAAAAATCTTCACACTTCACATGTATCTGCTTAATTCCCTTATATTTACGCTGTACAGTTTCAACCAATGTTGGAGAAATATCAATCAATGTAATATTGGTGAAACCTAAATCAATGAGGGCTTTTGCTTCATACGCATTTCCACAACCAGGAATCAATATTTTGATGTTTTTATTCTCTTCTCCTCTCATATAATCAATGATAGCAGGAGATGCGTATCCAATATCCCAACCAGTCTGCTGATTTTTCCATCGGTCGTCCCAAAAATCTTTATTAATAAGATTATTCAACAATTCGCAGGCGTGCGTAGTTAAGTAAAATCTTTTTTTCCCCGTTATGTTCAAATTGAATAAAAGCCATAGGATTGTGTGCAGCACCTTCTATTTTAATCACTTTTCCAAAACCGAACTTTTGATGCTCAACCTTGTGGCCGGCAGCCAATTGAGAAATATCGCTAGGCGTAAATCCTTCAGTAGGTATATGCTCTACCACTTTATGTTCCTGCTTTGGGGGTAGGTAAGAAGGTGTGGATTTTTTTCCAGGAGGTGGCCCATATTTTTTTTCAGCATCACCCGCAGCTTTTTTTTGCGAGCTCCAGGCACCACTGCCGCTCATACGGTTAAAAGCAGAAGAACCAAAGCCAAATGAAGATGACATTTTTGCACCACCGCCTTCAAAAGATCTGTCAAGGTAATTCTCCGGCAATTCATTGATAAAGCGGCTGGGTTCGTTTTGTACGAGGGTTCCAAATTTGTAGCGCGTGTTGGCATAGGAAATCCACAGCTTTTTTTTGGCGCGGGTTATTACCACATAAAACAGCCTTCTTTCTTCTTCCAGTTCTTCGCGGGTATTAATGGCCATAGCATTAGGAAAAAGAGATTCCTCAAGTCCTGCGGCAAAAACGCATGAAAATTCCAATCCCTTAGCAGCGTGTATGGTCATAAGTTTTACGGTATCTGCATCAGGATCTTTTTCATCGGCATCAGTAAGCAGTGTTATTTGCTGTAGGTATGCGCCCAGGCTTTTGTCAATTACTTCACCGCTTTCATTATCAGGGCTTTCCACCCACTCTTTTATTGAGTTTAGCAGTTCCTGAATATTTTCGTACCGCTGCAAACCTTCTGTGCTTTTATCATTAAACAGTTCTTTAACCAGCCCCGTTTGTTTGCCCACATGAAAGGCCACATCGTAAGCATTTTGTTTTTGAAGCATGCTTTGAAAGCTTTTGATCATGAGCACAAACTCATTGATGGCTTCAAGCGTACCGCTTCTGAAACCCAACTGAGGGGCGTTGAGTAAAATTTCCCACATTGTTACATTGTGGGTGTTCGCCAGCAAAATCACTTTATCAAGAGTAGTTTTACCAATTCCCCTAACGGGATAATTAATGATGCGCTTCAGCGCTTCTTCATCGCGGGGATTGATAATCAGACGCAGGTAGGCCACAAGGTCTTTAATTTCTTTACGCTGGTAAAAGCTGATGCCGCCATAAATGGTGTACGGTATGGACATGCGGCGAAGCGCTTCTTCAAAAGCACGGCTTTGCGCGTTGGTGCGGTACAAGATGGCAAAATCCTTATTATTATAATGGTTGCGGAGCCTTTGTTCCTGAATGGTATCTGCCACAAATTTGCCTTCGTCATTATCCGTCATGGTACGTACAATGCGTATTTTT
>JBDHXR010000079.1:0-13791 GCA_039810825.1 Fluviicola sp.
ACTAGCTCTTGCAGTGCCTTCCAAACGTAAATCATAAGTAGATGCTGTTGCTAATCGTGGTATCTTTAGTAAGATTCCGTCTGCAAGTGTTGCTTTCAAAAATACTTGATATTTGTTTTCAGATTTCTTAATCAGTTTTATTTTCTGACTTAAATCAATTACACCCAAATCAATTCCGTTGGCACTGACATTTAGTTTTCCGCTTTTTATCTTGATGTTGTATGTGTTATCATTCAATATTTGTGCATCAAAAGATACATCTATATTTTTACCTTCTAGTTTCCCTAGCTTGAAATTGGATACACCATTGATTTCTGTTTCATCGAAATCACATCATGACAACACTCCCACTACCATCAATACCATAAATAAACATTTCATACTTACTTCATTGCTTCACTGTAATAATGAAAGAAATATGGAATGGTTTCAATTCCTTTGTAAAAATTAAATAATCCGTAATGCTCATTTGGCGAATGAATCGCATCTGAATCCAAACCAAAGCCCATCATTATCGTTTTTAAACCCAACTCTTTTTCAAACAAAGCTATAATTGGGATACTTCCTCCACTTCGAACAGGAATAGGTGTTTTGCCAAATGTTTTTTCGTATGCTTTTGAAGCACTTTTATATGCGATAGAATCAATTGGAGTAACAACAGGTTCGCCACCATGATGCGGATTAACAACTACTCGCACCCCGGCTGGAGCAATTGATTCAAAATGTTTTTGAAATAAATCTGTAATTTTCTCAGGGTCTTGATTGGGAACCAAGCGCATAGATATTTTTGCAAATGCCTTAGAAGCAATAACCGTTTTTGCCCCTTCGCCGGTATATCCTCCCCAAATTCCATTAACATCAAGAGTTGGACGAATGGAGCCTCTTTCCATTGTAGAATATCCTTTTTCTCCATAAACTGCATCAATATCCAATGCTTTCTTATAGGCTTCTTCATTGTATGGTGCTTTTGCCATTTCAGCACGCTCTTCTAAGCTCAATTCTATCACATCCGCATAAAAACCTGGAATTGTAATGCGATTGTTTTCATCGTGCAAGGACGCAATCATTTTTGTCAATACGTTTATTGGATTTGCAACACAACCTCCATATAATCCTGAATGTAAATCGCGGTTTGATCCGGTTACTTCAACTTCTACGTAACTTAAACCTCTTAAACCAGTAGTAATGGAAGGAACATCATTTGCCAACATTCCTGTATCTGAAACTAAAATAATGTCCGCCTTTAATTTCTCTTTGTTTGCTTTGCAGAAAACACCAAGATTAGCTGAACCAACCTCTTCTTCGCCTTCAATCATAAATTTAACGTTGCACGGCAATTCACCAGTGGCCAACATGGATTCAAAAGCCTTTATGTGCATGAACATTTGACCTTTATCATCACATGCTCCACGAGCAAAAATTGCCCCTTCAGGGTGTATTTCTGTGTTCTTGATGACTGGTTCAAATGGAGGTGAAGTCCATAATTCGATTGGGTCAGCGGGCTGAACATCGTAATGCCCATAAACTAAAACAGTTGGTTTAGTTGGATCAATCATTTTCTCAGCATACACAATAGGATGCCCTGCAGTTTCGCAAATTTCTACGTTTTCAGCACCTGCTTTTCGTAAAAACTCAGCCACTTTTTCAGCACCTTTCATAACATCTGCTGCGTAATTGCTATCTGCAGAAATGGTTGGAATTTTAAGTAAATCTATTAGCTCTTGTAAATAACGGTCTTTTGAAGATTGAATGTGTGCTTGTGTTGTTTGCATAGTATTTCTAACTTAATATTTGGGGCTTAAATTACATATTATTAATTGAATTGATTTACCAAAATCGATTTTGTAAAAAAGTATTATTTTGTTCTCCATGCAACTTTTTAACTTGTATGTTTGTCTATGAAAAAAACACTTCGAAATATGAAATTATTTTCTTCTCTTTTAGTTCTTTTTACACTAACACTTTCAACTGTTGTTTTTTCTCAGCTTACAGTTCAAACTGGTCAAACAGCAGCATCTTTAGTTCAAAACATTCTAATTGGAAATGGAGTATCCGCTTTTAATATTACGTTTAGCGGAGACCCTAACCAAATTGGAAGTTTCAATGCTTCGGGTTCAAATATTGCTTTACCAACAGGTATTGTTATGTCTTCAGGAAATGTTAACACATTGGTCCCAAGTGGAAACCCTTCTACCGATTATTCAGGTCCAGGAGATGCAATGATTCTGGCAACGGCTCAATCAGTTTCAACAAATCCAAATGCGGGTTTTATTACTTCTACTCAAGATGCAGCAGTTCTTCAATTCGATTTCATTCCATTAGGTGACACTGTGAAATTTAGATTTGTTTTTGGTTCTGAAGAATACACTACTTGGATAAACACTCAGTATAATGACGCTTTTGGATTTTATCTTACTGGTCCAAATCCAGGTGGAGGTAATTATACAAATACCAATTTAGCACTAGTCCCAAATTCAACCTTACCGATAACTATTTCCACAATCCACCCAGGACTAAACAGTCAGTACTACATTGGAACACCAGTTGGTCATTCCTTGAATGGTATAACTGTACCTATTGAAATTGTTTTTCCAGTGCAATGTGGTGAAACATATCATTTCAAATTTGCAATTGCAGATTGTAATGATGGAGTCTTAGATACAGGGGTGTTTCTAGAAGGAGGATCTTTCTCGTCAGATGTTGTAGATGTAACTGTAGCAACTGTTTCGGGAGATACAACAGTTATTGAAAACTGTACGGATGCACAATTTATTTTTACGCGCCCTGTGAGTGCAACTGGAGATACCTTAGTTGTAAACTACACAATTGGTGGAACTGCAACACAAGGTACAGATTACAACAATTTAACGAATCCAATTACTTTTTTACCTGGTGAAGACAGCATTATACTTACATTAACTCCTTTTGCGGATGGCTTAACAGAAGGACCAGAAACAGTAATTATCACAGTGTATACAGTTTCCCCTTGTGGTGATACTATAGTTACTGTTGGAACGCTTGTTATTTTGGATCAGTTTACAATTCCTGTAAATGCCACAAACCCTACAGTGCTGTGTGCCAATGATTCTGTTTTGGTTTCAGCAACTGCAAGTGGAGGTTTCCCTCCGTATACGTTCACATGGACATATCAAAATCAAGTGAATGATACCGCCTATGTTCCTATCACTCAAAACGGAACCATTCCTTATGTAGTCAATGTAGTTGACCAATGTGGTAACTCCGGTACGGATACAGCTTATGTTACCATGAATCAAACCTTGGCTATTGACACAATGATTCAATATATGGCTTCGGCTTGTTCACCAGATGGTGCAGTAAGTGGTGCCGGAATAGGAATGACAGGTCAACCACTTTATTTATGGCAAGGTCCTGGTATCAATGGACCAAATACAATAAATGCAACAGTTCTTCAAAACATTGGACCAGGTTGGTATTATTTCACAATCACAGATAATGTTTGTTCTGTTCAAGATTCAATATTATTGACGAGTGAGCCTGCACCAATTGCTCAAATTACTCCGTCAAGTTCTTCTGGTTGTAATCCATATACCGTAACATTTACAAACAACAGTCAAAATGCTACGTCTTACGTTTGGGATTTTGGCCCTGGTGATGTTGTAAACACTACAAACACAAGTTCTCAAACTCGTACTTACACTGTAAATGATCAAGTAATGTTGATTGCTATCAATGGACCTTGTAGAGATACAGCATACGCTTCAATTACAATCTCAAATTGTGGTTGTACAGATGGCGATGCTGACAATTACGACCCTAATGCTACAGTAGATGATGGATCTTGTGAGTATCCAGAGCCTAGTGCGATTATTCCAAATATTTTCACTCCAAATGGAGATAAAGACAACGATGTTTATATGCTTACAACTGTAAATACGGTGTCTGTAACATTAACCATTACAAACAGATGGGGTAACAAGGTATTTGAGGGCACTGCCGCAGCTCCTTTCTGGGATGGTAAAATCAATGGGAATCCAGCTGTTGATGGTATATACTTCTTGCAATATACATTAACAGGCTTGAAAAATAAAGAAGTGAAAGGTCAACAATTTATTCAATTGGTTAGATAATTTCAATTTCAACGAACTTAAACAGGGAAAAATTTTTCCCTGTTTTTTTTTATTCTAACCCAAGCTTAGATTGTTTCTTTTGTTTATGCATTTACTCGAAAAAAGGAAAATTACACAAAGCAAAAAAGTAATAACGCAATATTACTTGCATCAAAGCAAATAGGAGGTTTTATCCTTAAAATCGAATCAAATTTTTACCTGTCATTTCAATAGGAGACGCAATTTGCATTCTACTTAATATCGTTGGGGCAACATCTGCCAAGATTCCGCTATTCATGGTAATGTGTTTATCTTTGGTAACCAAAATTATGGGTACCGGGTTCAACGAATGTGCAGTGTTTGGTGTGCCATCAGAATTTATTGCAAAATCTGCGTTTCCATGATCTGCAATAATGACCAATTCATAATCTTGTTCAATAGCTTTTTCAACAATTTCGCCTAAACAAGTATCTACTGTTTCAACAGCCTTTACAATTGCTGAATATACTCCTGTATGACCAACCATATCAGGATTTGCAAAATTTAAGCAAAAGAAATCTGGTGCATTGTGATTGAACTCTTCAAGTATTCTGTCTTTCACTTCAATGGCACTCATTTCTGGTTGTAAGTCATACGTAGCAACTTTAGGAGATTTCACCAAGATTCTACTTTCACCCTGAAATTCATTTTCTCTTCCACCGCTAAAAAAGAACGTAACATGAGGGTATTTTTCGGTTTCTGCAATGCGTACTTGTGATTTTCCCAACTTACTTACTACTTCTCCAAGCGTGTTTTTTAGGTTGTCTTTTTCATATACTACGTGTATATTTTTAAATTTATCGTCATAGTTTGTCATGGTGAAATAACTCAAACTCAACGGTTTCATCTCGTATTCTGGGAAAGCTCGTTGATTTAATGCTGTAGTGATTTCTCGTGGCCTATCCGTTCTAAAATTAAAGCAAATAACCGCATCTCCATCAGTTATCCTACCGTCAGTTGCACTGGACACAATAGGATTAATAAATTCATCTGTTACACCATTTTGGTAACTTTCTTCAATAGAATTCAATATGTCATCAGATTGGAGGCCAAAGCCTTTTACCATGGCGTCATAAGCAATTTTGATTCGTTCCCAACGGTTATCTCTGTCCATTGCAAAATATCTACCTACAACCGTGGCAATTTTTCCGGTTGACTTTGAAATCTGATTTTGCAAGTTTTCAATAAACCCTTTTGCACTTTTAGGGTCACAATCTCTTCCATCAGTAAAAGCGTGGATCCAAACATCTTCTAGTCCGTATTGATGTGCCATGTCTAACAATGCATGAAGGTGAGCTTGTGAGCTATGCACGCCACCTTCAGAAACTAATCCAATCAAATGAACCTTTTGATTCTTATTTTTTGCGTTTTCAAAACATTGAATCAAGGTCTTGTTTTTAAAAAAATCACCTTCGCGAATAGCCTTATTGATTCGAGTTAATTCTTGGTAAACAATTCGTCCAGCACCAATATTCAAATGACCAACTTCTGAATTTCCCATTTGACCTTCAGGTAAACCAACCGCTTCTCCGCATGTAATTAACGTGCTTTTCGGATAAGTATCCAATAAAGCATCCATAACAGGAGTAGAAGCGTTAAATATTGCGTCAGATTTAGACTGGTCACCTATGCCCCAACCATCTAAAATTATTAAACCAACTTTTTGTTTATTTTTCATGTGGTAAATGTATTTGAAAACAAGCTCCAGGTTCGTTTGTGTTTTTATAGGTCAAATCACCTCCTAATTTTTTTGCGGCTTCTTTAGCTATGTACAACCCCAAACCAGTTCCTTTTGCAGAGCGTGTTTCTTCATTGCCTATTCTTACAAATTTACGAAATAAAGTGTGTTGATGTCCTTTGGCTATTCCCTTTCCAAAATCACGAACAGAAATAACAACAGAAACATCGTTTACAAAAACCTGAATTTCAATACCTTTTTCAGAATAAGCATATTTGTTTGCATTTTCTATTAAGTTATTCAACACATAAGTGAGCAATTCCTGGTCAGAAATTAATGTAATGTCTTCAAATTGGGAAACATGAATCATCATTTCAGTTCTACTTTGTTGTATTTGTTGAATCGTTGCTAAAAACTCGTGTAGTGAAAAAGATGAAAGATGCTTTGGCATGTCTTCTTGCTCTAGACGAGATGCTATTAATATTTGTTCAACCAATAATTCCAGCCGATTTGATTCCTCCAAAGCTTTATTCAACAACTCGCTTTTCTTTTCATCAGGAAGTTTGTGTTTAAGCAATGTTTGAAGGTACAATTTGGTAGCTCCAAGTGGAGTTTTTAGTTCATGGGTTACAGAAAGCATGAAATTTGTCTGCTGTTTTGCGATTCGAATTTCTTTGCGAATTGAATCTTTGATTTTCCAAAGCCCAACAAGTAAGAGTGTCAGAAAAACAACTCCTTCACTAATAATCATTACAATTCGTTTTTGAATTGCCTCATCACTTCCCTCCTTGAGTCTTGTTAAATCAATTAAGTGGTAACCCCACCAAAGGAACTGGAGAATAATGTATGTCCCCAATAAATAAACAAAAACAACTGTAGGTTTCCTTTGCATGAGTGATTAGTATGCTCTCACATTTTTTCCTTCTATGTAATTGATGAATGCTTTGTTCACTACTTTATTTCCACCAGGAGTTGGATAGTCTCCGGTAAAGTACCAATCTCCGGTATGATTCGGGCAAGCCTTGTGTAAATCTTCTACAGTCTGGAATACAATTGAAACTTCAGCACTAATAGAATCTGGTTTAAGCATTTTTGCAATTTGAGCTGAGATTTCTTCATCTGTGAAAGGTGCATATATTTCTTTCACGTAATTCACAATCTGTTCTTTGGGTAGATTTTCTTGTTCTTTTGATTTTCTATAACAATTGTCGATAATTTCTTGTCTGCCCGATTCTTTCAACAATGTGATTGCTGCATCAAAGGCTATAAACTCACCCATTTTTGCCATGTCTATCCCATAGCAATCGGGGTAACGGATTTGTGGCGCAGAAGAAACAACAATGATGTGCTTTGGTCCTAAACGGTTCAAAATTCTCAAAATTGACTGCTTCAATGTTGTTCCTCGAACAATGCTGTCGTCTATTACTACCAAATTGTCTTTTTCTCGAATGACAGATCCATAAGTAACATCATAAACTTGAGCTACCATGTCATCTCTAGCATCATCTTGCGTAATAAATGTTCTAGCTTTAGCATCTTTGATTGCTATTTTCTCAATACGTGCTCTACGCATCAAAATTTCACGAAGTTGTTCGGGGGTTGGCTTGCCATCAATAGCTAATATTTGCTTGTACTTTTCTTCATTCAAATAATCTTCCAGTCCTTTAATCATCCCGTAAAAGCTAGATTCAGCAGTATTTGGAATAAAAGAAAAAACAGAATTGTCAAGGTCAAAATCTATTGTCTTCAACACATGAGGCACAATGTTTCGTCCTAAATTTTTGCGTTCTTTGTATATGTCAATATCGTTGCTTCTGGAAAAATATATTCGCTCAAATGAACATTTTTTAGGTGCTCGTGGAGTGTTAATTTCAACTTCTGACACAGAACCATTTTTCTTAATTATCAACGCGTGGCCGGGAGTCAGTTCTTGAATTTGGTCGTATTTAAGATTAAATGCGGTTTGTATGACCGGTCTTTCTGAAGCCACAACAACCACTTCTTCATCTTCATAAAAAAATGCTGGTCTGATGCCATTCGGATCCCTCAATACAAAAGCATCACCATGACCAAACAACCCAGCCATTGCGTACCCTCCATCCCACACTTCAGATGCTTTTTTCAAAATAGAAGGAACATCAATGTTTTCAGCTATTTTTTGATAAATATCTTGACTGTTATATCCCAAGGCTTGGTATTTCTTTGTCAACTCTTCATTTTCTACATCTAAAAAGTGACCGATTTTTTCAAGAACTGTAACTGTATCAGATTTTTCTTTTGGATGTTGCCCCAAGTTCAAAAGCACATCAAATAGTTCATCAACATTGGTAAGGTTGAAATTTCCTGCCACAACCAAGTTTCTAGTAATCCAGTTGTTTTGGCGTAGGAATGGATGACAACTTTCAATCGAATTTCTTCCAAAAGTACCGTAACGCAAATGTCCTAAAAACAATTCTCCGGTAAACCCTGCATGTTTCTTAAGGTAATTTACATCTTTCAACAAAGCCGGATTCTCATCTTCAATTTCTTGAAATCTTTTCCCTATGTAAGAAAATATATCTTGAATAGGTTTAGAATCTATGCTTCGGTATCTTGAAATGTATCTTTCACCGGGCGCCATATCAAACTTAATATTTGCTACTCCTGCCCCATCTTGACCACGATTGTGTTGCTTTTCCATCAATAAATGCAACTTGTTGAGGGCATAAAAAGCTGTTCCGTATTTATCCAAGTAAAACTGTAAGGGTTTTTTTAATCGAATCAGTGCTATACCACATTCGTGTTTTATTGCGTCGCTCATGATGAAAAATCTTACTGCAAAATTAAAGAATCTAAATCGATTCACTAAAAAAAAACAACGTTTTCTTAAAAAAACCGTTTAATAGATAATGAAGATGGATTACAACAAGTTGTTTTGTTGTTTCGATTAGAATTTTGTACATTCGTTAAATGCGTATTGCTATTACATTCGCTTGTTTTTCAGTTTTTCCTGTTGTTTTTTCACAACAGCAGGCAATACTTTTGCACCCAAATAAAGGACAATGGGATTCCAAAATTGACTATAAAATAGGGTTAAATCAAGGTGAATTGTTGCTCAACAACGAAGGCTTTACGTATGTATTTCATGAAAACATAGGCGGTCATCACCAGCACACAGATGAACAGCAAAACAAAATACGATGCCATGTTGTGAAATCATTGTTGCTTGACTCCAAATGGAATGGCGTAAAAACAGAAGGCAAACAAACCGATTATTACCAAAATTATTTTCAAGGGAAGGACGAAAGCAAGTGGAAAGGAAAAGTTCACAGTACACATGAAGTATCTTACAAAAATGTGTATCCGGGAATTCATTTTTCTGTTTTCGGAAAAGAAAACAACATCAAGTACGAATATCAAGTAAATCCTGGGATTGATGTGCAACAGATTCGAACAAAAATTGAAGGCGCAACAAAAGTTCAGCTCAGAGAAGGAGAATTAATTACAACTACTGAATTCGGTGAAATTATTGAGGAAAAACCTGTTGCATGGACAATTAGAAATGGAAAAAAAACAGTCGTTTCAATTGTCTTTGATTTGCAAGAAAATATAGTGAGTTACAAATTTCCAAACGGATACAATTCCAATGATACATTAATTATTGACCCAAACATTGTGTTTTCCACATTTACAGGATCAACTATGGATAATTGGGGAATGTCGGCAACGCCCGATAAACACGGAAATCTATATGCAGGTGGCATCGTGTTTACTGGCGCTGGATCTTATCCTACAACAGTTGGCGCGTTTGATGTTACGTACAACGGTGGTGTGAATTACACGTATGTATGGAATGGTCAAACCTATGCAATGAATGGTTTTGATGTGGCAATTACCAAATTTAATGCTACAGGAACAAATTTAATCTACTCAACTTTTTTAGGTGGTACTGAAAACGAATCTATACACAGCATGTATGTAGATGAGAATGATGAATTGTTTGTGATGGGTGTTACAAGTTCTGCTGACTTCCCAGTAACAGCAGGTAGTTTTGACGTTAGTTTCAATGGAGGCCCTGCAGTCTCAATCAATGAATTTGGTTTTAACAGTGGTGCAGATATCTATGTTACCCATTTCAATGCTGCTGGGTCGGGATTGATTGGCTCTACTTTCGTTGGTGGTTCTGGTACCGATGGTATAAGCCAAGGAAATTTGTATTACAATTACGGAGATCCGTTTAGGGGAGAAATCATTGTAAACAACGGCAACGTTTATGTTACGAGTTCTTCTGCATCTATTAATTTCCCAACTGTTAATGCCTTTCAAAGTAGTTTGCAGGGGCCACAAGATATTATTGTATTTAAAATGAACAGCAGCCTAAGCACCATGCTTTGGTCAACATTTGTAGGCGGTGTTTCATTTGACTCAGGAAATAGTGTTCAAATTTCTTCAAGCGGTGATTTATTTGTGACTGGTGGTACCAGCTCACCAACCATGCCCTTTACAACAGGGTATTCATTGTCATACAATGGTGGAATAGTTGATGCATATATTATGAAAATGAGTTCTACAACCGGAATGGTATTGAATGGGACGTATTTTGGTACAAATTTATACGACCAAGCATTTTTTGTTCAACTTGACCAATCAAACAACGTACTGATTTATGGGCAATCTGTAGGCAGTATCCCCATCACTCCAGGAAAATACAACAATCCAAATTCAGGTCAGTTTGTTGCCAAATTTTCAAACAATTTGAGTAGCCTTTTATGGTCAACTCGAATAGGTTCGGGGTCGGGTTATGTTGATATATCGCCAACTGCATTTTTAGTGTCTAACTGCAATGAAATATATTTAGCTGGTTGGGGAGGTAGTGTCAATGTATCTTACTCACCAGGCGCAACACACAGCACCACAAACGGAATGCCTATTACTGCAGGCGCCTACCAATCTAACACAACCGGAAACAATTTTTGGCTAAGTGTGCTTAGTCAAGACGCTACAAGTCTGGAATATGCTACATTTATTGGTGGAACTTCTAGTTCATACAATCATGTAGATGGTGGCACAAGTCGTTTCGATAAAAATGGAAACATTTATCATGCAGTTTGCGGAGCTTGTGGTGGAAACAACTTTGGATTCACAACTACGCCAGGAGCATGGTCCACCAGTAACCCGAGTTTTAACTGTAACCTTGCAGCATTTAAATTTGAATTAAACACAATTGAGGCGCTGGTTACAACACCTACATCTTATGTTTGTATGCCTCTTCCTGTTGTGTTTTCAAACAATAGTTCAAATGGAAATATTTTTAACTGGAATTTTGGCGATGGGCATACTTCTAACCTTATTAATCCTTCTCATGCTTATGCTGGCCCGGGACAATATACCGTTTCATTGATTGTGAGTGATTCAGCTCATTGTTTTGAGCCCGATACAGTTATTTTTCAAGTGAATATTGGCGACTTTAACGGAGGAGTAATCAATCCAACAGTAAATACATGTCCAAGTGTACCTGTACAAATGGAAGCGTATGGTGGTTCAACATACCATTGGCAACCTGCTCAATTTTTAAACAATGCAAACATTCCTAACCCAATGGCAACGGTTGTACAAAACACCAATTTCTCATGCATCATTTCTGATAGTTGTGGTACAGACACTGTGTTTGTGCAAGTACTTGTAAACAATGGTAGCGCATCTATTTCAAACGACACTACTATTTGTGTCGGGAATATTGTTCCATTGTTTGCAAACGGTGCAAACCAAATAACTTGGTCTCCACCAACATTTCTTGATAATGCTACAAGCTTAAACCCCATTTCTACTCCGCTAAATTCGATTACTTACATTGCTCAAGGAACTCAAATAAACGGTTGCTCATTTACAGATACTGTTACAATATTTGTAGATACTGCAATGCCACAACCAATTATGCCCGATTCGGTTTTGTATTGTTTTGGGGGCAATATTCAAATTTCAGTATCTGGTGCAACAAGCTATTCGTGGTCTCCAACAAACAATATTAGTCCAACTAATTCTTCAACTGTATCCATAAATACGCAAAACAACCAGTATTATTATTGTGATTTTTCAAATACCTGTGGCACAGTAAGAGACAGTGTTTATATTGAAATTCACACACCCACTGTTGTTGCTGGAAATGACACCATTGTTTGTCCTGCTGAACCCGTGTTTATGTTTGCGAGCGGTGCAGTTGCATATAGTTGGAGCCCTACTGTTGGCTATTTACTTACTGATGGGTCTTCGGTTACTGCAAACCCGGCTGAACCAACGTATTATGTGGTTTCTGGTACAGACACTTATGGATGTGTAGGGAAAGACACCGTTTTTATCAATACCTATCCTAAACCTGTAGTGTATGCTTGTCCGGATATCATTGCCACCATGGATGAAACCGTTCAACTCTGTGCAACTTCTGAAAGTGCTGTTCTTTATGTGTGGTCTCCAACTGAATTTGTATCATGTAATACGTGTCCAGACCCAACAACACATCCCAATCAGCCAATGACTTTTACGGTAACCATTTACGATACAAATGGGTGTTCTGCCAGTGATGAAATGAATGTGGCATACGATGCACTAATATACGTACCGAATACTTTCACTCCGAATAATGACGGTAAAAATGAACAGTTTTTTGCTTTGGGGATAAATATCACAGGCTTTCAAATGGAGATTTACAACCGCTGGGGAGAGCGAATATACAACGGAGATGCCTTGTCAACAATGTGGGATGGAACTTACCTTGGAAAACCTTGTCCAGATGGAGTTTACACTTGGAAAATTGAATACGGTGAGTTATTTACAGGCGAGCGCTACCGGATAGTTGGTCATGTGAACTTGTTGCGTTAATAAGCTCACATTTCATCAATCCATCTCGATCAATCTCAGTCAATTTTATTTCAGCAATTGTATTTACCAAATCTTCATGATAAGGAAATTTTACTTTCACATAATTTTCAGTGAACCCATGAATGTATCCTTCATCATTATCTTGTTCAAAAAGTACCGTTTTTATTTTTCCCACTTGTGATTCATAAAAAGCTCGTTTCTTTTTATCAGAAAGTATATGCAAGCGTTTACTTCTGTCTGCGCGCACATCATGCGGCACACTTTCGCCAAGTTTAACAGCAGTTGTATTTGCACGTTCGGAATACGTAAACACGTGTAAGTATGAAACATCCAATTCTTTTAAAAACTCAACTGTTTCCATAAATTCTTCATCCGTTTCCCCCGGAAAACCTACAATGGTATCAACGCCAATTGCACAATCCGGATTGATTGATTTGATATGAGTTACACGTTCGGCAAACAATTCACGAAGATACTTTCTTCTCATTGCCTTCAACACTCTGTTGCTTCCAGATTGCAAGGGAATATGAAAATGTGGAACAAAACGTTGTGATTCATTCAAGGTAAAATGAATGATTTCGTCTGTCAGTAAATTAGGTTCAATGGAAGATATTCTAAATCGCTCAATTCCCGAAATCTCATCAAGTCCTCTCACTAAATCAAAAAAAGTTTCTTCACCGCCTTGACCAAAATCTCCTATGTTTACACCTGCCAAAACCACTTCTTTAATTTCTGTAGTAGCAATTTTTTCTGCTTCTTTCAAGGTGTCTGCCAAAGATGCATTTCTGCTTTTTCCTCTTGCCAATGGTATTGTGCAGAATGTGCAAAAATAATCACAGCCATCTTGTATTTTCAGGAAAGAACGGGTTCTATCTCCTCTTGAATGAGAAGGGATAAAATCAGTAGTTCGTTTTATACTGTCAAATTTTACAATAGCTTCATTTGCACTGAAGTTTTCTGCCTCTAATGCTTCAATATGTTCTACGATGTTGAATTTTTCATTCGCTCCAAGCACCATAGATACTCCTGGAATTGAAGCTATTTGTTCAGGTTTCAATTGTGCATAACAACCTATTACCGCAACATATACATCCGGATTTACCCGTTTCGCTTTGTTGACAATTTGCTTAA
>JBDHXR010000080.1:0-13706 GCA_039810825.1 Fluviicola sp.
AAACGTATTCTTTAACAAGGGTTACGAATTTTTCAACTGTTTGTTGCATCGAATCAAAAGAAACACCTCCAGAGGCGTAAACATGTCCGCCGCCACTAAAATGCTTTTTTGCCATTTCATTGACAAAAGTATCTCCTTTGGATCTAAATGAAATTTTTATTTTCCCATCATTTTCCATAAACAAAACAGCCATTTCAATGCCTTGAACACTTAATATTTGATTTACTAAGCCTTCAGTATCTCCTTTTTGGTAGTTAAACCTTTTTAGCTCTTGTTCTTCTAAAGAAATGTATGCAACCGGTAAATTAGATAAGCACACTAATTTATCAGACAAAGCATAACCACGTAATTTAATTCTATCAATCGTGTTTGTGTCAAAAACTGCCTCGTGTATTTGGTAGTGTTTTACTCCTTTAGCAATTAAATCTGCTGCCATTTGATGTGTAAATGAACTTACTGAAGGGAAACGGAAAGATCCGGTATCGGTCATTAATCCTAAATACAAACACGTACCTATGCACTCATCAATAATCTTGGTTTCAGCAATTTCAGTCAGCCACTTATATATCAATTCACATGTAGAAGAAGCGGAGACTTCAGACAAAATTAATTGACAAAAATCTGAAGGATGCGTATGGTGATCTATCATGATTTTTTTTGCTGAAGACTGAACCAATACTTGCATCATTTCTTCACCAACGCGAGATTCTTCGTTGTAATCCAAACACAGAATCAGTTCAGTATCTTTAAGTAGTGATGCGGCTTTTTCTGAATGTTGTTCAAACACTATGATATCATGTTGATTTGGCACCCACTGCAAGAAAACTGGAGCAGAATCCGGGTGAACTACCTGTACATTTTTATTCCATTTTTTAAGCAAATGATACATTGCCATCGAGCTCCCAATTGAATCTCCATCCGGAGATCTGTGAGAGGTAATTACAATAGTATTTGCTTGTAATAAAGCCTGTTTAATATTGTGGTAAAGATTCATCGTATCATCAAAAAAGCCTCGCAAAGGTACGAGGCTTTCATTAATATTCATTAAAAAAGGCGTTAAAATCCGGTGCGTAATGAACGTTTTGTTTCAACTACCACTGCAACACAAGACATTTTTTTCTTTTCACCACCATTTACGGTAACATTTACAAAAATCTTACGGGCGCTGTCTGAAGAAAATTCTAAAGCTTCTGAGCCAGATTTAGCCAACACTTTTTTGGTCTTTTTATAGGTTTCTTTCCCATCAACAACTTTTTTTTCTACAACCATTTCAAAGATTTCATAGTTCAAAGTTCCCTGACTTCCATCAGCCAAGATTGTAGTCAAGCGGTAATCCAACCCCGGGTGAGCAATGAATGACATTTCATACGACTGCTCTGGTGCCAAAACTCCGGTTCTAGATTGTGAGTTTAAATTGTACTCATCTTTGATGTTTCTTTTCTTCAACAACTCTTCAATAGAAGGGCATTGCGCGTATGTTGCAGAAAAAGCTAATAATAATATTGTTGTAACAATTAGTTTCATGATTGATTGATTTAAGCGTTAACAATGTTCTTTCTGATTTCAGCAATTTTCTTTGACAGAGCATCAAAACAAGCTTGAGTCATTTTGCACGAATCTCCGCCAGAGAACGTTAATTTACCATTTGCATTTTGCACTTTGGTATCTGAAGAAGTACAATCCAATTGGTCAAAAATAGTGATGATAGACTCTAATTCAACAACATAGGTATTTACAGACTCATCATCTTTGTAACTAATAATAAACTCAAGTAGGTTTTCAGCAACCAATTTTTGGTCTGCCAAAGCTTGATCCAATTTAGGAGATTTTCCAAAGCCTTTAGAGCTTCCAAGCATCAAGTGCATAGACTCAATCCAACCACCAACAAGCATCAAAGAAAGTTCAGACCCTTTATCAATTTCAATCAATTGTTGGAATGTACGGTTGTAAATATCATCGCTTAATTTAAAAAGAGAATCTGCATTGCCATCCCATTTCTTAGCCAATTCGCCCAACTCACTTCCAAAAACTTTTGCTACACCAATGTCAGTTCCAAGTTTTTCAAGTTTACCAAAGTAACCAAGGTATTTGTTGGTTTCATTGAAAGAAGTCAAATAAGCCACATCAGCAGTGTAAACGCCAAAGTTTAGTGCTTTTTGAGAAGATTTCACATATTTATCAGCCATTGCTGCATCATGAAGGATTGCAGTATTTTTTAAGGCATCCATCTTAGCAATTAAAGCAAACTGCTCTGATGGTGATGGTATGTTGTAGTTAATATCAACAGTTTCTTCTGTCTGAACTGTATTATCAAGCTTAATATCTTGCTTTTGTTCACCCGAACCACAAGCATAAATCAGCATGAGTGTAGTGCAACCTAGGAGGAATTTATTTTTCATTGTTTAATCAATTTATTGCGAATCTATTTATTTTCAACAAAATACCGTTCTATTTTGTTATTTTTTTTACTTCAATAATTATTTCTGCTTTCAATTTATCTGAAACTTGAACCAGTGGCAAACGCATGAAAGGCTTCATCCAGCCTAATTCTTCGAGTGCAATTTTTACTCCGCCCGGGTTTCCTTCAGCAAAAAACATTTTTGTAACAGGCAACAACTGAAAATGAATTTTTCTTGCTTCTGCAAAATTTCCATCTAATGACAAACGCACCATTTTTGAAAATTGTGCAGGAAATGAATTTGCAACAACAGAAATCACACCATCAATGCCAGAAGCTATCAATGGCATTGTAATAGCATCGTCACCTGAAAGAACTAAAAAATCACTTGGTCTGTTTCGGGCTATTTCCATTATTTGCTCCATGTTACCAGAAGCTTCTTTTACTGCAACAATGTTCTTTATCTCAGCCAATGCTAAAGTTGTTTCAGGCAACATGTTTACCCCTGTTCTTCCCGGTACATTGTACAAAATAATAGGCAAATCTGTGCTTTCAGCCAATTTCTGATAGTGAGCAAACATGCCTTTTTGAGTTGGTTTATTGTAGTATGGTGTCACGGACAAGATGCCGTCAACTCCATTTGGAATGGACTTAAACGAATCAGTTAACGCAGCAGTATTGTTGCCTCCAACTCCATAAACAACAGGTAATTTCCCGTTATTTTCTTCCAACACAGTGTTTAAAACCAGTTGCTTCTCTGAAGCTGAAAGTGTAGGTGATTCACCTGTTGTGCCTTGAACCACTAAAAAATCTGTTCCACCTTGTATTTGCTCTTTTACCAATCTTTTTAATGCAGTGGTGTCTATCGACATATCTTGATTAAATGGTGTAACCAACGCAACACCAGTTCCCTTGAATTTATTCATCTGTATTTTTGTCTTAATGCGGCAGTAAAATTACTGAAAAATTAGATGTGCAAAGAACAATCTTTTTCAATCTCCATTTCGTCCACTTTGTTAGGAAATCATATCGATGAAATCTTTTTCTGAAATGATTTGAATACCTAATGCTGATGCTTTTTCCAATTTTGCAGGACCCATGTTTTCACCAGCAAGCACGTATGTTGTTTTTGTGGAAATCGACCCAGCATTTTTTCCTCCGTTTTCTTCAATCTTCAACTTTATCTCATCTCGTGAAAAATGAGTAAACACTCCTGAAACAACAAATGTTTTACCCTCTAGCTTTGTAGAACTCAACGCTTTTTTCTGCACCTCAAACTGCAATCCGAAATGCTTTAATCTATTAATCAGCGTTTGTGTGCGTTCATCACTGAAATAATGCTGAATTGACAAAGCAATTTTTTCGCCTATTTCATCTATGGCAACTAACTCTTCAAAACTAGCCTGAGCAATGTTGTCAATGTTTTCGAGTGCGTTTGCCAGTTTTTTTGCCACTGTTTCCCCTACAAAACGAATTCCTAATGCAAAAAGTACCCGTTCAAAAGGAACACTTTTTGATTCTTGAATGCCCTTCAGTATATTGTTTGCCGACTTATCTGCCATGCGTTCAAGATTCACAATCTGATCGAATTGTAATAGAAATAAATCTGCAACATCCTGAACCAAATTGTGTTGAAAAAACAAATCGATTGTTTCAGCACCAATGCCATCAATGTTCATTGCTTTTCGAGAGATGAAATGTTCAATTCTCCCTTTTACTTGTGGTGGACAGGCTAAATCATTGAGGCAGTAATGTTGCGCTTCACCCTCAGTTCGATGTAAAGGAGAATTACACTCAGGGCAATTTACTATAAACTTTATTCTCAGCGCATTTTCTTTTCTAGATAAGATGTTAATGCCTACAATTTTGGGGATAATTTCCCCACCTTTCTCAACGTATACCTCGTCGTTTTCATGTAAATCTAATTTTTCTACTTGATCTGCATTGTGAAGAGAAGCCCGCTTTACTACAGTTCCTCCCAAGGAAACAGGGGTCAAATTCGCAACCGGAGTAATGGCTCCAGTTCTTCCGACCTGATAAACAACGCTTTCTAATCTGGTTGAAACACGTTCTGCTTTAAACTTATAGGCAATTGCCCATCTTGGTGATTTTGCTGTGAAACCGAGTTCAGATTGACTTTCATAACTGTTTACTTTGATGACGACTCCGTCAATATCAAACGGTAAGTTCGCACGCTCTTTGTCCCAAAAAGCGATAAATGCTTCGATTTCATCAATACTATTTGCTAAAGCGATATATCTATTTGATATTGAAGGTGTTTTGAATCCCCATTCCTTGGCTTTCTCTACACTTTTAAAATGAGAGTCTACCGATTGTTCTTCATTGTAAACACCGTATAGGAAACAATCCAGTCCACGCTCTGCAACAAGTTTAGAGTTTTGTAACTTCAACGTTCCTGATGCTGTATTTCTAGGATTGGCAAAAACAGGTTCGCCTATATCTTCTCGTTGTTTATTCAAAGCTTCAAATTGAGCATGCGGAAAGATAATTTCTCCTCTAATTTCAAAATCCTCAGGAAAGTCGCCCTTTAATTGCAAAGGAATAGAACGAATGGTTTTTACATTTGAAGTTACATCTTCACCTTGCACACCGTCACCTCTGGTAAGGGCTTGTGTAAGCACACCATTTACATACCGTATTCCAATTGCTACTCCATCGTATTTCAATTCACACACATACTGTATGGGATTTGATGATAGCTTTTTTAAGCGTTGTTCCCAGTCAACAATTTCTTCAATAGAATACGTGTTTGAAAGTGATAGCATGGGAAAACGATGTGGCACAGTTGCAAACTTTTTAGTAACATCACCTCCTACTCGTTTGCTTGGGCTTGACTCACTTGCATACTGTGGGAACTCTTTCTCCAGAGCAATCAATTCTTCCAGCAACATGTCAAAATCATAATCTGAAATTGTAGGGTTGCTTTCCACATAATAATTGTGGTTATGTATGGATAATTGATTCGACAAATCATCTATCCGTTGTTTAGCCTGGTGCTCATTCATTGTTTATGCAAAATTCAGTTTCCGAAGTAAAAGTAAGTATGAAAAGAGGTTTTTGATTTACTCAACACATTGAAATTATCAACATAAATCACACAGCCAAGAAATCGATATCTACTTGTAAGCTGATACGTGTTTTAAATATTGGATGTGTAAAAATCAGGGTTTCGGCATGTAAACATAAACGCTTGTCTTTTTTTCCATACAAATCGTCGCCTACAATGGATGTGTTTAAACCAAGTGGATGTGCTGCATGAACCCGCAGTTGGTGTGTTCTTCCAGTTTGAGGATAAAAATAAACCAGTGTTTTATCCTTAAATCTTTGTACAACTTCCCATATCGTATGTGCTGGTTTACCGTGTTCGTGACACACCAATTGTCGAGGTCTATCATCCAAATCTACACGCAACGGAAGATTAATTTCTCCACAGTCTTCAACTAAAACCCCATCAAGCAACGCTAAATAACGTTTTTCTACTTTACGTTTGATAAACTGAACTTGCAACTTCTTGTAGGTATCGAGATCTTTAGCTAAAAGCAAAATGCCGGATGTTGACATATCAAGTCGATGAACAATGAGCGGACCTGTTGCATTTGGGAATTGTTGTTTTATGCGTAAATACACAGAATCTGAAATGGACTTACCTGGTACAGAAAGCATTTCGGTTGGTTTATTTACCGCCAAAATAAAATCATCTTCAAAAATAATTTCCAAATTCAACTTTTCAGCAGGGTTCTGAAGCATTGGATTTTCATCCATTTCCACCTCACTGAGCATGTGAGACAAGATTGGTTCGCATTTTCCTCTACAAGCAGGGTAGAAATTTTTATGCACACGTACTTCTGATTTTGGAGACGCGCCCCACCAAAATTCTGCCATACAAATAGGTTTTAGCTGATGAAGAAAAGCATATTGCAACAGCTTAGGTGCGGCACATTCGCCCGCTCCGGCAGGAGGTTTTGAGTCTGTTGAGTTAGCAAAAATTGACAACAAGCTTCGCTTGACATGTTTGCTGTTTAGGAAAGAATAGGAGTCGAATATTTTGTTTTGCAAGCTGAATGAACGTGATTTTCGTAATTCTTTTAACTGCGAAATCAAAGCCTTATGAGCATTAATTTTACTTTCCAAGTCCGACAATTGGGTTTTATGCGCCCTCTGAAAATCTTTTAAATGGTATTGTTCCTTTAAAGAAAGTTGCCTCAATTCTTCTAACCGAGCATCGATAGAAGAGTTGTCATTTGATGCCATCAGTTGTTGACGTGTTAGCTTTCTTTTTTCCTTTTCTTTTTTAATTTGATTTTTTAACAAGGCTAGATGCGTAGCATAGGTATTTTCTAATTCCGCTTTAAGTTTAACATTTTGAGTGTAATCTAACTGATTTTCAAGCAATTCTATATCCTTATTTAACTTATTTATTTCATTTTCTTCTTTTTTGAAAAATCCTGATGAATCCAGCAAATCAAAAACAGCAGGCGTAAAATAATCATGGTCATTGGAATCTGCCAATTTACCAGAAAATGCTGCTAAAAACCCCAGTTCACCAGTTGGTTTTTCCACCACCAATACTCCAAACATTTTCCCGATAACCAAGCCTTCATTCCAACCATCAAGTCCGAAATTATGTTTCAGAACGCCTTCATTTTCAATCAAATAATCTTGCACTTGTTCAGCAGCCAGAATTGATAAAGGATGTGGTTCATAATAAAATGGAAACGTAAACTTTTTCGGTTTATCGATGTGTGAAACAGGTACTTGAAAAGCGATCACTTTATCCATTCTACTCTCCTTTTCTTGCTTTTATCATTCGGTCTTTCTCTTGTAAATCTTTCTTGATTTCTACATCGACAAATCCCATGTTTTGTAGCATTTCTTTTACGTGTATAGCAAACAATTCATGCACTTCAAAGAATAAGAATCCAGAAGATTTGAGAGACTCTTGAGCAAGTTCCGCAATACGCCTGTAAAACAATAATGGATCTGCACTTGAAACGAAAAGAGCAATCGATGGCTCAAACATCAACACATTTTTAGCGATTAAACGCTGTTCATTTTCTGGAATGTACGGAGGATTGGAAACCATGATATCGTATTGGTTTAAGAATTCATCTTTACCTAAAACATCGTGTTTATGAAAATCTACCTTCAAACGCAAACTTTGAGCGTTTTTAGTTGCAACAGTCAAGGCAGATTCAGACACATCAATACCAGACACACTAGCAGTTTGGATTCTTTTTTTCAAGGCTAAAGCAATGCATCCGCTACCGGTACACAAATCAATTATTTGTGGAGAATCAGGAATTTCATGTTCACAAATCCAAGCTATCAACTCTTCTGTTTCTGGACGTGGAATCAACACATCTTTTGAAACACTGATTTTTAGATCATCAAAATATGTAAACCCAATAATTTGCTGAACTGGCTCACCGTGTGATAAACGCAGAAAAACCTCATCTAAACACGTCAATTCATTTGGGAACAAAGCACGATTATTGAGCAAAAACTCTGACTTCGAAATTGCAAGCATGTCTTCCAGAACCAGAGAGAATATATTTTTCACTTCTCGCTGATCGTATATTTCGGCTAAGCCTTGTTCCCACTTTTTCTGGACCTCGTTCAAAAACATGCGCAAAAGTAAACAATCGGTGTGAATTATCTTAGCAATGTTACGTGTCCTTCAATTTGGGTAGCATTTGCAACAGGCGAACAAGAAACGTAGCGTATTACATAAATATAGATATCATCTTGACATTTTTTTCCTTTGTACGTTCCGTCCCAACAAGCCGTATAATCATCAGAAACAAAAATCACTTCGCCCCATCGGTCATAGATTTTCAATTCCCATTCTACAGGTTCCAATGCTACTTGAGGTTGAAAGCAATTGTTGTATGCATCATTGTTGGGAGTAAACGTGTTTGGAACAAAAACTGTGAACGGTTCAATAATAATTTGAGTGCGCGCAGTATCAGTACAACCAAACTGATTTTGAACTACTTGAACAGGGTAATGCATACCATCAGTGTAATAGGTGTAAAAAGGATTTGCGCCATCAATACGCGTTGCAGCTTCATCTACATAATACCAAATTTCAGTGGCATCAGCAGAAGCATCAATAAATTGAATTTGAGAATCACAGATAGTTGTAATTGGCTTATCTACAGTGAATCCAGCAGTTGGTTTCGGATGAATGGTTAAATAATCTTGCTTCAGTACCAACAAAGTATCTACACAACCAACAGTAGAAATTGCAGTAAGAGAAACGCTATACATTCCTGGATTTGTATATACATGTACAGGGTTCTCCGCATTGCTTACTCCCCCATCTCCAAAATCCCAACTATAAAGCAATGGACTGGGATAACTGCTTAGGTTAATAAATTCTGCGGGATATGGAACACAACGCAATTCATCACGAATCGTGAAATCTGCAAATGGCATTGGGTAAATATAGACAGAAGATTGTGCAGTTTGACTGCATTGTAAAAACGAAGCAGTAAGTGTAACAGGAAAACTTCCTGCTTGGTCAAATACTACACCGTTTTCATTGATGTTTACAGATTGACTTGGATTCGCATGATTTCCAAAATCCCATTGCCATGTAGTTATTGGAGGTCCTGATACATTTCCTGCAAAGTTAAAGCTATTTGTAGTGATACACAGTGAATCGTTGTGTGTAAATGAAACAACAAGAGGCTCATAAATAGTTATTGGTTTCACAACTGTATCCGAGCAGTTTGGAGCACTGGATGAAATGAGCGTAATGTTGTAAGTTCCCGGAGCGGGGAAAGTGTAGGTAGGCGAAGTGGCAGTGCTTACGTCTGAAGTAATGCCATTCACCCCAAAATCCCAACTATAAGAAATTGACCCCGAAGAAGCATTGATAAATTGTTGAGTGAAGCCTAAGCATTCATGATCTGTTTCAAAATCTATTTGTGGGTTAGGTGCTTCGTAAAAGAAGATTGGTTTAATCACAGAATCTACACACACGTTGTACGTTCCTACCAATTTAACAATATTGTTAAATGGCGAATTAAAAGCTACGTTGTTAACCGTTGCAGTATTGGCATTTTGAGGTGTTGCATTCGGGCCAAAATCCCAATGGAATTGAGCATTTGTATTTCCAACAACCACAGCCCCAGAAAAATCAAGTGTATTGTCTTTGAAACAAGTTGAGTCTAAGAATGTAAAATCTACTTCAAACGGATTATCAAGAATTAAATCTATGTATGCTGTGTCTGTGCAAGGCCAGCCGGGATTTGCAATCAACATAACGTGGTAAGTACCAGGAGTTGGAAAAGTATAAGTTGGTTCAAAAACAGTACTCACATCTGTTGAAACGCCATTTACCCCAAAATCCCAATGATAATTTGTTGCACCAAAGCTTAAATTATCAAAAGTAAACGACAGACCTTGGCAATATGAAATAAAACCGGGAGTAGTTTCTTGTTCGTTGATATTTGCTACCAAAGAAATAACACAATTGACCACTTTAAACAAAAAATCGCGTGTAACATAACTGATTTTAACTCCATTTCTCCATTCATTTACACGAATGCCAACTACAAACAATCCAGTACTATTTGCATCTACAAACAATTGTCCGGTTGTTGGATTTATAGTTGTTAACGAACCAGGTCCGAGTGGAACAGCTTGACTATAACCACTTGCCCAAGCAACATTTGCATAAGGTGGATTTGGGATTGGGTTTGGGGCTGGATTTCCAGAAGTTGCACCTGCATGAGGAGTTACCAACTCATACGAAAGGCTATCTCCATCCGGATCTGTTGCAACGTGATTAAAATTCAAGTTTTCATTGTTACAGATAACCAGAGGAGGATAATTGATAAAACGTGCAGAGCTATTTTGGTAATAATTTTGGGTAGAAGGAGGAATAATCGCTTTTATTGTAAGTCCTGTTCCCGCAGGATTGACCAAGTTTGACACTGCAGGTCCACGGCAACAACGCTGATACGCGACAATATATCCTGTTGGATTTGGAGGTAAGTTTAACGTAATAGTATAGATTGCACGTTCTGTACAAATATCGGAAGGTGGAGTGATACATGGATTATTAAAAACAACTGGTAGGTTTACACTTCCGGGAAAAGTCACATTGTGATCAGAAATACGCACATTATTGCCATTAAAAACACTGATAGGCAAAGGGGAATCATAGGCAGCGCCTGTAGAATGACAATCTCTATAAATTGCAAAATAAAACTTATAATTATTACCGCCTAGATAATCGTAATACACTTCACCTCCAACTATATGCGAAGCGAAAGAAACAGTGTTTAATACAAGAGAGGACAAGAATAAAAATAAAATGCGAAGAGGCATTAAGTATCTAGTTAAACAATCTAGCTGTAAAAGTAAAAGAAATGAAAAGACGTCGCTAAAAATTCTAAATTAATTAACATTTATATTACTACACATTTTCATTAACCCAAGGCAAGCATTCATAAATCCCACGCATTCACAATCCGTTACCTGCATTGGTTAAGAAGCAGCCTTGCAACACATTTATTGGAGAACGGAACGAATATTCTCAACATACAAGAACTACTAGGACACAACAGCTCTCGAACAACCGAAATCTATCCCCATGTGAGTACGAGAGATATACAAAAGATAATTTCTCCATTGATATATTGTAATAAAAATAATGTTAGCTTTGAGAATATATAAACGCAATAAAGTTTCGCCAATACAACAATATTTGACGTAAAAGGGAAGTTTTATAGCGTGTATAAGTAAGTTACCGGTCATGCTAAAGGACGACACAACAACATAAAATATTAAATTCGACATTTCGACAGAATGGCACATAAGACATTAAAAAAGGCAATTACAGAAAAGAATGATGAGTTCTATACTCTGCTTTCTGACATTGAAAAAGAACTAAAGCACTATAAAGACCAGTTCAAAAACAAAGTTGTTTATTGCAATGCAGACGACCCATTTGAAAGTAACTTTTTCAAATATTTTGCTTCAAATTTCAATTTACTCGGACTTAAAAAGTTAATAGCAACAAGCTACGCAGGCTCTCCAATTGTTGGGAAGCAACTTTCATTTTTAGATATCGAAGGTGTCAAAAATGAAAAGAGAAAAGAACCGATGAAAATTGTCATTAATGAAGTTAAAGACTTCAATAAAGATGGAGCAATAGACATAGCAGATGTTGAGCACATTTTAAGACATGATAAAAACTCTGTAACTGCATTAAAAGGTAGTGGCGATTTTAGAAGCAATGAATGTGTAGAAATATTAAAAGAAGCGGACATTATAGTGACAAATCCGCCCTTTTCATTATTTCGTGAATATATTGCCCAATTAGAAGAACATAAAAAAAAGTTCCTAATCATCGGAAACACTAACGCAATTACTTACAAGGAAACTTTTGCTCTAATTAAAGAAAACAAACTACGCACTGGTTACACCAATTTTAATGTAGGTATGTTTTTCGTTGTTCCAAGTCACTGGAAAAAATTTCATCACATTGACGAGAGCGGAAAGAAAATAGCTCGTGTTTCGACTTCTTGTTGGTTCACAAATCTTGAAGTGAAAAAGCATAATGATGATTTAATTCTGTTCAAGACATATAAAGGAAATGAAAATGAATATCCAAAGTATGACAATTATGATGCAATAGAAGTTTCCCAAGTTGCCAATATCCCTTTAGATTATTCAGGGCAAATGGGAGTGCCAATAACATTCGTTGACAAATACAATCCCGAGCAATTTGAAATCATAGGTTTTACGCACCGAAATGACCCGTATAACCTAAAGACAAAAATTTACACCAAGGAAGATGCAGATAACTTTAATGATTTAAACGGAAGTCCAATAATCAAAGTTGGCGACCAGATAAAGTTTATCTACATGAGAATAATAATCAAAAACAAGAGAATATAAAATGAATATTGACCTAAAAGAAATTACAGTCCGTGACCTTACTAATGGTTATCAAGACAACGCTGAAAACGGAGTTATTGGCTATGGCGGCAAACTTGACATAAGACCTCCATATCAAAGAGAATTTATATATAAAGACAAACAAAGGAATGCAGTTATAGACACAATTACAAAGTCTTTTCCTTTGAATGTCATGTATTGGGCGGTTCGTGAAGATGGAAATTTTGAAATTATTGATGGGCAACAACGAACAATTTCAATTTGTCAATATGTAAATAACGATTTCTCTATAAATGGCTTGGCTTTTCACAACCTCCCTAAAGACAAACAGGAACAAATTTTAGACTATAAGTTAATGGTCTATTTCTGTGAAGGAACAGACAGTGAAAAACTGGAATGGTTCAAGACAATCAATATTGCAGGTGAAAAACTGACTGACCAAGAATTAAGGAATGCAGTTTATTCAGGAACATGGGTAACTGATGCAAAAAAATATTTTAGTAAAAATAATTGTGTCGCATATCAAATTGGGAGTGATTACTTAAATGGTTCTCCAATTCGACAAGAATATTTGGAAACCGCTATAAAGTGGATTTCAGATGACGAAATTGAGGAGTATATGTCCAAACGGCAACACGACCAAAATGCAGCAGATTTGTGGATATATTTCCAAGCATTAATTACTTGGGTAAGCACAACATTCAAAAAGAAACGCAGTTTCATGAAAGGTGTTGACTGGGGACAATTATATAACACCTATAAAAACGAAAAACTAAATACTGATAAAATTGAAGAAGAAACTGCACGACTAATACTTGACGATGATGTTACAAAGAAAAGTGGCATTTATCCATATATATTAACTCGAGACGAGAAACACCTTTCTATTCGTGCGTTTACCCCTGCGATGAAACAAAAGGTTTACGAAAAACAAAAAGGAATTTGTCCTCATTGTAAAAAAGAAAAAAAGGAAAAGATACATTGGGAAATAGAAGAAATGGAAGGCGACCACATAACACCGTGGCGTGATGGTGGGCACACTAATGAAGACAATTGTCAAATGTTGTGCAAAGACCACAATAGACGGAAAAGCAGTATATGACAGACAACACCATGATGGAAAAGAAGCACGAACCGGTAACAGCGGTTTGGCGTAATGGCGGGTGCAGTGCTTCGTATGACAGTTTTGTGGTAGGTACAAGTGCAATTCTTCGATTGAACTTTTGTGCTAAAAATCCGCCACTACGCCAAGCCGCAAAACGTTATGGGTAATATGCTTAACCGAAATAAAATGAACCTTAAATTCGATAAAATCAGTTTTAGATTATTCTGTCTGTTATTGTCAGTTTTTTATTTGATGGTTTCATGCGAT
>JBDHXR010000081.1:0-13623 GCA_039810825.1 Fluviicola sp.
GGATTCAATTCAAATTGGCATTTTGGGAAATATGCTGCACTTCATTTTGGCGGTGGTGCACCAGTTACAATTAGTGGAAGTTCACTATTTACTCAAGAAGGATCTTCTACAATGAGTGACATTAATGGGGATTTATTATTCTACACAGATGGAATGAGTGTTTGGGATAAAAATAACAATCAAATGCCAAATGGTTATGGGTTACTTGGAAACCCATCCACAACACAAGCAGCCTTAATTATTCCAATGCCTGGTAACTCAACCAAATATTATTTGTTTGCTATTGATCAACTTGGTGGTGCAATGACCTACTCCATTGTGGACATGAATTTGAATGGAGGGTTTGGTGATGTAGTGGCAAGTTCAAAAAACATTTTGCTCCACACTGCTGTTTGTGAAAAACAGTGTGGATATAGAATCTGTGATGGCAATATATGGATCTTATCACATGAATTTGGTAGCAATACGTTTTTTGCAGATTTGATAACTCCATCTGGTATAAATCCTAGTGTAACTTCCTCCGTTGGAATACCTGTAACTACTGTATCAAATCAAAATCTTAACGCCACTGGACAGATGAAGATTTCACCTTTAGGCAATAAAATTGCGCTTGCGCTTAGAGATATTGCCACTTTTGAATTGTATGATTTTGACATCAATACTGGTAAAGTTTCCAATGCTAAAACTTTATGTCTAGGGTGTTATCCTATCGCAAATGGAGTTGAATTTTCACCTGATGGGTCAAAACTATATGGAACAGTTTATGCAACGAAACAAGTTGTACAATTCGATCTAAGTCTTGTAACTCAAGTTGCCATAGCAGCCTCAGCAACCACGGTTGGTTATACTTCTACAAATGCTTGCAACATGCAGGTGGGTGAAGATGGCAAAGTTTATGTTGCTCAATGTATAAGTCAACAAGGTTTAGGGACAAACTCTCTTTGTGTAATAAACTCGCCCAACCTTTTAGGAGCTTCCTCTAATTTTGCACAAAATGGGTTGAGTTTAGGCTCACAAGAAAGTCTTGTTGGTTTGCCTAACTTTATGGTGATTCCAGAAGATACATTGTACAATTACCAAACACTAACAATTTGCAGTGGTGACAGCATCAAAATTGGTGCGTCTGTTTCTTCTTCTTCACATCAGTGGATGTACGGAAGTAACGCCACAACCGATAGTATTTTTGTCAGCCCAACAGTAAATTCAGTTTTTGTAGTAAAGTCTGATTACAATTGCTCCATATTGACGGATTCTATTACAATAATTGTTACTCCTAAACCTACTGTTTCAGTGAATCATTATCAAACTATCTGTTTAGGTGACACTGTCAAAATTGGGGCTTCTATTCCATCTTCATCACATCAGTGGGTTTACGGAAGTAATGCTACAACCGATAGTATTTTTGTTAGTCCAACAGGAAATTCAGTTTATGTTGTTGAGTCTGATTTCAATTGCTCAACAATAAGAGATTCTATTTCTGTATTCGTAAATCCTAAACCAACTGTTTCAGCAGGTAACAATCAAACCATTTGTATTGGTGATACAATTGTACTAACAGAAAGTGGAAATGCCGTTTCGTACACTTGGAACAATGGTGTTCAAAGCAACGTTCCTTTTGTACCTAATTCCGGGCTTACAACGTTCATTTTGCAAGGAGAGGATGCTAATGGCTGTGTTAATTATGACAGTGTTACTGTTTTATCTATATTCCCTAATGCTGCTTTTACTACATCTCCTCAAAGTGGATGGGCACCTCTAAGCATTTTTTTAACGAACACTTCAACTGGAGCAACTAATTTTAGTTGGGATTTTGGCAATGGACAAACAGCGGCCAATGTTGGTTATGGCAACTACAGCCAAATATATACATCTCCAGGAACATATATTGTGATCTTAACAGCTGAAAATAACGGCTGTATAGATTCTGCCTCAGCTGTAATACATGTTAGTGAAAACAATGCCTTGAGTTACCAAATACCTAATATTATTACGCCAAATGGAGATGGAGTAAACGATGTTTTTCATTTAAATTTGGTTAATGCTTCTGCACTTGAATTAATAATTTACAACCGATGGGGCAATTGGTTGCAAACCATTACAAATACTGATAATGCAAAAGGATGGAATGGGAAGACTTCAAAAGGAGAGGATGTAGTTGATGGCACATATTTCTATACCTACAAAATAACAGATTATTACAATCAAACAATCGAAGGGCACGGCTTTGTTCAAGTTCAGAGATAACAGTAGAAACATGAAACTATTCTCATAAAAAAATTAGCTTTGTATAGTAGTCCCGTTTTTTTAGACTATTGAAAAATGAATTTTCCAGTTAAATATGACACATTAACTACAAACACTTTCCAAAATGGAGTGTATCAATTGGTTCCCATTCGATATGAAGACCGATTGGAAATCATGAAATGGCGCAATGAACAAATATATCATTTACGTCAAGAAAAGCCTTTAACCCCTAAAGATCAAGAAAACTATTTTCAACATATTATTTCCAAACTCTTTGAACAGGTAAAACCAAATCAACTCTTGTTTTCATTTTTAAAAGATGGCAAATGCATAGGATATGGAGGATTGGTGCACATCAATTGGGTAGATAAAAATGCAGAGATTTCCTTTATTATGGAAACTGCTTTAGAAAAGGAACATTTTTCTGAATATTGGCAGAAATATTTACATTTAATTGAAAAAGTGGCTTTTGAAGAATTGAACTTGCATAAAATATATACTTATGCCTTTGATTTAAGACCTCATTTATACGAGGCAATTGAGAATGCTGGATACCTACAAGAAGCTGTATTAAAAGAACACTGTTTGTTCGAGGGAAAATTTATTGATGTGGTGATACATTGTAAAATTAATTTGCTTTTTAGTCTTAGAAAAGTAAATGAGCATGATCTTGATTCAACCTTTGAATGGGCAAATGATGAAGATACTCGAAAAAATTCATTTTATTCAGAGCCGATTTCTTATTTAGACCATAAAACTTGGTTCTATCAAAAGTTAGCCGATCTAAACTCCACAAATTATATTGTAGTAATTGAAAATGAATCTGCTGGATTAGTTAGATTTGATACACAAGAAAATCAAACAACTATCGGAATATTAATTTCGAAAAAATTTAGAGGAAAAGGATTGGCAAATTGTATTTTACGAGAATCATGTAACGAGTTCTTAAAAATATCTAACGCGCCAATTATCGCATTCATTAAACTATCAAATATCACTTCAATAAAATCGTTTGAAAAAGCTGGATTTCGAAAAATAGAACAAGTAAAAGTAAATGGAATTGACGCATACAAATATCAATATGAGCACTAACGTTTTCATTATAGCAGAACTTTCTGCAAATCACAATGGAAGCATTGAGATTGCAATAGAAACCATACGTGCAGCAAAACGTGCGGGTGCTGATGCCATAAAACTACAAACATACACTGCTGATACCATTACGCTTGATTCGGATCAAGACGATTTTTTGATTAAAGGCACTATTTGGGACGGAAAGCGTTTGTATGAATTGTACAAAGAAGCATATACGCCTTGGGAATGGCATACAAAATTATTTGAAGTAGCTAAAGAAGAAGGTTTAGTTTGTTTTTCTTCTCCCTTTGATAAGACAGCTGTTGATTTTTTAGAAACATTAGATTGTCCAATATACAAAATAGCATCGTTTGAAATTACAGATATTCCATTGATTGAATACACTGCTTCTAAAGGTAAACCAATAATTATTTCTACTGGTATTGCTACGTATGACGATATAAAATTGGCTGTTGAAACATGTAGGAAAGTTGGCAACAACGATATTACACTTTTGAAATGTACATCTTCTTATCCTGCTCCTATTGAAGAGGCAAACCTTGTGATGATGCATCAGTTTAAAAAAGATTTCGATGTAAAAATTGGACTTTCTGATCATACCTTAGGAACAACGTTACCCGTTGTAGCGACAGCAATGGGTGCTACAGTAATTGAAAAACATTTTATTTTGGATAAGTCAGTTGGTGGTCCAGATGCTAGTTTTTCATTGGATGAACAAGAGTTCACAGCAATGGTTACTGCTGTTCGAATGGCAGAAAAAGCTGTTGGAATTGTGGATTATTCACTTACCGAAAAGCAACAAGCAGGTCGTGTTTTTTCTCGTTCTTTATATGTTTGTCAACCCATTCACCGTGGTGAAACAATCACTGAAAAACATATTCGGTCTGTGCGTCCGGGGTATAGCTTACACCCCAAATATTTATCTGACATACTTGGAAAGATAGCTAAGAAAAATTTTGAAAAAGGGGATCGGATAGAGTTGGATGACTTTGAATGAGGTAGGAAAAATGGGATTGTAAAAAAAACACTTTTGCACAAAAAAAACTTTCAATTCCCTTGATATCATTGGGCTGTAACTAATATCGCGAATTTAGGAACGAACTAACAAATTAGTCGTAAAAACACCTATTTTCTTCCTCTCTTCCATTCAACAAAAACGGAAAACCCAATTAAACACAACATTACAAATGAACTAATCCCAGCAATGGTATTCATCGTGTGGAATTTTGGCAAATCATACACAAACTCAATTTTATGCTTCCCACCCTCCAATTTCAAGCCACGTAACAAATAATCTACCTTCAACACTTCTTGTTCTTTCCCATCTACAAAGGCTTTCCAACCATTCGGATAGTATATCTCTGAAAATACAGCTAACTGATTTCCTTTAACATCTGCAGAATAAGTAATTTTATTTGGAGCAAATGAAGTCATCGAAATAGTGCCTTGTCCGCTAAACTCTGCTACTCCTAGTTTGTCTTTTTCACTGTCCAACATCACAACTTCGTTTGCAGGATCAAAAGCATCTTTTACAGTAAGCAAAACCAATGAAGTAAAAGATTTTGACGTGTCACTATGAATGGTTTGAAGAGGCACCAAGTTCGTTGATCCATTGATGTCCATCACCATCATTGCTTGTTGACCTTTAGCCATACCATTTGACAAACGAACAGGTATAGTATCTTTTCCTGGAATAAAGTATTGAATAGTCTCTAATCCGTAAACCACTGCTTCTTTTTGCGGAATTCTGTTGATCAACAATTGACCAATTCCTTTGTTTTCAAGTGCAAAAGTGCTACCTAGAGCTCTGATTTCATTGTTTGGAGTATCAAAACTTTTCACTGTCTTCACCAACCATGCATTCCCCAAAGCACCGTGATTGATTATTGCAGTATCTGCTCCAGTCACTTGATTTTGCTGAATAATGTATTTTATATTCAACATGTTCATTACGTTGTTGTTGGTATTAGCCAATTGAAATTCAATCAAGTTTTGGATATTGCGTAGCTTAGCCCCATGATATCCACCAATTGACTTATGAAAATAGGATGCACGACTACTGTTTGAGAACGAGGTTGTTAAATCTAAAACACGGTAGTTTGTTGCCAATTTTAACGCTTGAAAGCGATGAGAATTCACAAAATTCAATCGTGATACGCCTTCATAACCTTTTTCATCTGCTTCGCGTTTTGCCTTCTGTTCAGCAGCAGCAACCAAACTTTTCAAAGGTGGTGATTGCTCAAGCTCATGATTCATGATTTCACTATCTGATTTCATTGCTGCAATAGGGAATTCGGTCATTCCTTTTTCTTCCCAATACTTATACCCTATTCCTTTTGCGTCTTCTTTTGAACCTAAATAATTGTATGCAACTGGAAGCATGTCAAACAGTGTTAACAACACAACACCTGTTAACAAAACTGTTTGAGCAGTTTTTTCTTCATTCGTGCGAATAAACATGTACAGCACACCAAGTAATAGTATTGAAAAAATAATCGAGCGATTCATACTTGAATTGAAAATGCTCTTTCTAAATTCTTTTACATGAGCAAAGGATTTTGTTTGATTCTCAACTTGCAAATCAATAAATTGCTTCAGTTGTTGAGGATTTCTTACATCTACACCATAATTTTGTTGTACTTGCGCCGGATCCATGCTTAAAAGTTGTTGGGTATATTGTTGATCCAATCCTTGAAATGAGTTAACCTCAATTGCATTAGAATAGGAATCATTTAGCCCAACAAAACGTACAACTATCAAAAAGAAAATAAAGCATCCAGAAACAATGAATAGCTTTTTCTTTTCTGCCAAAATAGTAGATCGCTCTTTTAATAAATAATTCAAGAACAAAACTCCTAATACAGGAATTGTCAACTCAACAATTATCAAAATAATTGTAACTGCTCTAAACTTATCATATCCGGGTACATGATCGATAAAGAAATTCGTTAAGCCCATAAAATTTTTTCCCCATGAGAGCGCAATTGCAAGAATTGTCACCACAAACAAAGGCCATTTGATTTTATCTTTCATAAAGAATAATCCTAAGAAAGCCAACATAACTACTACAATTCCTATATAAACCGGACCAGAGGTTATGGGTTGTGTACCCCAATAAGAATAGCCATTTTTTATCGCATTTGCTTCTTCATTCGTGTAGTCTCCATTGTCAATGTTGTCTGCAAACGGAGAATCTCCCAATTTTTCTGACGCACCACCTTTTACATAAGGAGAAATCAAGGTAAAAGTTTCTCCAATTCCATAAGACCATTGAGTAATATAATCTTTATCTAAACCACCCGATTGAATTTTTGATTCCTCTCCGTTTGGCGAAATCGTAATGTCGTTTTTACTACGAATTGTGTGTTTTGCATAATCGTTCGTTAATACAATATTTCCACTGTTAATAGCCAATGCAAGCAAAGACACAAGAATAATTCCGGCAGATGTTATGAAGAACTCTTTTATTGCCTTTGTTTGAAAAGCAAGTACTAAAAAGTAGATACCAACAAAAAGCAAAACAAAGAAGAAATAGTAAGTGATTTGCAAATGGTTTGCAGCTAATTGAATCGTAAAAAACAAACCAAACAGCGTAATGCCCAGCAAACGTTTATTACTTCGAAACGCATAAATAAAAGCACCTAATACAGCTGGTAAAGATGCAACGGCAATAGATTTTGTAACGTGACCAGCCTGCACAACAATTAACTCATAACTTGAAAAACTAAAGGCAAGTGCGCCAACTAGCCCAATCCACGGATTAATTTTTAAAAATCTAGCAAAAAGTAAAAAGCATAAAAAATGTAAAAAGATAGAGCCAAACGGAACTGGAAATAATTTAAAGTATTGATTTACAATAGTTTTAAACCAGTTTCCAGGATACATAACCGAAATTTGCTCTGTTGGCATTCCACCAAAGGCCGAACTTGTCCAAAGTGGTTCAACACCTTTATCCGCTCGATACAAATCGGTTTCATTGCTCATTCCTTTCCATGATTCAACATCGTGTTGTTTCAATCCCATGCCTTCTAGTTGTGGTTTGAAGAAAATCATCAATACAATCAATCCAATACCGATTGTGGCTAATAAAGGCCAGTTTTTTAGAAAAAATGTTTTCATAAGTTAACGAATGAGGATTCAAAAATAAGAACTTTCAGTATTTTTAAATCAATTAAATGTATGTTGGTTATTATTTTTTTGGGTTAGCAAATTGCAAAACGTCTTTTCCAGAAATTTGATTGCTACACAAAATAACCAAGCGTTCTACAATGTTTCTTAATTCACGAATATTTCCTGTCCAGTCAGTTTTTTGAAGCGACAACAACGCATCATCAGTAAATTGTTTCCGTGCAATGCCATGTTCGTTGCAAACCAGTGTTAAAAAATGTTCTGCGAGTAAAGGAATATCGTCTCTACGTTCATTCAGAGAAGGAACATGAATTAAAATTACAGCCAAACGATGATACAAATCTTCTCTAAATCTACCTGCCTCGATTTCTTTTCTCAAATCTTTATTGGTAGCTGCAATTACACGAGCATCAATTTTGATATCTTTCTCGCTACCAACACGCTGAATCACATTTTCTTGCAAAGCACGTAGTACTTTAGCTTGGGCAGAGGCACTCATGTCACCAATTTCATCTAAAAACAAAGTACCGCCTGACGCCAATTCAAACTTTCCTTTTTTATCTTTCACCGCAGAAGTAAAGGCACCTTTTTCATGGCCAAACAACTCGCTTTCAATTAATTCACTCGGAATAGCAGCGCAATTCACTTCAATAAAAGGATTTTTGTTTCGTGCTGATAAATCGTGTAAAGAGCGAGCAACAAGTTCTTTCCCTGATCCGTTTTCTCCGGTTATTAGCACGCGAGCATCAGAGGGAGCAACTTTTTCAATCATTTCTTTGATTTGAAGGATGCCTTCTGACTCTCCAATAATTGCTGAGCCCTTAAATTTACGTACTGTTGTTTTTAATATTTTCGTTTCTTCGACCATAACTACACGCTCTTTAGCATTGCGAACAGTAACTAAAATCCGATTCAAATCGAGTGGTTTTTCGATAAAGTCAAATGCACCTTTTTTGATGGCTTCAACCGCAGTTTCAATGTTTCCATGGCCTGAAATCATAATTACGGGAGTGTCAACCTTAGCAAGATTCAACGCATCCAACACCTCCATTCCATCCATCTGAGGCATTTTTATGTCACAAAAAATAATGTCATACAAGCTGTTTTTTGCTTTATCCAACCCTTCTATTCCATTTTCAGCCTCGTCAACTTGAAAATTTTCAAATTCTAATATTTCTTTTAGTGCTCTGCGAATCGCACGTTCATCATCGATAATGAGAATTTTAGCCATAAGATTTTATTGTGTCACGAAAATAATCATTCTTGTTTATAAATAACGTTTTAATACTCCTTCTTTCAAACTGTAAGTAGAAACAATGATTTCTTGAATATCAAATTTCTCAACAATCCATTTTACTTTTACTGCTGCCACCGGAATCATCTGCTTGCGTATCGGGTGAATATATTTATTTGAATCGCGTTCTTCCAAATTAGATGTAATTAAGAGGTTTAAAAGCTGATCAATGCTATTTCTACTAATGGTTGCATGTGATTTTTCAACTGGAAAATGCTGTTTGTGTAGCATTTCGTAAAAGGTTTCAAAACTTCCTGCAGCACCAATCAACGTATGGCTATAAGGAAAATGATGAAGTTGTTGACTATTTATATTGAGCCAGCTTACAATTGAATTTTGATTGTCTGACGTCAAGGGGTCGTTTAATTCTAAAGATTCTACAATTCGTAACAAACCTATATTTTCACTTGTTTTTTGTAAATCTAAATTGGGGGCTACATGAATGAATTCGGTACTTCCACCACCAATATCCATAATCAATGAAGGTTGTTGAAAAGGTACACTTAGGCTTATGCCATCATAAATCAACTGTGCTTCTTCTAATCCAGATACTATTTCTATAGAGAGGTTAAAATTGTTCTTTAGGACCTGAATGAATAAATTCTTATTTTCAGCATCTCGAATTGCAGAAGTACCAATTGCTACAACCTCATCAACGCTAAGTTCCTCCCATATTTCTGAAAAATGCTTTATTGCGGCTAATGCTCGTTGTATTGCCGATTTACTGATTTGATTGTTTACTATGCCGTTTTTGCCTAATGAAACACCAATTTTAGAAGTATGAAGAACGCAAAATTCCTTACCAGAAATATCTGCGACCAACAAATTAAAGGTATTTGTTCCTAAATCTATTACTGCTATCCTCACCCTTATTTTTTAAGCCATTGCAGTATTGTACGCATGCGGATTGTGTGACCAAAATTCAAAAGTCCATTTTTGAACAACCGTGCAGCCATGAAAAGCACAAGTATTCCAGAAATAATTAATACAAATAATGAAATAAACAGCTGGTAACTTTCTCCATCAGCAAACCCAATTGCCAATTTTACCATGGCTACAACTGGAGCAGTAAAAGGGAAGAAAAAATAAAACTGCGCCAATGTACTATCTGGATTTTCCAACGTGAAATACCCTGCATACAAAGTAAAACATAGTATCAATACGAGTGGAATTAAAAATTGTTGCCCGTCTGATTCTGAGCCCATAACTGCCCCAAGCGAAGCAAAAAAAGCTGTGTAGAATAAGTATCCGGCTATTAAGAATAGGACAAAATAAATCAACATAACACCAAACTGTATGCGTTCAAAAACTAGCTCAACAAATTGATTGTAATCGGGAGCCATTTTGTTAGCTACAACATTTCCAGGATCATAAAAATCGATAAAAATATTTTCTCTGAACAAATACAAACCAAACCCGACCAAAATAATCCAAATAATCACTTGGATTAGGGCGCTTAACCCAATTCCAACAATTTTCCCAAAAAGAAAAGAACGTGGTTTTACTGTTGAAAGGATGATTTCAATAATACGATTCGATTTTTCACGGTTTACAGAGCGCAAAACTGTCATTCCAAAAAGAAAGATGAAAACAAAAATGAGTGTACCAAAAAACAAGCCTACCCAACCTGAAAGATCGGTACTTGAGTTGTGCGGGTCATATACATTTCTAAAGCCCAAGTTTAATGGTTGCTTAATTTTCCTGAAATCTGTTACAGAAAGTTTTGTAAACTCTTTCACCATCACTTCTTCTAAACGTCTCTCTACGTGATAACGTATATTCACAGATGTTGAAAAAGAGGGTTTTTCGCGGTAAAATAAATAAGCCGTTTTGTTAGAAAGTATTTTTTCATTTACCTCTACCATTGCATTGTATGGCAAAAAGCGTTTATCGTTGGCAAATTGCTCTATTTCAATATAATTTGTAGCAAACGAGTATGTAATATTTGGGGCTTCGTTAGCCATTATTTTGTGTTCCATTAAATTTGCTGGATCAACAATCAACACGTTCCATTTTTGTGGCTTGCTCCCTCCGAAAAGAAATACTAAATATCCAAACGTAAGTACTGCTATTGGTCCCAATACAGACATTAATAGGAACGAACGGCTAAAAATTCGTTCCTTCAGTTCTCTCATTGCAATAATCCAACTATTTCTCATGTTCAACAGGTGTTACAGTTTGAATAAATATCTCATCCATTGAAGGAAGTATTTCCCACGCAGCTTCAATTTTAACTTGTCCGAGTATTGTTTTGAGTAAATCTTCAAAATTATTATCACCACGCATTTTAACTTTAGCTACAAAACGATCGTCTCCAAGCACTTCTTTATCAACCAATTCAAATCCTGTCCACAAAGCATTAACAAAAGCAATCATGCTTCCTCTGAACTTTACTGCATACATGCCTTGCTTCATTTTGTCTTGAAAAGAAGAAACCCGACCTTCCAAAACAACTTTTGAATTGTTAATCAAAACAACTCTATCGCATAATTCTTCCACACTTCGCATATTGTGTGTAGATATCAGAATTGTTTTTTCTTTCAACTTCATGTGAAGCAGCTCTTCTTTTATCAACTCTACATTTACTGGGTCAAAACCTGAAAACGGCTCATCGAGAATCAATAAATCAGGCTCATGCAATACGGCGCAAATGAATTGTACTTTTTGAGCCATTCCTTTCGACAACTCGGCAATTTTTTTACTTTTCCAATCCGTTATTCTAAATTTTTCTAGCCAAAAATTCAAAGCAATTCGTATATCTGATTTAGTCATACCTCGAAGTGCACCAAAGAAAAAAGCATGCTGTTCTACTGTCATGTTTTTGTACAAACCACGTTCTTCAGGTAAATAACCCATATTGTGCAAATGTTTTTGTTGCAACAAATCGCCATTCCAACGAATTGTACCGGAATCTGCTTCTATTATTTTATTCAACATTCGAATAAGTGTTGTTTTACCAGCGCCATTTGGACCTAGCAACCCAAAAATTTCACCTTTATTCACATGAAAAGAAACCTGATCTACAGCTATTTTTCGCTGAAACCGCTTCGTAAGATCTTTTATTTCGAGCATAAGAAGTTCTATTCAAATAATTTAATTTTCCAATTTCCCCATTTGTAAATTCTATGAAATACAAACAAAAATAAGGGATAAAGTATTCCAATTGTAATAAAAAGTTCATTCCCCGCATTCGGGCTTGTTAAATCAAGAAACAGGGAGTCTGTTTGCAAGGCTTGCCACATATTACTAAACACAACCAATGCAAAAAAATTGTTTGCAAAGTGGAAGCCCCATGAAAGTTCAATGCCGTCATCTAAGACAACCAACAAGGTGGTAAAAATTCCTGAACAGAAATAAAAAACCAATGCGAAGTATCCAATTTTTTCTACTTCCGGATTCATCGCGTGCATTCCTCCAAAAAGTAAGGCTACAGCAATAACTATAAAAAGAGGTTTTATATTGAATTTTCCTAAAAACTGAAGTACTAATCCTCTGAAAAACAATTCTTCAAAACCGGTTTGAATTGGAACCAAAATAATAGAAATAACTAGTAATAACCAAAATTCTGGCAATTGATAATTGAAAAACACCGAAGCTGAGTTTGTTGAAAAATGTACAAAAAATACAAGCAGCAAAAGAAATAGCCAAAAAAAGAACGCGAACAAAAAACGTTTTACATCAAAACGTTTACGCACTGTAATCATTGAAAGAACTGTTCTTTTCAGTACAATTTTCACAACAAACAATAACGCTACAAATCCAACAATAAACGGCAATAAATTCATTGTGAAAAAAGCGTTTTTTGACATTTTCTGTTGCAAAACGTCAAACGATTCTTGATTTACGGTATCCGAAACAGAAACTTGCGCATATAAGCTCATAACAAGCGGACCAAGAAAAAACAAAGCCAATAGCACAATAGAAATTGCAAGCAAATAGTGTGCTTTTGAAACGGATTGATTGTCAATAGGCTTATGAAATCTACTCATTGTTGTAAAACTAATGAAAAGATAAAACATGAAGTGAAAATGTGTGAAAAAACAAGAAGTTTCTAATCCAATTCGGAATATAGCTCAAAAAACAAAACTTTTTTTGCTCAGACAACTATTTTTCGATATTATATCAATGGCTTTCCTTCTGGAATTTGTTTGTCTATTTGCTTCACTATGTTCTTTAAGTATGCTTTTTCATCTTGCGAGCAAAAGGAAATCGCTACTCCGCTGGCTCCTGCCCTGCCTGTTCTTCCTATTCGATGAACATAGGTCTCAGCAACTTCAGGTAAATCAAAGTTAATCACATGACTTAAATTATCCACATCAATCCCTCTGGCTGCAATGTCTGTGGCAACAAGTATATTTATTTCTCGTTTTTTAAAGGCTTCCAATACGCGTTGTCTGTTGTTTTGAGATTTATTCCCGTGAATAGCTTCGGCTTTTACACCAAATTTATTCAAATGCCTTGCAATCTTATCAGCACCGTGTTTTGTACGCGAAAATACAATGGCATGGTCAATTTCAAAAGCGCTTACAACTTGCTTCAATAGGGCTATTTTATCTGGTTTTTCAACAAAATAAACGCTTTGTTCGATGACATCAACAGTAGAAGAAACAGGAGTAACCTGAACATTCACTGGGTCACGCAATATTGTTCCAGCTAGTTTTTTGATATCTGGTGTAAGCGTTGCTGAAAAGAAAATACTTTGCTTGTTTTGTGGAAGTTTAGGAATAATGCGCTTTATATCATGAATAAAGCCCATATCCAACATTCTGTCTGCTTCATCCAACACAAACCGTTCAATATTGTTTAAGTTAATGAATCCTTGCCCCATCAAATCTAGTAATCGCCCTGTGGTTGCAATCAAA
>JBDHXR010000082.1:0-13518 GCA_039810825.1 Fluviicola sp.
AGGCTTTTGCTAACGACGCAGAAACGATACCGTATGAAATAATGACCGGACTTTCTAAACGAATGCATCGCGTCTATATTGAAGAATAAATCACAAAAAAAATGGATACCTGTAACAAGTATCCATTTAATATTTTCAATCAACTAAATTATCCATTCAATGCTTCTGCACCACCAACAATTTCTAATATTTCATTTGTAATGGCAGCTTGTCGAGCTTTGTTGTAACTTAATTTAAGGTTACGTTGTAACTCTTTCGCATTATCGGTTGCTTTGTGCATTGCAGTCATACGCGCACCGTGTTCAGATGCATGGGAGTCCAACAAGGCTTTAAACAATTGAATTTTCAAGGTCTTTGGTATTAAATCCTCTACAATCTCTTCTTTAGACGGCTCGAAGATGTAATCAACAGCTTGTGCATTGTCTGCCTTTGGTGCAGATACAATTGGCAACAATTGCTCGGTTTTTACTTCTTGAGATGCTGCATTGATAAAACTATTATAAACAACAACAACTTTATCAAACTGCTTGTCTAAAAAAGAATCCATTGCAAATTCTGCAATCTTAGATACATTTTCAAAAGATAAATCCGCAAATATATCTTCGGCCAAATTATTTCCTTTACTATCAAAATACTTTTCAGAACGTTTAAAAGCATCTTTAGCCTTTTTACCTAGACACAACAGATTCACATTCGAATCGGCGTAATCTGTTTCAAGAAGTATGTTAACACGTTTAATGATGTTGTTGTTGAACCCACCGCATAAACCACGATTTGAAGTGATGACCACCAACAACACATTATTAGACGAACGTTCTGCAGCTAATGCATTTTCAGAAATATCCAAACTTGCAGTAAGATTGCCTAAAATTTCCTGCAACTTTTCAGCATAAGGTCGCATTTGCGTAATAGCATCTTGCGCACGTTTCAGTTTTGCTGCCGATACCATCTTCATAGCAGATGTAATCTGCATGGTAGATCCAACGGAGGTAATTCTATTACGTATTTCTTTTAAACTTGGCATAACTTTTTAATTCAGAATTTAGAAAGCAAGAATTTATCTTTATTACTGTTATTTAAACTCAGATTAATATTTAGCAGCGATTTCTTTTGCCACTCGACCCAATACTTCCGTATCTGCATCGTCATATTTACCTGCTTTCAAACGAACCAATACATCTGCATGTTTTGCCTCTAAAAAGTCTAAATATTCTTTTTCAAATTCTTTTACTTTACTTACAGGAACATTTTGCATCAACCCTTTTGTTCCAACATAAATAATAGCAATTTGCTTTTCAACCGGATACGGATCACCTTCACGTTGTTTCAAAATCTCAACGTTTCTTGCTCCTTTATCAAGTACCGATTTAGTTGCAGCATCTAAGTCTGATCCAAACTTTGCAAATGCTTCCAACTCACGGTATTGAGCTTGATCCAATTTCAAAGTACCTGCTACCTTTTTCATAGATTTGATTTGAGCATTTCCTCCAACTCGAGATACAGAAATACCTACGTTGATTGCCGGACGAATACCTGCGTTAAACAAATCAGACTCCAAGAAAATTTGACCATCTGTAATCGAAATTACGTTTGTTGGGATATACGCAGAAACGTCACCCGCTTGCGTTTCGATAATAGGAAGTGCCGTTAACGAACCGCCACCTTTCACAATGCCTTTCAATGATTCAGGTAGGTCATTCATTTGAGCAGCAATACCATCATCAGAAATAATTTTAGCTGCACGTTCTAACAAACGAGAGTGTAAGTAGAATACGTCACCCGGATAAGCCTCACGACCCGGAGGACGACGAAGCAATAACGAAACCTCACGGTAAGCTACCGCTTGTTTCGATAAATCATCATAAATAATCAATGCTGGTCTTCCTGAATCACGGAAAAACTCGCCAATAGCAGCACCTGTCATTGGAGCATAAAACTGCATTGGTGCCGGATCAGAAGCATTAGCAGCAACAATTACTGTATATGCCATAGCACCTGCATCTTCTAATTTCTTGTAAATTCCTGCAACAGTAGAACCTTTTTGTCCGATAGCAACATAGATGCAGAAAACAGGCTCTCCTCTATCGTAAAACTCTTTTTGATTGATGATCGCATCAATTGCCACAGTTGTTTTACCTGTTTGACGGTCACCAATAATAAGCTCACGTTGACCACGACCAATTGGAATCATCGCATCAACAGCTTTGATGCCTGTTTGAAGAGGCTCAGTAACCGGTTGACGGAAGATAACACCCGGAGCTTTGCGCTCGATTGGCATTTCGTATAATTCACCAGTAATCGGACCCTTGCCATCTATTGGTTCACCAATCGTGTTTACAACACGACCTACCATTCCTTCACCAACTTTCACAGAAGCAATTCTGTCCAAACGTTTTACTGTATCGCCTTCTTTCACGTTTGTAGAACGTCCTAAAAGTACCACACCAACGTTGTCTTCTTCTAAGTTTAGTGCAATTCCTTGCAAACCTCCTGTAAATTCAACTAACTCACCGTATTGAACACCTTTCAATCCGTAAACACGAGCAATACCATCTCCAATTTGTAAAACGGTACCTACTTCTTGCAATTCAGCTTCAGAACGAAATCCTGATAATTGCTCTCTTAATATTGCAGAAACTTCTGCCGGTTTAACATCTGCCATGTTTTCCTATTTATTGTCTTTCGTAGTTTACTACTACTTTGTTAAACGTTGTTTTAATTTTTCAAGTTGAGAAGATACCGAAGCATCAATTTGGTTATCCCCCATTTTCACAATGAAGCCACCAATCAATGTTTCATCAATTTTCTCAGTAATCTCTATTTTGTTCGTTGTAAATGCTTTCACTTTCGCAACAATTGAATCTTTCACTTTTGCATCCAAAGGCTTTGCACTAACTAAAGTTATTGGTGTAATACCAAGATGTGTCTTCAATAATGAATCGAAAGAATGAGCTATTTCAGCTAAATGAGACTCTCTTCCATTCTTGGTAATCAACTCTACGAACGATTTAGAAAGCGTGCAAAAAGAATCAAAAACTGCAGAAAGAACTTCTATTTTTTTATCTGCTTTTACAATCGGACTTTCCAACATCAACACAAAATCTCTATTTTCAGCACAAACTGTAGCAAGCAACTTCATATCCTTTGAAACTGCTTCTACACTGTTTTGTTCAACAGCCAAATCAAGCAAAGCTTGTGCATAACGTATGGATGATTTTGAACTCTTCATTTCTTGCTTAATTCAGATTAATATCGCTTGCCATTTTCTCAGCTAACGCTTTTTGCTTGTCATCAGAAGCCAATTCTCCGCGAATTACTTTTTCTGCAATTTCTAATGAGATTGCAGCCACTTGAGTTTTAAGTTCTGCTATAGCTGCAGCTTTTTCAGTATTAATAGCAATGCTTGCTGCCTCCATTAACTTATTGGCTTCAATTTTTGCTTTGCTTTTAGATTCTTCAATCATTTTAGCCGCAACTTCTTTTGCATCTTTCACAATTGAATCACGTTCAGCTTTTGCTTCTTTCAATAAGTTTTCATTTTTTGCTTGCAAAGCATGCATCTCAGCCTTTGTTTTTTCAGCCAACTCTAACGCATCCGCAATTTTTTGAGAGCGCTCGTTAACAGATTTCAATATCGGCTTCCAAATAAATTTCGTTAGTACAAACAGCAAAAGTACAAAGACTAATCCTGTCCAAAAAAGCAAACCTAAATCCGGTGTAATTAACCCCATATTCTATTTTTTAAATTGTTTTCTTTCTTTAAAAAAAGGCTGTTACAACCAACCGTTGCAACAACCCTCTTCAATTACTTAACTCCAGTTTCGATACCTAGTAGACCAACTACTACACCGAATAGAGCAACACCTTCAACTAACGCTGCTGCGATAATCATAGCTGTTTGAATTTTACCAGAAGCTTCCGGTTGGCGTGCGATAGCGTCCATTGCTGAACCACCAATTCTACCAATTCCGATTCCTGCGCCTAAAACTGCAAGACCTGCTCCGATTGCTGCGATACTTCCGAACATAATTTATGTGTATTTAAAAGTTTACAAATTAATGGTGCGCCTCTTCCACTGCTGCCCCGATAAACAATGCCGAAAGCACTGTAAACAAGAACGCTTGCAAGAACGCTACTAACAACTCAAGTGTAGAGATGAACAATGCCATTGGAACTGACAATGAACCCCATGCTGCACTTTGATTGATAAAGATGATTGAAATTAATGACAAGATAATAATGTGGCCAGCGGTCATGTTTGCAAACAAACGAACCATCAAGGCAAAAGGTTTTGTGAAGATACCTACCAATTCGATTGGTATCATGATTATCAATAATACTTTCGGAACTCCGGGCATCGCAAAGATATGTCCCCAGTAATTTTTATTCCCTGAAAACAAAGTTACCAACAACGTACATACAGCCAAAAACAAAGTAACTGTAATGTTGCCTGTTAAGTTTGCACCACCTGGAATAATAGGCACAAGTCCCAATAAATTGTTTATGAAGATAAAGAAAAAGATTGTCAACAAATAAGGCACATATTTTTTATGCTTTCCATGACCGATGTTTTCTTTTGCAATATTGTCTTGAACCATCAAAATCAGCACTTCAAGATATTTAGCCAATCCACGCGGAGCAGAATAAGCGTTTTTTCTATAAAACCCAGCAACATTGAAGAAGATGATTAATATCAAAGCCGCCCCGAAAAACAAGGACAATACGTTTTTAGTAATCGACAAATCTAAAGGACTTACAGCTCCGTGAACATGTCCGTTTTCAAAAGTCAATTCGCCGTTTTGCAGCTTATAAATCTCTTCGTGAACCAAGGCGTATTCTGCAGCCGGACCAACGCCAGCCATGTAATGAATTTCTTCTCCGGTTTTTGTGTCAATTGCTGTTTTAGCTTCACCGTGGTAAAAATGACTGGATGAAAACGTTTTAACGCCGCCATCAATCAAAATAACAGGCAAGTAAATTGATACAGCATCGTGATGCCCACCCCACAAATGCCATTCATGTGCATCCGAAACGTGGTGCATAATCATTTCGCTCACGTTAAACTTTTCTGCCTCTTCTTTGTGTTCAGAAGCAAAAGTTGGAGTAAAAACCAGCATGGCTATTGCCATAGTTAAGAAGCGTTTTGTATTGATTATGAATGACATCACTGTATTTACTTTAGACTAAAAACCCAAATTTTGGCGCAAAGGTAGTCATTCTTTCAAAACCAACAAGAAAAAAAACAAACTATTTTATTGCGCAAGTATATGCTGAAATATCCAAGAATTAGCAAAGATGATTTTTGAAATGGGCCTAACCATTTTGCGCGGCATTTAACCATATAGAAACATCGGGGGACATTGAATAAATATTTTTTTGCAAATCAACGCAGAATATATATGATACATAAAAGAAAAGTGAGTACTTGCACCTTTACAACAAGGTATATACAAGCCAGTTGAATGAATTTGGAAAGTTTTAGATAATAAACAATTAAGCTCAATCGGATAAGCTCCAGAGGAGCATAATCCAACTAATATCAACAATACAAAAAAAATAAAGCCCCAGCGGGGCGAAACTGGGTATTCCACTATTCTGGGTTAAATAATAAATCTTTACACAACTAAAAATGTTTCTTGGAATGGATTTTTCAATATGTCGCTCCGCTGGAGCTTGAAATCTTGAGCATTCAAATTTTATCAGAAGCGATTCAACAATTCGAAGAGATAATTTTCTTCTATGAGGCTCCTATTCCGAAAGTCGAAAAAAGTTGAGGTTAATAACACTCTAATATTGATGCTCACTTTTCAGCTTTGAAAAAAAGTTTGTTGTAAAATTGTGAATTCACATTAAAGAAAATATTCTATCTACTGAAAAAAACATTTGCTTTTATCTGTATTCTCAACAAAGAACAGCAAACATTGTTATTCAACTCTTTTCAATGCCAACACCAAAACAATTGCTTGCACAGTTAAGAACACAAAATAAAAGATCAAGAAAAGTTTTACAAAATCCGGGAATTGTTTACTCCACATTAGTTTCATGGACAACACAAAGAAAAGCATCACAATAAATTGAACAGAAAAACCAACAATCATGCGTTGAGTTCGCGCTTCGTGAGTCAATTTAGAACTGGGGAACATCAATAATGTTGAACCTGCAAAAACGATTAACAAAAAAAGTGAAGCAGTAAGGTTGGCATTTATAAGATTCTGTTCATGGATGCTTGTGTACGTATAAATTCCGTAAAAAAAAGAGATTGCACAAAAAATAAAAAAGGAATTTAACTTAATCTTCGGGTTCATCTTGCTTTTTTGAAATGTTTACTACTTCTTTTATTACCAAATACATGGCTACAACCACAGAAAACAAGGTTAAGCTCAATGTAAATGCTTTCCCTTTAGGGTTGTAATTGTCATCTAACCATGAGCCCAAAAGCGCACCACCGGTAATGATTGCTCCCATTTGAATGGCAACACCACTAAAGCGCGCATAATTTTTAAGTTGCTCTTTTCTTGGATTGGGTTTCATTAGAACATCTATTAATAATGCTCATCGTAGAACAATTGGTATTCTGCAATTTTGAACGTTTCAAAAAGCGTTTGCAAGTTCTTTTGAGAAATAAGTACAATGTTCATTTTCTGCATGTCTAATAAATGATTCCGTGTTTTCTTGTACATGGAAACATACTTTGCACCTGCAATTTCATCTTTTAATTCTTTCACTATAATGACATTGTCTTTGTTCAGAACCCTTGATAAAACGCTCAGCCGTTCGCGCCCAAAATACTCCTTGTTAAAATCTCCAACACGCGTTTTGGCTACAACATTGTTTACTTTGTCTGTTAAGAAGATTAGTGCCATCAAAGGTTCATTTTCTTCATACGTATACAAGGTATCTTTTTTAAACTCTACAGTTGTGTTTTTCGAATATCCATTTAGAATTATAGATTTCATTTCAACAGCACGTTTTGCTTCAGGTGTATTGGGATACTGTGCAATTAGGCTATCTAACGTTGGAACAATTGACTTTTTATCTTCTGTCATTTTTGCTTGCGCATTCGCTTTTAGTAAGAAATACTTTGCCCGATACGGATTTTTCTTATCTGTATCTATTACTTGATTTGCCATCAAAATTACCGGGTAATAAATTCCTCGTTCGTATCGATCCAAGTCCATTAAATAGGCATCTAATGTAAGTTTATCAATTTCTTTCTTCTTCAAGAAATAGTCAGGGTCTCTAAGGAAACCTGCGTAATCGGAAGTTGGATAATTGATTAAGATGTAATCTTTTTGGGCTACAGCTTCTGCATCATTTGGGTCGTGCATCTTGTAGATTTGAAAAGCCGCCATCATTTTCACATCGCTATCAAATTCTTTGGCAATAATTGTTTTGTATTGTTTTTCAGCAAGTGCTGATTCATTCAATTGTTCGTAATAAATAATTCCTGCATCGTAGTATGCATTCATCATTCGCTCTCTGGATAGTGCAAGAGCTGAATCAGACGCAGGCAGTTTTGCTACTAGCATTTCAGGAGTTAAGGAATCTAGAAGATTCGCATTTGCAACAGGTTTAGGTTTTTCTGCTGCTGTTGAATCGGTGCTGTTCGTTTCTTCAAACTTTGCAAAAGAAATTTTACTTGAACGACGCCAATCGTCTTCGTTTTCACGTTGCCCCCACATTTTCTTAAAGTCATCAAACCCTTCTTGTTTTGCTTTCTCGTTGTTGAAATAGAATTTGTTTCCACTTGGATTTGCTGCTGCTTTCTTCTTTTGAATTTCTGCCAACTCTGCCAAACGAATTGCTTCCATGCGCTTGCGTTCTTCCTCATCGGCTTTCATTTTTTTCAATACTTTTTTTGCAAAATCTAGCTGTTCATCAGGCGTCATTTTAGAGATGCGCTGTACACTATCTTCGTATTGAGCTATTTCAAGGTTTTCTACCAATTTTTGAAGTTTCGTTGCTTTGTTTACAATCGCCTCATAATTTGGATAGGTCAATGGAATTATCTTTGCACAGCTATCATAATATTTTTGAGCAGGTACATACTCTTTCTTCGAAAAGCTCATATCTCCCAAACGCTCATAAGCCATTCCTTTTTGGCGCGGATTTGATGTAGAATAAAAAGCTGATTTGGTATAGTTTGATTTAGCTTGATCCAAATTCCCTTCTTGTTGATCCATTAATCCGATGGTGTAATATATTTGGTCTTTAAACTCCATGTTTTTCGAATCGCGAAGCATTTTTTTTAAATTTTTTCGAACCTTGCTGCCACCGGAATTTAAAGCGGTTTTTAGATTTGAGTTGAAGCTCATTTCATAACCAGCATTGTATTTCAACACCTTTTTGTAGTGCAAAGCTGCATTTCCCCGATCACCTGCTTGCTCATACAACTGTCCTAAAATATAATGAACACGTGCTTTATCTTTCGATTTTCGAGCATATTCCAACGATTTGTTGAGTGCCTTTATTTCATTTTCATAATCTTTTTTCTTTTCACAAAATACTGCACGTGTGATTGCTAAATCAAAAGATAATTTTTTAGGGAAAGGAGGCAATTCTTTCTCTTTTTTCTTTTTCTTCTTTTTTTTCAGCTTAGATTTCTTTTCCTTGGTTGCAGATTTCTTTCCACCGCCTTGCTCCATGGATTCCTGCGCTTTTTCCAAATTAGAAATCGCATAGTTGGCTTCAGTGAATTTGCCTTGCTCCATATACGTTCTCGCCATCCACAATTCAGCGGTATAAGCAGACTTATCTGTAGCAAAGAACTTTTTGGTATATTGAAAATTCTTAAAGGCCAATTCGTAATCTCTTCTGTAAAAATTAGCAATTCCAATGGTAATCCAGTTTTCATCGATCCATCTGTTGTGTTCTTCTTTTTTTGCAGAAGGTTTATCCATGGAAGGCATTGCATGGCGTTGTATAACCTTTGTACACTTAGCAATTGCTGTATCAATTGGAGTGTACATGTTTTTCACTTGTTCTTCAGTAGGAAGTGTAATTACAGGAAGTATTGAGTAATAATCCTCTTTCAAGTTATCTCGATACGTTTTCATTGCGCCGTTCAACAAATCATTGGCATTGAAATACCCATTGTAGTGAGCAGTAGTACCGTGATACCATCTACTGATAAACGTATTTTTCTCTGTAGAACACGAAAAAACAACAAGAAGAAGGAAAAGATATACGTATAGAAATTTAAGTTTCATCAAAAGAAGTTCGCTACTTTTATATTGGTTAACTATAAAACGACAAATATATTGTTTTTGTGATTAAACTTCTATGTATTCACTACTTTACCACAAACTTTTATTTTTGAAAGTAGATAAGTGAATTCAAAATAAGTAAGTTTAAACCACATAGAAACATAGGCTCACATAGTTATTAATTTTTGCTATGTGGCTCTATGTGCCTATGTGGTTCAATTTGCCTATCCCGAAAGCCGGGACAAGTTGTGGATCAAAAAACATCAGAAAGACTAAAACATATCTTTTTATTTGTTTTTGAATCATTTGCAATTTCAATCAAACGGTTTTTTATACCTTGTGGTAAAGGTGCGAATATTCAACTAAACTTAATTCAATTATAGAAAGAATGTCTAATACATCGTGATTTCTTTGTTGTAACAACAATTTTCGGGTTCTACTACACGAACGGCATAGGTTCTAAACTGCTTTTCACGTACCACTTCTGTTGCTTCCCCATTTTCATTCAAAAAACCGGATTTCTCGGTTTTGTACTTTTCTCCACCTCCAGTTGTGGTAGAAGACACCACAAAGTATTGCAAACCTGCATAGCGCGCACCCGTAGCACCATTGGTGGCTGTGATGTGGATGGTGCGCTTTTTGCCGCAGGAGGAAAATATTATCATTCCGAGTAAACATAAGACGATTATTTTCATAACGTGCTAGTAGTTTATATCATACGTTCTATACTCTCCAGGGCTTAAATAAAGTGTATCATAAATAATATCTGTAATGCCATTCCTAGTAACTTCCCATTTATTATATCGCCCTCCCATTGGAATATTGGAAAAATCACTGCCACTATATGAATAACACCCCCCCCCTTCTCGAATAGGATTGCCCTGAGAAAAATTTGAAAACCCTACATCACTTCCATAATGATAGAGTTTAAAATAATCTGATACACCTTGACAATTCACATTGTTGATATTCAATTTCAAATATGCACACTCTGCAAACACAAAATCAAACTGTCCGTTTTTGTCGTTTGCTCCCCCAAAATACATGGTTATTTCTTTGTTGTAACAACAATTTTCAGGTTCTACTACACGCACTGCATAGGTTCTAAACTGCTTTTCACGTACCACTTCTGTTGCTTCTCCATTTTCATTTAGAAAACCGGATTTCTCGGTTTTGTACTTTTCTCCACCTCCAGTTGTGGTAGAAGACACCACAAAGTATTGCAAACCTGCATAACGTTCACCCGTAGCACCATTGGTGGCTGTGATATGGATGGTACGTTTTTTACCACAGGAAAGGATAATTAGGGATAAAATAAAAATGAGTAGTATTATTGATTTTTTCATAGAGTTAAAATTTGTAGCCAATTGAAATGATAGGATGAAAGAAATTATATTTGTATGGCAGAAAGGTGAACCAACTCACACCTGCTGATAGCATATAGTGCTTAAAAAAAACAAATGTTGGTTTCAGGTAAACGGCAACACCCCATTCTCGTATTTTTGCGGGGCCTTGAACAGGATTATCTTTTGCTGGCCATAGCAGTTCGTTTTGAAATGCGACACCTGTCTGTAAGTAGATAGACTTCCAAAGGGTTAATTCAATATATAAATCGCCTGAAAACTTTATCCCATATCGTGAATATATGCCACCGGGAAAATAATCCTTCTTTTTATACCATAATCCAGCTCTTAGACCAATTCCTAATCGCTTTGGGAGAAAATGGTAACTAAAATTATATCCTAGATTGATGTCATAGATATATCTTAAATCAATAGCATGTCTAAATTTAGTTGTGTCCAAATTGACTAATTTTATTTTGGTTCTTTTCGAAGAATCTTTTACAGAACTTAAATGGATAATTCCAGTATTTAAATCACTAGCAACTAAGTAACTTCTTTCAAAATTTTGAGCCTTGACCATAAAGTGTATGATGCAATACAATAGAGCGATTAAATTTCTCATAGAGTTGAATTTAAGATTTTTTTCCGACGGTGTTATTATTCTGCTAGTTTACTTTTTAACACTTCTACTTCTTTCTTCAATTTCTTCAGTTCCTTGTTTTGTTGAATCATGTAAAGGGTCAATTCTTCTACTTTCTCCATCAATTTCAAGTTCATTTCACCTAGATCAATTCCTTCTTTTACCATCGTTTCCTGGTTAGACACATTGGGTAAATGGTTGTTTTCTTCAATGTATTTTTCCAATTTTTCTAATGGCATTAACGAATAATCCGATTCAAAAACGTAATCTGGCCATATTTCCGAATCCACTTTTATTTTTCTACAACGTACTAAACCACTTGTTTCCACCCTGAAGTTTTCATCGCTATTATCACCCCTTAAAGATAACACTCCATTTGAATACAAATGAAAAATATCTTGAACTCCATTATTGATTACCATATCTCCATTTGCATTCAATGAAAAAGGCGTAGTATTGAGTGTGGAATTGTGTGCTTTAAAGATTTCAGTTGTAGGCTCAGAAAACTCCATGTAAATCAACTTAGAGTACGCTTGTGGGTTTCCAACCTGTGTCAGTTCTATACCTGCTGTACGGTTATTGTTTTTGATATACAATTTAGAAAAATTACTTTGGTCTGCACCTATAGAAACAGCATCGCCTGCCCAAACATGATCAAAGAATCGAGCTTTTCCAGCTACTGTGAGCAAATGACTGGGGGTATTGGTCCCAATTCCTACAAAAACATCTCCACATTCTGAATACAATTTTTGAGGTGCACTTGCCCAAAACGGATTGTCAGAATAACCGGGTATTTGACATGGAGAAGCTAAAACAGGAGGTGCTGCGTAAACCAGCTTTTTTAAGTAATCACTCAAAGCTGTTTCATCTGTTTTCTTTACTAAACCGTTGGAATTGGCCATGAGGAAAGAAAAATTGGAGTAGTTGTTTACACCTATCTGTGACAAGTTGGTGAATTTAACATCCCCATTAAATTTTGTCAATCCATTTGCAACAAAATCATTGGTCACTTTCACATCGTTCATTTTTGCTAGACCTAGAAAGCGTACATCTTGTTCTACCCTAAGGTTTTTTTGAATATGAACTGAATCTTTTACCGTGAGCGAAGAATCTATTCGTGCTTTCCCATTGACTTGCAAAGCAGTAGTTGGCGATGTTGTTCCGATACCCACATTTCCGTTTGGTGGCAAGGTGTTGGTTTGTGCATACCCCGAATAGGACAACATTCCGAAAAATAGAAGGTTAAAAACAGGTTTTAAAATGGGCTTTAAGCTGGTAGCTGGTAGCTGGTAGCTGGTAGCTGGTTTTGGTGTTTCATAACAGTAGTTTTTATAAAATTGGTAGTACTAATGTAGTAATTCTTTTTTAGAAAAGCAAGGATGTTGATGAAAAAAATGAGTAAAACAAAATCAGCTCAACAATGAAATTCAATGCAAAACTAACTTCATTAGCCCCTTTATTCCTTGATGTAAATTAGCTTTTCTCCTTCAAATGCGTATTTCTGAATCAATGACCATTGATCGCTTGTTGGTGCTAATACAACGACTTCTGATCCATAGCGCGTAATTGTGTTTACTTGCAAAATGCCGTCAAAGACAGATTTATATGCCAAGTCTGCGTGCACAATTATTAATTCACCATTGACAAACGTAAGTAAGCTGGGTTCAAAATACATGCCTTCATGAAAATTAAGAATATAAGTGTTTGAAGTTAAACGAACTAGCTTATTCAGAGACCCATTGCCAATTACAGTTAATTTTGATACAATTCCATAATAGTACTTTTCACCATCCAATACACAAGGCACCGAATCATTGTCCTTTATGCCAAATAGGTAATTTCCTCTCACTTGTAATTTTGAAGATTCTCTGAGTTGTTCACGTGTGATATATGAGACCAAGGTTGTCTCGATCGATATTCCTTGTTCATCTATCACATATTTTGCGTGAGTTTGCTTATTTTTATACTCTCCAAAATGAACGTTATCAACTGTGTTTTCATAAACGCTACCAACAGGTTGGGGATCAGAAAATTGAAGAGTTTTTTGGGAATGTCCAAAAAAAGTTGAGCAAAGAAGTAAAATCAAAAGAACTTTTTTCATAACTTAAATAAGAAATTGGAAAAATATGCAAAAACACTGGTTTATCAAACAAGGTCCATCAAAACAAATTATTTCAACCATCGAAAAAGAATTGAAAGTTAGTCCACTTATGGCTTCAATCCTTCATCAAAGAAGTCTTACAACTCATGCTGAAATACGTTCATTTTTCAATCCCACACTCGAACAACTGCACGATCCTTTCTTGATGTTTGGGATGAAAGAAGCAGT
>JBDHXR010000083.1:0-13315 GCA_039810825.1 Fluviicola sp.
ATTACCCTTGAAAATCCGGATGATGACTACACTGAAATCGCAGCTACCAGATTGGCAAAATACCTGTATAATAACGGTCAACGTGAAGGTGCTTTGAAATACTATCAACGAATTGAAAAAGTAAGTGCTAATCCAGACAACTTAAATAATGCACGAATTGGATTGATGCGTTGCCACTATTTATTAGAAAGTTATGAAAATGCGTTAGATTATGCCGATAAAGTGTTGGGAATTCACCAAACTTCGACAGTGAAATTGGAAGCAGAATACATCAAAGGACTTGGGCTTTCAATTTTAAAACGCTATGCTGAAGCTACTTCAAGTTTAGAGTACGTAATAAAAAATGCTGGAAATGAAAAAGCAGCTGAATGTAGTTATTTGCTTGCAGAAAATGCGTTCATGCAAGGAGATTACACAAATGCAGATACGAAAGCGAGAACCCTTCTCAAAATGAAACCAGCATACGACTACTGGATAGCAAAAACTTTGATTTTACAAACCAAACTGTTGATGCAGAAAAAAGATTATTTCCAAGCTGAAAACACCATTAAATCCGTCATCGATCACTATCCAGTAAAAGATGATGGAATTATCCAAAATGCAAGCGAATTGTATAACGAGATCATGCAGTTGAAAACTCAACCAAAATCTGTAACTGCGCCTAACAATCCAACTGAAATAGAAATTGAAGAAAATTCGGGTAAGTAATGAAAACATCATCGATCATATTATTTTTACTGCTTACATGTTTTAGCACAGGTAAAGCATTTTCACAAGGTGGAAATAACATTGTAATCACTACAACAGGTGATAGAAGTGTTGAAAGCGCACATCGAATGAGCTCACAACCAAAGGTGCTGGATACTGTATTTCCTTCTCCAACAACAAATTTTCCATTGCTTTCGTTGAATTATGACCCTTCTTTTGAAGTTTCAAAAATCAATCCGGCAAAAATAAACTTCCAACAAAAATTACCACAACTTTACAACGGTTATGCGCGTGTTGGAATAGGCTCGATTTTGATGCCTTTGGCAGAATTGTATTACAACAATGGAAGAAATAGAAAACTGAATTATGGTGTTCATGCGCAACATATCAGTTCATTTGGCAAAATGAGAAAGCTTGCACCAGCAAATTTTGACCGATCAAGTCTGTTGGCATTTGTCAACATCATGGAAAAAAGATACAGTTGGAATGTTGAATCTTCATACAAAAATCAAGGATTGCATTTTTATGGCTTCCCAAATGAAAAAGCAAATAAAGACAGTATTGCACAACGTTTCAATACCTTTGATATCAATGCAGGTTTTAGGTCTCATCCAAAAGACTCGTTGGGGCTAAACTGGAAAGCAAAAATCGATTACCGCTTCTTTACAGATAAAAAACCTAAACTGGATTCTCTCAAAGACTGGAAGGCAATGGAAAATTATTTTTCTATACTAACAGGTGCGGAATACCTTTGGGGAACAGAAATCTTTGCTGCAGACTTGCAGTTGCAACACAACGGGTATAAATATGGTCCATCTGTAAACGACACGCTAGGTGGGCTAACAGGAATAGTTACAAATAATACCACGCTAAGCTTGAGACCGAGTATAAGTACATATTCAAAAAATACCAAGTTAAAAGCAAAAGTTGGTTTTGATTTAACTGCAAGCTTTGGTGCTAAAAACAAAGTATATCTGTATCCGGAAGCAGAGGTGAAATACTCACTATTCAATGATATCTTGATTCCTTATATTGGTGTTACCGGTGGATTAACACAACAAACATTCAAAAGATTAACTGATGAAAATGAATTTGTGCTCTCAAATGTAAACCTTGTAAACGAATCAAAATTGGCAGATGGATTTGTTGGAATAAAAGGTACACTTTCTAAATACATCGGATTCAACGCATTTGTAAGTTATTCTCATACCAAAAACAAAGCATTTTTTGTGACGGATACATTGTATTCTGCAGGAAATAGATTTAGAGTAATTTATGATACTGTAAATACGTTTAAAGTGGAAGGAGCATTGTACTTTCAAATGAAAGAAAAATTCAAAATTGATTTAATTGGAAGGTATTTTTCTTACAGCCTAAAAAACAATATTTTTGCTTGGAACTTGCCACAAATGCAAATCATTCTTCGTGGACAATACAACATTTTTGATAAATTTATTCTAAATGTTGATGTGAATTTGGAAGGATGGAGACGTGCCATGGTTTACACTGCAGGGAAAAATGTTTTTGAAGAAAACGGTCAATTTGGATTAAAACTCGGTTTCTTAGCGGATGCAAACATTGGCTTTGAATATAGATACAACAAACGTATTTCCATGTTTCTTAACTTCAATAACGTAGCTGCACAACGATACAAACGTTGGTACAATTATCCGGTGCAAGGGTTTCAGGCTATGTTGGGAGCAACATTCCGTTTTTAATGCGATAATAATTTGATTTTTTTTCGTTCAAAGTACCGCTCAAAGGTAGAATTTGAAAGTGCAGCAACAGCAATAGTTAGGATAATTGCACTAGCGTAATAAATGATAGTTGACCTAAAAATACTGATTTCATTAATAAATCCTTGAAAAATTGGAATCAATAAAGTAAGTATCAACAAATGGTACATATAAATACCGTATGAAATTATACCTAAGTAGGATAAGACTTTGTTTTCGACCTTAATAATATTGTTCTCTACTAACGAAACGCCAATTATTAAGTAAAGAAACAACATGTATTTCAACAGATGTAAGCCCACATAACGATCGAAATACGGATCCCAAAATTGCTCACCTACATAGAGAAAAAGCAATAAAGTAAAGTAAATTATTTCTTGAGAAATACGGTGATATAGGAATGACTTTGTCAATCTTTCACCTTGAGTATAAATAAAATAGGCTCCAATTCCTCCAATTGCCATTGCATCAAATTGATGAATTCGAATTAAGAATTTCCATAGTTCACTAAAATACCCCAAAGAACTGAATATGAGCAAGATAAATTTAATAAGGACAATACCAAGTAGCAGTTGTAGAATAAATTTTCTTAACCATTTGAACATCGGAGCCCAAATTAAATAAAACACCTCCTCTACTCCAATAGACCATAGTGGTTCGAGTAAATTACTCCCAAAGTAAAATGTCACCAATCCAGGGACAAAAAACACAAAGTAATACCATGAATTGGCAAGTGAATAAGGCATTTCATAAGGAATGTTAAACCATTCTATAAAGTAGGGCTGGATAACAACACCAATTATGATTAAGAAGAAATACAACGGCCAAATTCGAAAAATACGTTTAATATAGAAGCGTTTCACTGAAATATCTTTATGAACTGCAGCTTCTTTCAACAGCAAATAAGTAATCAGAAAACCACTTAACACAAAGAAAAAACTGACAGCATTTTGGCCATTTTGAAAAAGCCCGAACCATGCAAGATTTGGCAAATTATGGGCAGATCTTAAACTCTCTGCATGGTGAATCAATACCAAAAATGCAGCAAAAAAACGCAAAGAATTTAGCCCTTTGAAGTAGGTAATATGTTGAAACTTATTCTCCAAGCTCATTATCTTTAAACGCAGATGGTATTAGACTTGGAATAATTTTTAGAACAATAGGCAAAAGCAGTGCGCCTCCAGGCAATAAGAAAATGGCTAATGCAGGCATAGATTTAACAATGTCCATAAACTGTGTTTTTACTTTCTCTTTTTCTTCTTTCGACAAATCTGTTGTGGTTGATTTTCGAATTAAAGACACCAATTCTTTACTCTCTTTAAGTTCTTTAGCTAATTTATCTTTATTCCGACCTAAAATTTTGATCCATCTTTTAGACACACTATCCAGCATCAACTCAAAAGAGCTTGATTCTGTAAGGTAAGAGAGGCGTTGGCTGTTCGTTAACAAAAACTTATCAGTTGAATATATTGCTTCTTCAACATCACGATCTGTACATTCCAACCAATCTTGAAGGGACATTAATGTTTGTATATCACGCTCATCTGAATTTTGGTTCATGTGCATAGTTAGAATTGCAACATTGAGCAGGTAACGTTTAAAATTCCATGACCCAACAAGCTCTGCATTCAACTCATTTAGAGAAATCCCATCTTTGAAACGCAATTTTGCCAATTCCTTTTCATCCGATTCCAAATCAGCCGAAATCAGAAAAGCTTGAAACAAATTTTTCTCATATTCCTGAGGTTCTCCGTCTGAGTATGCTGAAACGGATATAACACCAAGTGCTAACAACGCCAGCTTTTGATAATCTAGGGTATGCTTTTTCTTATTTCTTAGAAAATCATCAAACAGTAAAACATCTAAATACACGAAGGAATTGTTAAAATAACTCATCCACATTTTCGTACTAACAATGTTTACTGGTAAGTTTATTCGATTGTCCAGTACTTTTTCAATTTTTTCACCTAGTGATTCTTTCAGAAAAAAGGTAAAGACAGAACTTAATGATTGTGTTTTGTATTTTTTATAAAACAAGTACAGATCGTTCAAAAATTCGTCTTTATTAATCGATATATCGTTCTTCGACGTAATATGCACCATCAAAAGAGATTCGAACAACAACACTACCAGCTGTTCGTTTAAGGTCCATTTAGAAACCAAATCTTGCTTCGTAAACAATAATTTACTAGGATAACCAAAAATAATTCCGGTTTGAGAGAGAGAATAATGGTAATATTCATCTCGGGAGAAATCATCAGGAATTGTCACATCAATCTTTATTTCACCTGCTTCAATCAGTTGAAAATACTTAGCAATCCACCCTTTTGATCCTGGAGCATACATGGTGCAAAAGTAAAGAATATTCTTAGCATTTGAATAAGCTGAGATCGGTTATTGTAGCATTGGCTTTCGTGGTTAATAACTATGAGTGTTTTGAAAAGTAATTGAAAGTATGTGTTTTAATGAATATAGCGTGAAAACCCTTAAAAACACTGACTTGAACGCAATATTGCGTTTTTGATTTTTTGCTAAATTGCTTATGAATTTGAGATTAGATGGGAGTAGAAATTATATTGTAAATTCACCCTAAACGCCCCATAAATACTGAGAAATTCGCCAAACAATTTAACAATATTGTTAAATTGTTAAATGAAAACAAAAAAACTGCCTCACCCAATCAGACAAGGCAGTATTACAACTTTCTATTCTATCTTATAACTTTCTTGCAACCTCGATTTCTTCGTAAGCTTCTACAATGTCACCAATTTTAATGTCGTTGAATTTCTCTATATTCAATCCACACTCGTAGTTGTTTTTCACCTCTTTTACGTCGTCTTTGAAACGTTTTAATGAACCAAGCTCACCAGAGTGAATCACGATTCCATCACGGATTACACGTACTTTAGAAGTTCGTTTGATTAATCCATCTGTTACAAAACATCCTGCAATTGTTCCAACTTTCGTGATTTCAAATGTTTCACGAATTTCAGCAGTACCAATTACTTTTTCTTCAATGTCTGGAGAAAGCATTCCTTCCATCGCAGATTTCAATTCTTCAATTGCTTTGTAGATTACAGAATACAATCGAATATCAATTTGTTCTTGCTCAGCCAATTTACGAGCTGCAGCAGATGGCCTTACTTGGAAGCCAATAATAATAGCATCAGAAGCAGAAGCCAAGTTCACATCGGCTTCAGTTATTGCTCCAACTCCTTTATGAACAATGTTTACTTGAATTTCTTCAGTAGAAAGTTTTAACAATGAATCTGTAAGCGCTTCAATTGAACCATCCACATCACCTTTCACAATCACATTCAACTCTTTGAAATCTCCAATTGCTAAGCGACGTCCAATTTCATCCAATGTAATGTGTTTCGTTGTGCGTAATCCTTGCTCACGATACAATTGTTCTCTTTTTGTTGCAATTGATTTTGCTTCGTGTTCATCTTCCATTACATAAAATGAATCTCCTGCAGATGGTGCACCATTAATTCCTAAAATAGATACCGGCTGAGAAGGTCCTGCTTCTTTCAAATGAACACCTTTTTCATCGGTCATGGCACGAACTCTTCCGTAGTTTCTTCCTACTAAAACAACATCTCCAATACGCATCGTTCCAGCTTGAACCAACATATTAGTTACATAACCTTTTCCTTTGTCTAACGAAGATTCCACTACCGTACCAACAGCATTTTTATTTGGATTTGCCTTCAAATCTAAAATATCTGCTTCCAACAACACTTTGTCAAGCAATGCATCTATGTTTAAATTTTGTTTTGCAGAGATTTCCTGACATTGAAAACTACCACCCCACTCTTCAACCAGAATGTTCATGGCTGATAATTGTTCGCGAATCTTGTCTGGGTTTGCCCCAGGTTTATCAATTTTATTAATCGCAAAAACCATTGGTACTCCGGCTGCTTGAGCATGTGAAATTGCTTCTTTTGTTTGTGGCATTACGTCATCGTCTGCAGCTACAATAATGATTGCTACGTCTGTGATCTGAGCCCCTCGAGCACGCATTGCCGTAAATGCTTCGTGACCCGGTGTATCTAAGAATGTTAATTTTCTACCATCTTGTAAGGTTACCGAGTATGAACCAATGTGCTGCGTGATACCTCCAGCCTCTCCAGCTGCAATGTTTGCATTTCGAATTCTATCTAATAATGAAGTTTTTCCATGGTCAACGTGACCCATTACTGTAATAATAGGTGGACGTGCGACTAAATCTTCTTCTTTGTCTTCGTATTGTACAATTGCTTCTTGCACATCTGCCGAAACAAATTCAGTTTCATAACCAAATTCATCTGCTACAATCTGAATTGTTTCAGCATCTAATCGTTGATTGATGGACGCAAAAATACCCAAAGACATGCATGCAGAAATAACCTGAGTTGGAGAAACATTCATCATTGCTGCTAGCTCAGATACCGTTACGAACTCTGTCAATTTCAATATTTTTTCTTGCAATTCTGCCTCCATTTGCTCCATTTCTCGGCGTTGTGCACGATCATCTCGTTTTGCACGTCTGTTTTTGGATGCTTTAGATTTACCTCCTTGTGTGGAAAGCCTTGCAAGCGTTTCTTTTACTTCTTTTTGAATATCTTGATCAGAAACTTGTGGTCTATCTGCTGGGTGCGGACCTTTTCTGAAGTTGTTCCCTCCACCCTGCTTGTTGTGATGACCTCCTGTCTTATTGCCAGTATTTCCTGTATTGCCAGTATTTGGCTGTTTGTTGAATGCTGGTTTGTCGCCTTCTGTTTTAATACGTTTACGCTTCTTGCGATCATCACCAGGACGAGAAGAGCCTACAGATTTTGGTTTTTCTACCGGTAACTCAATTTTACCCAAAACCGTTGGACCTTTTAATTCTTTTCGCTCAACACGAATCGTTTCAATTTCTTGCGAAGCTTCTGTATGGGTTTCTTCCTTCACAGGCTTCACCTCTTCTTTTTTCGCTTCAATGGGTTTTGGCTGAACAGGTTCTGCCTTTGTAACCTGTTTTGAAGCTGCTATAGAATCGTCTTTTTTGCGTTTGTCTGGTCTTGTTTTACTATTGATACTAGATAGATCAATTTTACCAACAACGTGCAAACCACCGGAATTTGAATCAGATGATTAGTTATCTGCTTTAGGTGTTGCAGGTTCTTTTACCGTTTCTTTCACTTCTTCTTGAGCAGATGTAGGTGTTGGAGCTTCAACTACAGGTGCAGATACAGGTGTTGGAGTCGGTTTAGATTCTTGAACAGGCTCATGACTTTCCTCAGGTTCATCTTTATCACGTAAAGAAATTGTTTCTCTCTTTTCACGAACAACTGTAGTCATTTTTGCTTGCTCTTTCAAATTTTGATCCGCAGCAAACTCTTTACGCAACAACTCGAATTGTTCCGGTTCTATTTTTGAGTTTGGTGATAATTCTATCGTATGTCCATTTTTTGCCAAAAATTCGACAAGATTGGACATTCCAACATTTAATTCACCTGCTACTTTTCCTAATCGCGATGTTTTACCAGACATATATTTTTTGCTCCTATTTTAATTTTTCGATTATCTCAACCGTAATTACGCGTAAAGATAGTCAGTATCCTTTGATTTTTTAGTTAAATAGGCTGAGAAAATAACTCAACCTATTTTTTAAAACCTTATTTATTCGAATTCAGAACGTAATATTTTCAATACTTCCTGAATTGTTTCTTCTTCTAAATCTGTACGTTGCACTAAATCACTTACAGATAATTCAAGTACAGATTTTGCAGTATCACAACCGATTGCTTTCAATTCATCCAATATCCAGCCATCAATTTCATCTGCAAATTCTTCTAAGTCAACATCTTCATTATCTGATTCACCATCGCGATAAACGTCTATTTCATAACCGGTTAATTTACCAGCCAATCGAATGTTGTATCCTCCTTTTCCAATAGCCAAAGAAACTTGATCCGGTTTTAAGTATACGCTTGCATGTTTCTCTTCCTCATTAATCTCAATGGATGTAATTTTTGCAGGAGAAAGTGCACGTTGGATAAATAATTGAGGATTTGTAGTGAAATTAATCACATCAATATTCTCATTTCTCAACTCACGAACAATGCCATGAATACGAGAACCCTTCATACCAACACATGCTCCAACCGGGTCAATTCTGTCGTCATAAGACTCAACAGCCACTTTTGCTCTATCACCAGGTTCACGCACAATGCGCTTGATGGTAATCAAGCCATCAAATACTTCCGGAACTTCCAACTCAAACAAACGCTCTAAGAATTCAGGTGCAGTACGAGAAAGAATAATTACCGGTGAACTGTTGCGCATGTCTACTTTAGAAACAACTGCACGAATAGCTTCGCCTTTCTTGAAATAATCAGAAGGGATTTGCTCTGATTTAGGCAAAATCAACTCATTGCCTTCATCGTCCAATACCATAATTTCTTTTTTCCATACTTGGTAAACTTCACCTGTAACAATTTCACCAATACGCTCTTTGTATTTCTTGTACAAATGATCTTTTTCCAATTCTAAAATTCTTGAAATCAAATTTTGGCGAAGTGAAAGAATATTTCTTCTTCCAAAGTCATTAAACTTAAATTCCTCAGAAACTTCTTCTCCAATTTCAAAGTCCGGTGCAATTTTTAGCGCATCAGAAATGGAAATTTCCATATTCGGATCTTCCACTTCTCCGTTGTCTACAATTTCTTTATTCAAAAAGATTTGCACGTCGCCTTTATCAATGTTTACAATAATATCGATGTGCTCGTCGGTATTAAATTTCTTTTTCAACATTGCACGAAACACATCTTCCAAAACGTGTTGCATGGTTTGTTTATCAATACTTTTCAGTTCTTTAAATTCTGAAAACGATTCGATTAGTTCTAAGCTGTTCATCTTTGCTTATTTAAATGAAATAACAATTTTTGCTTCGTTTATATCTGTAAAGGCAATCTTTTCTTCGACTGCCACTACTTCCTTTTTCTTTTTCCCTTCAATTAAACGTTTTTCTTCTCGAGAAAGCGTGATGCCATTTGCATCAACTGCAATTAATTTTCCGGTAGTTTTCTCCTTCGATGCTAACTTTACATCCAACGATCTTCCTACATTTTTAATGTATTGTTCCAAAACACGTAGCGGTTTATCTAGTCCGGCAGAAGAAACATGCAACTCGAAATCTACTGCCTCTCTATCTAAATTGTGCTCTATATTTCTAGAAACAGAAACACAATCTTCAATGGCTACATTTCCATTTTTCTTGTCCAACTCCAAACGAATCACATTCGTAGCACTGATTGTCAATTCTACAATGAACAAGTTTTTATCTCGTTCTTTAATCCGCTCTTCTGCTAATTCTCTTACTTTTTGTTTCGAAATCATACCGACAAAAAGAGGGGACTTTCGTCCCCTCATTCTTATTTTAATTCAAAAATGTGATGCAAATATACAGCTTAATATTTAACCTTGCTAATTTTCTGTAATTTTTTTCATCCATCTTCAATTAAACTACTCTTTATTTTCTTTGCTCTAAGTAATAGTCCCGTATCCAATAATGGCTCTCATACTACTCAATCACTCCTTTGCTTTTCGTTCTTTCTTGTTACACCCTATTCTCCATTTAAACCCAAAATCTGGCTGCATACCTACTACCAAAGTTGTACTATTATTATCTGTTGCTTCATAAAAAACCCAACGCAAACCAAGCTCAAAAGTGAAACCTCTTTGTTTTTTATGTGTGAAATCAAAAAGCGTATTTACATAGTAAAAACGTTTGTAAAACGCACGTTCAGGAATAACTGAAACATGCCAGAGTAAAATTCCATCTAAGTCTTCACCTTCATATATTTTATGATTTTCATACGAAATTACAGGCATACCCATATCCAGCATGAAGCGGATGTTGTTATTTTTTGTAAGGGCTTGCGTAAACGAAACATAGAAAGGAATATAAAAGTTATAATTGGCATAAAAACAACCTGTTTTAAGTCCCAAACTTTGGTTAGACTTAAATAAATATGACGCACGATATTCTACATGAACATCCGGATAGATATTGCCAAACGGAAACGCTAAACCCACCTCATGTTTTACCTTTTCTTTAAACGATTGAGCTTGGGTAAAAGAGAAATACAAAAGCATCAAAAGAAACACTATCTTTTTCATGGTATTTTTTTAAAAATCCCTAACATTTCTTTTGTAGAATATGAAGAGTATTTATCAGAATAATTTTTAGCAGTAAACTCTAAACCTAGAACATATATTGGAAATCCTCCAGAAAAAGGCGCTTTTTTTTCATAAAAAACAGTTCCTTTATACCATGGCACAGTAACTATTGTATTGGTTTCAACATCATAAGATAATTTAAACTGGAAAATTTCTCCTTTCCAATTCCGCAAATGTAGGTTATACGCTTCATCTTTGATAGCATTAGACCCACCTTTATGAATTTCAATATTGAAATTTTCTTGTTTTGTCAATTGAAATCTTTCTGCTCCGTTTTTGTTACTAAATACAAATTTACCTGAAGGTTTTATTGTGAGAATTAATTTGCCATAACGTTCTGTATCATAATTGTATCCACTATAGTTAGTATAGAAAAAATTCAATTTGCCACTTTGGAAAGAAGTATAGTTCAAAACTCTCAACTCCCAAGTACCGCACAAATCAGGGTTAAACGTCATTTTCTCTTTTTTACAGGAATTACCTACAGCAAGCAATATGAGTAGTGTTATTGAATAGATGAATGTCTTTTTCATTGCCTTACTTTTTGATTAAACGATAATGTGTTCTTGATTGAAGCAAGTGCACAATATACACTCCCTCACCCAATGAAGATGTTGCCAAGGTATTGTTACCTTCAGATACAGCATATTCTTTTATTTTGTTACCCAATATGTCAAAAACAAGCACCGTGTCATTTTGTTTCAGGTTATTTACGTTCAATTCACTGTTAAACGGATTTGGGTAAATGGAAACGTCTTGGGTTAGCAATTTATTTGTAGATAAATCCACAAAATTTTCTTGCTCCTGATCCTGCATCGACTCTTCACCAGATTCTGCTCTACTTTGCTGGCAGTTTTTCTGGTAAACCACAAACCAAACAACAGGATTGTCGATTTGATAGCCCTCAACACTTAATTTAGGATAATGCAAAATTAAATTTTGTCCTTGTGTATTCAGGCAATCCGATTTCAGATAAACTCCTGTTTTAAAGGAGTACCAATCTACGTTGTAATCAGTATTAGATTTCAGTTTTTGTATCTTTAATCTTCTTGATGCTTCTAAATCATCCCACTCAATGTCTATCAAATCATCAATTGGTTCTATATCACCCCAGTCCATATCACAATCTGAGTTTGTCCTTTTTGTATGCACATTGTAGGTTCTGTTACGCACATAACCAACAGCTTTTTCCTGGTTTGCAGAAATGAAATATTGGGTTTCAACAGCTGCAACATCGTATTTCCCCTTTGCACTTGAGTGCTTTTCAGCTTGCCTACCTTGTGCCCAAAAGCCGTAACCGTTTGAAAGCGTGCTTATAAAATCGTTTGCATTGAAGTGATTTTGAGCACGTATGGTTGAAGCCCAAGTAATACTTGGCTGATCAATACTTGATGCCGGTGGTTTCATGAAGCCGTCCCACATTAAAAACCCTGCACAACCGTTAAAACCCTGAGTCATCACATCAACATAATGTCCTATAAAATTTGAGCATTCGTTTTTACTCTCGTGCCCATTCTCAGATAAAAAGACAGGTTTGTTTGTAATGGTAAACAAATAGGAAAGTTTTGCATAAGTACTTTCTTCTTTATCAGTTACCTCATAATTCTTCCCATTTTTAAAACCAATTTGATTGCCGTAACTAGCATCATAAATATTGGTGTTAACTATGTCTATATTTGGGTTTTGAATGCTTCCTAAATCTATGTATGTTACCACATTGTCTTTTGACCAGCCCAAGGTACTAACAATGCAACCTATAAGATGTTCATTGTGAAATAAGTGATTTTTTATATAACCTGCCAAACGCGTGTGATAATTTTGAATTGCTTCTCTACATAGGTCTCTTAATGGATGGTCATCCCTATAAACAGGATGTCTTATTATTTTAGTGTGAGACCAACTTTCTCCCAAATGATAGGGTTCGCTCAACAATTCAAATTCAAAAATTGAAGTGCTATATCCGTATCTCGAAATGTAATAGCGTGTGCGTTGTTCATGAAATGCCATTAATTCTTTCCCACTTACCGGGTCTAAAAACCCATTTTGAAACATCTGATACGGTTCCATTGTACCGGGGTTAATGTTGTAGCAGTATGCAGGATACAAGTCTGAATTATTATAACTACTATCCATGTAGTAATGATCGAAATCGTACTTTTCCATGTTGTAATCAGCGTATTTCATTATAGGTTCATGAATCATCATATTAAAAAGCATGAGTGCATCGTAACTTTCACAAAGCTCTAAATACCTGTCAGTTTCCCATGCATAGTGTAATCTATCGTAATAATTTCCTAATTTTTCAAATTCAATTAATGACGAACTTGGTGTTTGTAGATTGCGAATATATTTTCCTCCTTGGTTAAAATAACTTTGAACCATATCTAAAAAGTCTTGCCATTTTGAAGGACGCGTGGTTTTGCTCGGTTCCAAGTGATCATCAGTACCCCAAATAGCTGAAGTATACGGTGAAGGAAAATTGTGCCCTACAGGGAAAATCATTTTATCACCTCGTTTAAGATTTCTTTTATTATCAAATACTTTCACATAACCGGGGTCGCCACTTTCTACCGTTGTAAACCAAAAATCATCTGCCGTTTCGCTGGGTATGGTTTCGTTTTTTATCCGTAAACTTATTTTGACACTCCACTCTCCATTCA
>JBDHXR010000084.1:0-13104 GCA_039810825.1 Fluviicola sp.
TATATTCAGACTGTTGCTTCTTTTCATCAATAATTACACCTCCCTCTCTAGCAGAAGTAAACATCAATTTACGGTCCTTATCATAATACATCGGCGCAAAATTTGCAGTCCCTCTGTTAAAGATTGCCGTATCTGCCTTTTTTATACTTACTTCGGTTGTTTTATTGAGTTCTTCCTTGGCAAAATGACAGCCAGTCATTGCTACTTGAGCAGCATGAATTAGCTCATCGTCAGCATTTTCAGAACGAATGTAGTCTTCAAAATACTTGATTGCGTCATCGTATTTTGTATTATTCATTGAAGCTTGACCAAGATAAAACATATCATGCGGATACACATTTTCATCGGAAGATTTTTTCAAATGCTCTTCAGCCTTCGGATAATCTTTTACTTGAAAATAACACCATGCAATTTGATGATGCAGGTATTGCTCCATAGAAATTTTTACTGAATCTTTAGCATGCGGTTTAGCTTTAGCTAACTTTAAGTTCGTCAATTGAACTTCATACGGGTAAACAAAAGCACTGCGTGTAATAGAGTCTGACATTGCCAACTGATATTGCAGCAAGGCATTTGCAAAATCTAATTTGTTAAAATATTCGTTTCCTTTGTATATGTATACCTTCTTCGATTGAGCAACAGAAATCGAAGCGGTAGAGATAATCAATAAAACTCCAAGTAAGTATTTAATCATGATTTATGACGGTTATAATCGTGGACAAATTTTAGTTTCTGCTTTGATGTTTTTCTTATGCGTGTAGGTAAAAGAAATTTCAAATCCTCCTTTACCAGATGAAGTTCGTGTAAGGGTTGAGATATTAAAATCATACGCAACTTTCACCAAATAACGATCAAATTTAGCTCCCAACGTAACTATCATAGCATCTTTTGCACGAACTATTACTCCACCTAATAGGTAAACATCGCTTCCTTTTAAGTAATAACCAACTTCTGCTGCATACGTTTGTTCAAAATATTTGCGTTGACTCATAATCAACACTTTTGGAATCACGTAAAACGTCTCGGTAATGTTGATACGTGTACCAATATGCGAATAAAGTCTAAACGGCAATTTACTGTTTTGACCAAAGAATGACTCATTCGGACTCAGTAAATTAAAAGCTGAAACTCCAACAAAAGGATTTAGTCGAGCTTGAGGTTTTGCATAATAATACAAAGCACCTGCGTTCAGCATTGGTATAATCTTGGATTGAGCCCCAAAATTTTCATTATTCGCCAATGACTGATCAAATTCTCCCCCATTGTTTGTAGTATATTGATTATTGAAAGAGAGTAATTGAAACTCAATTGACTTGTGAGTAATTCCACCTTGTAAGCCAAAGTTCAAAATATGTGCTTTGTTTTTGGTAAGCGGGATGTAATATGCTGCAGACAAGAGGCCTTGAAAAGCATTAAAATTACCTGCACCAGCTCTGAAGTTATTTAATTGAACACCAAAGCCCCATTTTTTAACCGGCATATCAAAACTTATCAAAGCAGAAGTGTAAGGTTTGTAATTCACAGATTTCCACTGCGTACGATATTGACCGTGCACCCTGAAACTTCCGTCAACAACACCAGTCATTGCAGGATTTAAAAACATCGGTGCTACATCATACATTGAAAGGTGTGCATCTTGTGCAATAACAACGCCATTCAAGAAAAGTGCAGCTATAATTGACTTAAATTTCATTTTATCTTATTAATGTTACGTCACCAGACTGTTTTACAATAAAATCACTTCCCATATCTACAACAAAAGTCCAAGTGTAAACTCCCAAAGAAGCGGGCTCGCCTTTATAAGTTCCGTCCCAACCTGTATTTGCATCTGAAGTTTGGAAAATTAACTCTCCCCAGTTGTTATATACTTTGAAATCAACAGATTTGAAAGGTCCACCTCGAATAATAAACACATCGTTTTCACCATCACCGTTCGGTGTAAATCCACTTGGTAACACCGGCATCAAGGAAATTGCAATATTTCTAGACACCGTATCTTTACAGCCAATGTTGTCTGTGACAGTCAATATTACTACATAAGTTCCCCCTTGAGGATAAGAATGTGAAGCGATTTCTGTGTTTGTTCCTTGTCCATCTCCAAAATTCCATTGCCAAGCTAATATGTTGCCCGGAGTAACATCGGTAAATGTAATTGCTTGATCAACCAGAGCTGGATTTGGGGTAGCTGTAAAATCTGCATTTGGAAGTGCCGAAACATTCAAAGGCAATACAACTGAATTGACACAACCTTTATCAGAAGTAGCTGTCAACGTTACATTAAACGTACCACTGTTTGGAAAAACATAAGAAGGATTTGTTTGAGTTGAAGTAGACAAGCCATTAAAATCATACAAGTAAGAACTTATCGAACCTGTAGAAATGGTAGAAGTATTTGTGAAGTAAGTTGGTGATTTTTCGCATACAATTGATGTGGTAAAAGAAGGATTTGGCAATGGGAAGCTATTAACTTGTTTCACAACCGTGTCCATACAACCATTGCTGGCACCAACAATCAATTCTACGTTCATTGCACCTGCAATCGAGTATATGTGTTGTGGATTTTGAGCAATAGAACTGCCTCCGTCTCCAAAATCCCATGCCCAAGATGTAATACTACCTGATGAGATCGAAGAACCGTCAACAAAATTCATGTTTAAACCTTGACAAACATCAACAGAACTAAAATCAGCTACTGGAATTTCTTTGAAAGTAACAATCAAAGTATCATCATTCGGTGGGCAACCAAAATTGGCAGTAGAAGTTAAAATCAAGGTAACAAAACCTGAAGCCACATCTCCGCTAGAAGGTTGATACATTCCATTCAAGTAATTTGGACTTGGAAAAAACGTACCTGTATTCAAAGTTGTCCAAACCCCTGTAGTATCAGCCCCTGTAATTACACCATTCAATTGAATCATTTGATTTTCGCAATACGCTTGATCTGGTCCTGCATTTACTGCCGGTGATTGAACAAAGAATACGCGAATAGAATCTTGCGCAATTGGACAAATTCCTGTGGTAGCAAGAATAACATCAATAAAGCCATTTGTGATATCAACCGGAGAAATGGAATACGTTGTATTCAAATTTGTTGGGTCGGCAATTGTTCCAAAACCAGAGGTTGTCCACTGAAACGGGAAACCAGAAGTTACAGTTCCTGTAAAGTTAAAAGATGTATTCGTAGCACAAATAGAATCCATTGTGTTGTTTGTAACTACCGGAGAAGAAATAACTTGGATTTGTAAACTATCTTTTACAGCACTACATCCACCATTGTTCGTTGATTCTACATACAACCACACAGAAGCAGCAGAGATATCCCCTCCAGATAAAATATATTGACCATTTAGAGCTGTTTGAGAAGGAGAAAAGCCTCCTGTTCCATTTGTTGTCCATGTTCCAGTTGTAGAGCCTCCGGTAATTGATCCAACTAATTGAACGCTTGTTGTACTAGAACAAATCAATTGATCGGGACCAGCATCAACAACCGGTTCAGGTGTAAAATAAATAACCATAGAATCTTGATGATTAGGACACGAAAAGAAACTTCCTGTTGTGGAATAATAAATTACAACACTGTCGTTCGCAATATCAGCAGGTGAAGCTGTATAGGTAGAAGTTGGAGAACCAAAGTTTGAGAAAACACCACCGTTTCCACCACTCCATGTTGCTGCTGCAGCATAAGAGAAAGCACCATTGAGTTGTACGGCTCCTAAATTATTCTTACAAAATGTTTGATCTAAACCAGCATTTGCTTGAGGTGATTGAATAAAATTCACAACTACTGTATCTGTAACAGGATCACAGTTTCCTGTAGATGAAAGCACAAAAGTTACTGTGCCTTGTACATAATCTGAAGGAGAAGGATTGTAATTTGAATTCAACCCAGTTGGATTGGTAAATGTTCCTGTACCATTGGTCACTGACCAAATACCTGTAATTGTTCCTCCTGTAACAGAACCAGAAAGTGGTACAGTTGCAGTGCCGCTACACAATGTGGTGTCACTACCCGCATTCACATATACTTTTCGTAAAAAAGACGACATATAGTGGTAATAACATCCAGTAGAAGCTCCACCATTAATGACCCCCATTCCAAATACATCGATAGAATTGGTTAATAAGTTAGAGGTACCAACAGCAAGTTGCCCTGTGGTAAATGAAATTTGTGCTCCACTCCACGCTCCACCTGTTCCAGGAACAGGTTGAAATGCACCTGCAGGTACAAGTGTATTGCTTCCATTCAATAAAAATCCACCGATTGCTGGGGTTGGACATAAGATATTCAACAAGAAAGCCTGTGCATTTGTACGTGTAAAAGATACTTGATCTGAACCGGCACAATTTATTGGCGGCAACAAGGCTTCTCCCAACTCACACCCAAAACCACTTGCTTGTAACAGATAGACATTTTTATCTGCAGCTACATAAGCTAAAGGTTCTGTGGTAGCTAGCGTATATTTCCAAGTATCTCCTTTATTCAATAGTTGTGTTGAAGACCCTAAAGCTGTTGTAACGGTAACAGTAGTAAAGTTTTGTGTTGCAACAATAAACATTCCTTCTTGCGCCGCAGTACTCATTCCACCACGGTTAACAATGTAATTTTTACCAATCACATCTACAGGAACTATTTGATCTCCCATCATATCATAACAACCTCCACCAAACTGCTCCCACACAGAGTCATCCGAAACTGTTATGGCTACAGGTTTGTCGGAAATAACAACCGTACCAGATAAATTTGTTGAAGTTGTATTACTTGTAACTGTTACATTTTCAGCAGTATAAACTTGACCTTTGTTCAAGAGAACAGAATAGGTTACACCGGCTGGGTGACCGACAATAGGACATTTTGGCGTAATCCAGACTGTTGTATTGTCCTCCGTTGCAACAATGCAAATCATTGATTTCGGTTGAATTGGATTTACAGGACCATTTCTCCATGAGGTTTGGAAAGGACAAACAAACTCAGTTCCAACACCGTTTAGTCCTTTTAATGAATACGTTTCAGGATTATTTCCACTGGTCAAGACTTCGTAAACAACAGTAATTTGACTAGATGCTTCTATCTTAATTCCGTAATTCAATACTGTATTTGCTGGTTTTGATTCCAAGGTATTTACGATAGCATCCATAAACAAGGAATACAAAGAATTGGCTGGAACAACAAAAGTTGAATCGTATGTACCTGCAGGTTGATAAACACGCACAGTTGTAGGCGTTCCAAAAGTAGAGATACGAAAAGCAATTGGAATACTATTCGCATGGTTTGGTGTTACCCAAGGAGCAGCAAACCAAAATGCCGTATCAATTTGAGCTTTCCCTTCAAATGAACCAAAGGAAAAGATCAGGGTCAATATCAGTAAGATTCTTCTTAGTTTCATAGCCTATAGTTTAGTCTTTCTTGTTGTTTTTAATTTCTTTTTGGATTTCTTCCAATATGCTGTTGTTTAGTTTGTCATCTTCTTCCTCCAATGAAGGTCTTCGTTTTGTGATAACAAATGAGATTCCAATTTCATGTGAACCCGAACTGTATTTACGGATTTTTGTATAGCTATAATCGTATCCGTAAGAAATTTGTAAGCGATCTTTCCAACGGTAAGCAACAAATATTCCGGCTGCATCATTGGTTCTAAAGTTCAAACCTGCAAAAATCATGTTTTTGTATGCTGCCTGAAACAAGACAGACAATTGAGGCTTTACAGGCTTAGTATAGCGAAACAATACTCCGGGTCTTAGCTCCCAATTTTTCTTTATGGTAAATTTGTATGAAGACATCAAGGTATAATGAAATTGCAACACTTCATTGTATGATTTCAAGTTCAAACTCTTACCAATTAAATGGTCAATTGATCCACTAAATTCAAATTTATTGCTGTATAGTCTAAAACCTGTATTCACATCAAATGCGTTGCCTGAATAGCTAGAACCTGTAAAAATTGGGTCTCCTTGATCCGCTATTACAGCATCGTATAAACGCACTCGATATTGAACAAATCCAGGTCGAATTCCTAATCCCAATTTCCAATTTTGATTGAATTTAATCTGATAAGCATAATTCAAATAAATTCCTGTTCTACCTACAATTCCAAATTGTTCGGTAAGTAACTGAACTCCATATCCGTGTCTTGCTTTATTTTTATATGATCCATGGAAATTTAAATAGAAATTACGCGGTGCATTTTTGAATCCTATCCATTGGTTTCTATTGTAAAAACTCACCTCGTGATAATTTGTGCTACCTACATACGCTGGCGAGTAATGCAAGGGGTTTGCATAGATATTCGTGAACAAACTTTGTTGTTGCCCAAACGAACTAGTACTAAGACTACAAATTATCAGGAATGTATAAAGTAATTTTTTCATCTTGCTCTTATCTGTTTCTTAATACCATTAAAACACCTTTGAATAAATCCGGATCAGCCCCAGCATTCAATTGAATAACATACATATAATTTCCATCAGGCACAGGTTGACCGTTGAATGTTCCATCCCAAGGAACAGTGTACCCATCTGAAGTAAATAATGTTTGCCCCCACTCGTTATATATTTCTACATGTGCACTTGGATAAAGCAGGTGCAAGAAATCCAATTTCCATACATCGTTCATTCCATCTCCGTTAGGTGAAATTACTGTTGGAATTAAGGTACTAATTTCAGTTGTTACAGTATTTATCAAGATGTATTGGAATGCACTGTCCATACAACCTAAACTATTTTGAACTTTCAATAAGACGTAATAATTTCCATTTGCATAATACGTGTGACTAGGATTCATTTGAGAAGAAACTCCACCATCGCCAAAATTCCATGAATAGTTTACTGCATAATCGGATGTATCAATAAAGTTAAAAACTGCTCCTACATTCATTCCTGCAGCAGAGTTATAGAAGAAACCAGCGTCTGGAAGAGGGTCTACAATCAATGGATTTACAACAGTGTCTTTACACCCATATACTGTAGAAACAATGTGTGTGATTGTGTAAGTGCCACCAACCGCAAATACTTGATTTATGGTGCTTGAAGCTCCAGAACCCGGTCCACCAAAATCATAGAACCAATAATTAATAGGGTCTGCACACGTTGAAGCGTCAGTAAATGTAACAGTCATCTGATTATTAGGGCAAGATTTTGCTATAGAATAATCTGCAACCGGCTTGTCTCGAACTATCACATTGATTGATGTAGTATCCTTGCATCCATTTGAATTTGTAGTAATCAATTGAACAGGGTAAGTTCCAGATGTTGAATATGTATATGTTGTATTATACGTTGTGCTTGTTTGACCAGTTTCAAAAGTCCAATTTGTTGCAGTGACTGTACCAGAACCAGCAAGCGAGAAATTTGTAAATGCTGTTAGGAAACCTTCGCAAACCGTAGTTGCACTAAAATTAGAGAAAGGAGGTGCCACAAAAGCTATTTGCATTGCATCTGTATTTTGCAAACAAGTTCCATTGTTGGTTGAAGTTAATGTGAGTACTACACTTCCTAAGGAAATTTCTGACGCCGTTGGAGTATAAGTGGCATTTAGTGCAGTGTTTGAAGGGGAGAACACTCCTGCTCCACCACTCCACTGACCTCCAAATCCAACGCCATAAACAACCCCATTTAGTTGAATACTAGCTTCATTGGTACATACCAATTGATTTGGGCCAGCATTCGATTTAGGTGCTTTTTTGATTAGCACATAAACACTGTCAAATACAGGTATGCAATTCCCGTTTGATGTTGATTCTAAAAACAACCATACTCCTCCTGCAGTTGTATCTGCAATACTTGGAGTATATGTACAATTCAACGTGCTGTTGTTTGGTGAAAAAATTCCAGTTCCAGTACTTGTCCATTTTCCTGTTGAAGTAACGCCTGTAACAGTTCCGTTTAAGTTTACTACTGAGTTATTAGCACAAACATTTATTGTGTCTGGGCCGGCGTTTACAGTGGCTGCATTGGTAAATGTAACAATCATCGTATCAGAAGCAGGAGCACAGTTTCCTGAATTTGAAGAAGTTAAAGCGAATTTAACTTGGCCAGCAGATATGTCTGATGCTGATGGTACATACTGTGCATTTAAAGTAGTTTGATTGGGAACAAAACTTCCTGATCCATTAGAACTCCACACACCTGTTGATGCACCTCCGGTTACTATTCCATCCAATTGTATAACCGAGTTGTTTTGACATACAGCTTGATCAACATTTGCATTAACCATCGGTGATGGAGAAACAAGCAATGTCATGGTATCTTTCACAGAAGGGCAAAAGCCTGTTGATGTCAAAATCAATCGAATTGGACTTATCAACGTATCCAATGGACTTGGTACATAGGTGTTCGGCACAGAATTTACTCCATTTTGGAATGTTCCATACCCATTTGTTGACCAAACTCCGGTTACTGCGCCACCACCAACACTTCCACTCAAGGGATATGAAATGTTTGCACATACAGAATCATCTAAGCCAGCGTTAGAATTTGCAGTAGCATAATAATCCGTTGTAAAAACGTATGAAGCTCCAGTATTAGCCGCTCCACCAGAAACAATTCCCATTGTAAAAATATCCGAAGAATTTGTGAGCATCATTGGCGCTCCAACAGGCACATCTGTCGTATTGAAGAATATTCTTGCCGCAGTATAAACACCTGATGTTCCAGGTACAATCGAAAAACTTGCTGGAGTTACCAACGTAGAACTTCCGTTCAACAAGAAGTCTCCTTCAAATCCTGTACGAGTTACCAAAATTAAGCCCAACGAATCTGTGCTAGTACGTGTAAAAGACATGGAATTATTTCCTTTACAATCGATACTTGGAATTATCGAAGCACTTAATTCACAATTGAATCCTGATACATGATACACATAAATTGGTTTGGTTGATTTTATGTAAACTATATTGTCTGTAATTGGCAATTCATAAGTTTCTCCTGTATTAATCATTGCATTTATTACTGAACTACCAGTTATCTCAAGTGCTGAGCTGTTTTGAGTCCCTAAAATATAAACACGATCTGTATTTGATGTTCCTTTATAAATCACATAGTTGTTTCCCAAATGAGCGGATGGTATTAATTGGTCTCCGATCATATCTGCACAAGAACTCTGTGAAAGTTGCGTATCAACAATGGTAACAGAAATAGGTTTATTTGCAGAAACTATTGAACCAGCTAAAGAAGAAGCTGGAGTAACATTGACATCTCGCATACTATAGGTTTGTCCTGCATTCAAAATAATGGAGTAAGTAACATTTGCTAAATGCCCTGTAATATCTGTTCGTGGAGTAATAAGAACAGTAGTATTGTTTTGAGTAGCAACAATTTCAACTCCAGAATAAGAAGCAGGAGTTGTAGTGGAAGTTGTCCAAAACTTTTGGGCAGGTATGTAAAAATCAGTCCCTAATGCCTTTCCTCCTTTTAAACTAAACGTTTCTTTGTTGTTAATTGCATTTACCTCATAAGCAGCATTAATTTTTGAAGTCGAAGTGATTTTCAAGCCATTATTTGAAGCAGAATTTGCAGCAGGACTTTCTACAGAAGCAAGAAAAGGAGTTAAATTTATTGTACCAGTAGCATTTGGCACAAGGTTTAATACCATCGGAACAAAAGATCCATTTGCAGGTTGCGAAACTGTAATAGTTGCAGGTTGCGCATACGATTGAAATCGAAGCAATATAGGCGAATCTCCTGCTCCACTCGAAATTTCCGGAGCCGCAAACCAAAATATTGTATCTCGTTGGGCAAAAGCTGTCGATGACAAGGAAATTAAGAAAAGCAGGGCAGTTAGCTTAATAATTTTCATAGTTTCTGGTTACTCAATGTATAATAATTGACAAATTTAGGTTTTTTTTAAAAGAATTCACAAATAAAAAGTAAATTAATACCCGCAATTTACTCATTCATAGCTAATTTTTACTCATTTATCCGTTGTTTTAACTATTTTTTTCAATCTTTTTTTATCGAAAAAAAATACGCTTCGTCTAAATTATCATTCATATATTCTGCCTAAATGACAAAGAAACACACATACACCAAAATATTTTATAAAATTTTACTCAAAAGCATGATTAAATAAAAAAAAAGTAGTAATATTGCACCCCGATTAGGGAAAAGATACAAGAAATTAAGAGTCATGGATATTATCAAAGAACTTCAAAACGAATTAGTGGAAATGAAAAATTTTCCGGCATTTGGTGCTGGAGATACAATTACTGTTTCTTACAAAATTAAAGAAGGAAATAAAGAGCGTACACAGCTTTTTCAAGGAGTGGTTTTACAACGCCGTGGAAGTGGAGCAACAGAAACTTTTACAGTGAGAAAAATGTCTGGAAACGTTGGTGTAGAAAGAATTTTCCCAATTGCTTCTCCGTTTATTGAAGATATCAAAGTTACTAAGAAAGGTGCTGTTCGTAGAGCTCGTATTTTCTACTTCCGTGGACTTACAGGAAAAGCAGCTCGTATCAAAGAAAAAAGAAGCTACGCACATTTGGATTAATTCAAATCGAAATAATGTATTAAACCTCGACCAAAAGTCGGGGTTTTTTTATTTCTAATTAAACCATACTATTTTTGATTTGTCAAAGACAAAAAATCTATTATTCATTCTATGCATCAAAGTTTTAGCGATAACCAATTGGTTGAACAAATACTACAAGGTGTGCAAGCAGAAAAAGCATACACCCTACTGATGGCTCGTTATGGTAAACTATTGTATAGTCAGCTAATTCGCTTATTAAAAAATGAAGACCAAGCAAAAGACGTGTTGCAAAACGTATATATTAAAATCTGGACACAGCTTTCAAGTTTTAGAAATGATGCATCTTTTTATACTTGGGCTTACCGAATTGCACACAATGAAGGATTGAATGAATTGGCTAAGAATAAACGGAAAGATACAAATCAGTTAACTTTTTCTTCTATCCAGATTCAAGATTCAACAAGTTTTAAAATGACTGTTACAGAACAAGAAATTTCTGAATGGTTGCATGAAGCAATTTCTACATTGCCCGAAAAACAAGCATTGGTATTTAACCTTAAATATTTTGAAGAATTGAAATTTTCTGAAATATCAAAAATTACCAATACATCAGAAGGAGCTCTAAAAGCAAACTACCATCATGCAAGCCAGAAAATTGAAACTTTTTTAAAAGAAAAATTAAACCTTATTCAACTCTAATTGTCAAAAGAACATGGAAACAAAAAATGACATTTTAAATCAATTAAAGCCCAAAAAGGTTGAATTGCCTACTGATGATTTTTTTGAGAATCTCACACAGAATGCATTGAAATCGAAAAAAATCAAACATTCTAACATAGGAATTGTGTATTACTCAGTTATTTCAATTGCTGCACTGTTGGTTATCGGAGTTTTTGTATTCAACCCTGAAACACAACAAAAAAAACAGGCATCTGTGCAGCTGGCTGAAGTAGAAACCCACGAATTGGAAAATTACATTGATACAAAAGCAATAGAAATTGATACAACAAAAAAACAATTAAAAACACCTGGAGATACTCTTAAAAAGATTGAAGGTCAACATAATATTTTGAAATCTATACCTACCGAAGAGCTTAAAAACTACTTCAAAGAGCTAGAAATAGAAACTCTATCTGAAGAAGAAAACGCTGAATTGTTTAATTTATAAATCTAAAAATCATGAAAAAATTAATCTCAATTGTATTTGTATGCTTTGCCCTTGGAGCATTTGCACAAAATACAGCCAAAAAAGAATTGCGCCCTAAAAAAGAACAGCGCAACAAGTTAGACTCAATCCGAGTTGCATATATCAATTCAAATCTGCCTTTGTCTGCTGAAGAACAAACAAAATTCTGGCCGGTATATGATGAAATGAAAACAAAAATGCGCGAGTTAAACAAAAAAGAAATGCAAGCTCGAAGTAATGTAAAAAACAATATAGAAACCTTGAGTGAAGCAGATTTGAAGACGCAAGTTGAATCCATGCAAGCTTTAGAACAAGAAAAATTGACACTTAAAAAGGAGTATTCATCAAAAATTGCTTCTATCATTACATGGAAAAAATCGGTGAAACTTGTCATGATTGAAAAACAATTCAAAGAACAACTGAGGGACGAGATAAAGAGACGGCGCTCTGAAAATGGTTCCCCGAATTTGCAAGAAATGAATTAATATTCAAACCTTTGAATCTTGAATTCAAAGGTTTTTTTAATTTTAGTGTTTTAACACGAGTAATGACAACTAACAGAATTGAAGCATTTAGCGATGGCGTACTGGCAATTGTAATCACAATCATGGTATTAGGGATGAAAGTTCCCGAAGGGTATGATTGGGATTCCTTAAAATCAATACTACCTAGTTTTATTGCATACATCATCAGTTTTATTTATGTTGGAATCTATTGGAACAATCATCACCATCTTTTTCAAACTATTAAAAAAGTAAACGGTAAAATGTTGTGGGCCAATTTAAGTTTACTCTTTTTCCTTTCGCTTTTGCCCTTGACAACTGCTTGGATGGGCGAACATGTTTTCGAAAAAATCCCAGTGATGATATACGGAATTAACTTAGCCTTTTGTGCCATTGCATTTTTAATATTGGTGAAAGCAGCTTTATCCTTTGAAGGAAAGAATTCAAAATTGGCTAAAACACTCCCTAATAGGAACAAAGAAATTGCTTCTGTAATTGTTTACATGTGTTCAATAATTTTAGCCAATTTCATTCCAATAATAAGCCTAATTGGTTATACCTTGGTTGCCTTTATCTGGCTAATACCTGATACTCGAATAGAAAAATTTATTGATTCAGAAGAATAATTTTTTCTGTAAGCACTTTACTTTTATTTGCAGCACGAACAAAGTAAACTCCCGATTTTAAATGCATCGAATTTAATGACAGATCCAATTCTCCTTCAAGCGCACACTTTGAAAACACTAAAAGTCCTTGTTGGTTGAAAATTTCAATTGTAGAATTTGAAAAATCATGTGGCAATCGTAAAGCAATGATATCGGTAGTTGGATTTGGATAAATTAGTATTTTCTGAAATTTCTGCTGATTTTCTGTTACCGTTAAATTAGGATCAATTTGATAGTAAAGCCTTGTTCCATAGTCCCACGGAATCCAATCAAAACGAACAGAAA
>JBDHXR010000085.1:0-12695 GCA_039810825.1 Fluviicola sp.
AATATTAAATGAAGTTTTGGTGTTAGATGCTGCTGAATTGAAAGATATCTGTTACATGATTCCTTGTCCGAAATCTCCACATGGTTGTGATGTTGACCCAACAGGTGAATACATTGTAGGTAGTGGTAAATTGGCAGCTTTGATTCCAGTTTTCAGCTTCGATAAAATGATTGCAGCTATCAATGGCAAAAAGTTTGAAGGTGATTTTGAAGGTATCAAAGTATTAAAATATGATGCCGTATTGCATGGAGAAGTACAAAAACCAGGTTTAGGTCCTTTACACACAGAATTTGACGGACGTGGTAACGCATATACAACCATGTTTATTTCTTCTGAAGTTGTGAAATGGGATATTAAATCCTTGAAGATTTTAGACCGTGCCCCAACTTTCTACTCTGTTGGTCACCTTTGTATTCCTGGTGGGGATAGCAAAAAACCGTTTGGAAAATACTTGATTGCTTACAACAAAATTACAAAAGACCGCTATTTGCCAACTGGTCCTGAATTGTGTCAAAGTGCGCAATTGTATGATATCAGTGGCGATAAAATGCAGTTAGTATTGGACTTCCCAACCATTGGCGAGCCACACTACGCACAAGCTGCTCCAGCTGATTTAATACGCAACAACGGACAATATAAGTTCTTTGATATCAACAAAAACAAACATCCGTATGCAACTAAAGCAGAGAAAAATGCACGTGTTGTTCGTGAAGGAAATAAAGTACATGTTTACATGACTACAATCCGCTCTCACATTGCTCCAGACAATATAGAGGGAATCAAAATGGGAGATGAAGTTTACTTCCATGTTACGAACCTAGAACAAGATTGGGATGTGCCACATGGATTTGCTATCAAAGGCGCAGACAATGCTGAGTTGTTGATCATGCCGGGTGAAACTACAACCTTGAAATGGACACCAACTAGAACGGGTATCTTCCCATTCTATTGTACAGATTTCTGTTCTGCATTGCATCAAGAAATGACTGGATATCTAAGAGTTTCTCCAGCAAACAGCAATGTTCCTTTATCTTGGAAATTAGATGACATCATCGACTCCAAAAAAAAGTAATATATTAATACAAAGGGAGTGGTAGAACACTCCCTTTGTTTTTTTAATAAATTCAATCAGAGAATAATAGCACACTTCAATATCGATATCCTCCATTTTATATTATTCCAAATTAAATAGTTATGAAAAACAATAAATTAAAAGTACTATCTAAAATACTTCTATTTCTATCTGCAGGATTATTAATAGCAACCATTTTTTTTCCAATCTGGGAAATTAGTTTAGATGCGCCACAATATCCAGAAGGGTTAACTTTAAAACTACATGCAAATAAAATTGATGGTGATGTAGATGTGATAAATGGATTGAATCACTATATCGGGATGAAAACGTTACACACAGAAAACTTTTTTGAATTTACTGTGTTGCCATACATATTGTCTGGATTTGCCTTAATATTTTGCGTTTTAGCCTTACTCAACAGAAAAAAAGGCGGATTAATTGCTTTTATTTCATTTATTGTATTCGGAGTTCTTTCTGCTGTTGATTTTTATCGATGGAATTACGACTACGGACACAATCTAGATCCAAATGCTGCAATTCAAGTACCCGGAATGGCATATCAACCACCGATGCTAGGTTTTAAACAACTCTTAAATTTTGGAGCATATTCCTTTCCTGATGTAGGCGGGTGGATGCTATTTATTGTTGCAATCTTGCTATTCATCATCGTGGTAATAGAATACAAATTCAAATTATTTCGGAAAAAAAATACACCTATACAAGTTTTAGTTCTTTTACTTCTAAGCAGTAGCCTAAGTGCATGTGGTGAGCAAAAAATGGTGCCAATCTCATTAAACAAAGACCAATGTGACTTTTGTAAAATGAATATTTCTGATGGAAAATTTGGTGCAGAACTAATTACAGAAAAAGGTAGAATTTACAAATTTGATGACTTGCATTGTATGATTGGGTATCACAAAGAAAATACAAGCACCAAGGTCAAGCATTATTTCATTCACGATTACGCTAGAAACAACATCCTAATTCCAGCAGAAACAGCTCACTACATTAGCGGAGGCGAAATTATTAGCCCCATGAATGGAAATGTAGCAGCGTTTTCAACCGCTCTTGAAGCCGATCAATTTGCTAAGAAATTAAAGGCTGAAAAAACAGATTGGCACACTTTATTGAAGTAATTTTTCATTTATTTCTATTTTTAAGAGATGAAATGGTTCTTATTATTCATCATTACTCCTTTTGTTGTATGTTCACAGCATGAAATCAATGTTGGGAAAAACAAACCTGTTAAGTCTATTAAAAAAGCACTATCAATAGCAAAAGATGGTGATATCATTGTGGTTTACCCCGGTTTGTACAAAGAAAAAAACATTGTAATCGACAAACGAGTGGAGATGCGTGGCGTGGGCTTTCCTATTTTGGATGGTGAACGCTTGCATGAAGTGGTTTCTATCAAAGCTCATGGAGTCAAATTTAGTGGATTTAAAATCATAAACTCAGGATACGCTGCGCTAAAAGACCCATGCGGCATTAAGGTTTACAACAAGAGTTATGTGCGAATTGAAAACAATATATTAGACAATAACTTTTTTGGTATTTACATTCAGAATGGCACTCACTGCACAGTGAAAAATAACAAATTAAAAGCATACGCTGTAGAAGAGCAACAAATTGGAAACGGAATACACGCTTGGAAAAGTTCCAATTTAAAAATTTTGAATAATGAAATTGTTGGTCATCGAGATGGTATTTATTTTGAATTTGTGACAGATTCTGAAATCAAAAACAACCATTCTATAAAGAACATACGTTATGGGTTGCATTTCATGTTTTCTCACAGCGATATCTATTTGCACAACACCTTTACAAGTAATGGTGCTGGTGTAGCTGTAATGTACTCCAGAAAAGTGACCATGATTCACAATGTATTTAATGAAAACTGGGGCGATGCGGCTTATGGAATTCTATTGAAAGAGCTGACAGACAGTAAAATTGAAAGAAATAAATTCCTTAAAAACACAACAGGTATCTACTCAGAAGGAACCACGCGTGTTGAAATCAAAAAGAATGTTTTTAAAGGAAACGGCTGGGCTTTAAAATTGCAAGCTAGCTGCATGGATAACTTAATCGCGAGAAACAATTTTTTTGGAAACACTTTTGATGTTGCTACCAACGGCAACCTTACACTTAATACATTCAGCAAAAACTATTGGGATAAATATGAAGGTTATGATTTAAATAAAGATGGAATTGGTGATGTTCCATTTCATCCTTTAAGTTTATTCTCTGTTTTGGTTGAGCGAACTCCTGCTGCTATGTTGCTATTTCGAAGTTTTATGATCACTTTGTTAGACAAGTCTGAGAAAGTATTGCCAACCATTACGCCAGACCATTTCAAAGATGACCAACCACGAATGAAGCCAATGAAATTATGATTGAAATAAAAAATTTATCGAAAAAATTTGGGAAATTATCTGTGCTAAACGACGTTTCTGTGCAGCTAAATAAAGGTGAATGCATTGCACTTATTGGTCCAAACGGTTGTGGTAAAACAACCTTAATAAAATCGTTTTTAGGTATGGTGATTCCTGATAAAGGATCAATTCATTTCAATGGAAAGTCTATTTTGGGTGAGCACAACTATCGCAACCACGTTGGATACATGCCACAGATTGGACGTTACCCTGATAACATGACAATTGGTCAAGTAGTTGAAATGGTGAAAGAAATACGTTCTTCAACTCAAGATTTAGATGAGGAATTATACAATTCATTTTTAATCGAATCATTAGAGAACAAAAAAATGAGAACGCTATCCGGTGGAACAACTCAAAAAGTTAGCGCCACACTTGCTTTTATGTTTAATCCCGATGTATTGGTTTTGGATGAACCAACTGCAGGGTTAGACCCCTTGGCATCAGAAATCTTGAAAGAGAAAATCATTAAAGAGAAAGAAAAAGGAAAATTAATCTTAATCACCTCTCACCTACTTAGCGAATTAGATGATTTAATAACGCAAATTCTTTTTATGCAAGATGGAAACATTCTCTTTCATAAAACTGTAGAAGAACTGAAAGTAGAAACTGAAGAAAATAAAATTTCAAAGGCAATTACAAGTATTTTAAAGAAATCCCAAAACAAAAACTAAGATGAATAAGATTGTGAAAATTATTTTGTTGGATATTCTGAAAAACAAAATACTGATTGCTTACACCGCAATGCTTTCTATCCTAGCGTGGAGCTCTTTTGCATTGGAAGATAATACGACTAAAGGACTGTTAACATTGATGAACATAATTCTCTTTATTGTTCCGTTGGTTTCTATTCTATTTACAACCATCTATATTTACAACAGTTCAGAGTTTATCGAATTACTGCTTAGTCAACCTATAAAACGCAGTAAAATATGGCGAGGCTTATTCTTTGGTTTGGGATTAAGCTTACTCATTGCTTTCATATTAGGCGCAGGAATTCCATTACTCATATATTCTTTAGATACAGTAGGTATAATGATGATTCTATCAGGCATAGTGAATTCATTAATATTTGTGGCTATGGCTTTCTGGGGAGCAATTTTGACAAGAGATAAAGCAAAAGGGATTGGACTTGCCATCATACTATGGCTCTATTTTGCATTAATTTTTGATGGAATTGTTCTTTTTATGTTGTTTCAATTTGCAGACTATCCAATTGAAAATTTAATTGTAGCGCTTACAGCATTCAGTCCTATCGATTTAACCCGTATTCAAATGTTGCTTCATCTTGATGTGTCTGCCATGATGGGATATACAGGAGCGGTTTTTAGAGAAATATTCGGAAGCGGCTACGGGCTAATCCTCTCTTTTACTTTGATGCTTTTGTGGATTTTGGTTCCATTCTATTTTTCTCTTAGAAAATTTAGAAAAAAGGATTTATAACCTAAGTTCAGGTTTTGTTCAATTACATGGATATTAAATGAAATATACTAAAAAAGGCTGCCATAACAGACAGCCTTTCATGTATCAATTTAACGCTTTTTTCAGTGTTTGTTCATCAACCAAACCTAAATGTTCCCACGTTTCTTTGCCATCTTTGTAAACTTTCAACAAAGGAATTGAAGCTATTGAAAGGTTTTTTGCAAGTTCTGCATGCTGGTCAATATCAACCTTTACAATCGTTACTTTTCCAGCATATTCTTTTTCAATTTTTTTCAAAATCACATCTATTTTCTTACAAGGAGCGCACCATGTAGCATTAAAATCAACCAAAACAATGGGGTCTTTTTCTGTAATTGATTTGTATTCAGACAATGACATACTCACTTTTTTGGGTGAAGTAGCACTGCCACTTTCTTCAGAAAAGTTGTTTGCACGCCAATTCAACATTCCGCTTTTTAGTTCTATTATTTCTTGAAAACCATGCTCTTGAAGTATAGAAGCAGCAGATGAACTTCTACCACCACTTAAACAGTAAACAAAAACAGGTTTTGATTTATCTAAAGTAGAAAGCAACTCGTTAAAAGTTTCGGATTGAACTGGAGCGTTGATGGAATTTGCAATATGACCTTCTTTATACTCTTCAGCTGTTCGAACATCAATCAGCGTTGCATCTGGAGTTTCTTTCAGAATATTGCTAAATTCTGTAGCATCTAAAAGTTTGTAAGAGTTTGAGTTTTCAGTAGTAACTGAATCTGAACATGCTGTAAATAATAATACCGACAATCCAATTTGAATGATTTTTTTCATTTTTGTAAATTTTATGACTATTAATTGTTTGTTTTTCAGGGTAAAGTTATAAATAATAAGTGGATAGTGCTGTTAAATGTCGATTGGAAGAGTTAAGAAATTCGTAAATTTGATCATTCTTTTAGAGGAGATATTTACCATGGTAGATAGTGGATAATCTTAAGATTGTCCTCTAAAAAAACTACTTAACTTTTGCTCCTCCATAATCCAATCGCTTAGACTTCAAATAACGTGGAACATAATAACGACTATTATTAAACGTGTCAATAATCACCCCTCTAGAAGTAGAACTGTGAATAAACTTAATGATGCCATCTTTTACTTCTACAACCATGGCAACATGTCCTACGCTGGATGTGTTTAAATTTCTCCCTTTGAAAAACATTAAATCTCCTGGTTGTAGCTCAGCTAACTTTACCGTTTTTCCATATTCTGCTAACCCAGGACTAGATCGAGATAAACGCATGCCAAAATTGCCCATTACGTAATAAATAAAACCACTGCAATCAAAACCAGAAGGTGTGCTGCCTGAATAATGATACGGGGTGCCAAGAAATTTTTTTGCAAACTGAATGATTTGTTCTACCTGCTCATTCACCTTCTTGGTGGTGTCTTTCAATGCAACGACAGTAGAATCAGGTGAAAAATTAGTATAGGCTGTGCTTGCGTTGGAATGCAGGGATAAACCTCCTACAATCGAAAAAATTAAAATAATATGTAATTTTAAACACTGCATACAACAAGGGATTGCAAATTTATGATTATTTTCACAAATTCAAAATAGCTGATTTTGAGTATTTTAGACAAACATAACTTAAGTAAACTCTACTATTCGATTGGAGAAGTTGCTGCCATTTTTGAGGTAAATGCTTCACTTATACGCTTTTGGGAAAAAGAATTCCCGATGATTCAGCCTAAAAAAAACAAAAAGGGAAACCGCTTGTTTACTGTAAAAGACATTGAATATTTTAACAAGATTTATCAATTGGTAAAACAAGAAGGATACACACTGGATGGCGCAAAAAAAGCTTTAAAACAAAAAACAAAAAGCGCAGATCCAGCTTCAACGAACAATCAACTATTGATAGACAAACTAGAGGAAATCAAAAAAGAATTGCTGCGGCTAAAAGAAAATAGCTAGTTTTTATAATACGCTTGATATAAATAATCAAGCACCTCTCTTATTTCATTTTCTGAAATTAAATTTCCCCAAGTACAGTTTCCAATGCCTTCTAATAAACACGTTTTTATTCCTTCTTGGTCATTTTTTTTATCGTTTTGCATCAATTCGCTAATTCTTGAAATTCCAGTTAATAAATCTTCTGGGCAAGGAAAGTATTTTTTTAAAAAGATAACCAATTCATTCAATTCAACTTCAGAAATACTACCGTGCTTGAATGACAAATAGGCTTCTGCAATCATTCCTAATCCTACAGCATTTCCGTGTGACATTCCACTAAGTTCCATGTAATAGCCTTCTATGGCGTGACCAAAAGTATGTCCAAAATTCAGTTTTTTCCGTTCACCTTTCTCGAATGGATCTGCAGTTACGATATGCGCTTTTATTTTGATTGATTGCTTAATCATTTCAACTACATGTTTTTCTACAAAAACTTCATCTTTTGAAATGGAAATCAATTTTTGCCAAGCATCTCTATCAGAAATCAACAAGTGCTTCATAATTTCTGCTAATCCATTTACCCACTCTTCTTCGGGCAACGTTTCTAGAAACCTGTAATCTACATAAATCGCTTTAGGAAAATGAAAAGTACCTATTTGGTTTTTGTGCTGCCCCAAATTAATGCCCGATTTCCCACCTAATGAAGCATCCACCATGGCCAACAAACTTGTAGGAATATGCACACAATCTATTCCTCTTTTGTAAATAGATGCAATGAATGCCCCCATGTCACTTACTACTCCTCCACCCAAAGTAATCAATAAATCAGATCGAACCAGCTTATATTCTGAAAGTGCTTCCAGTACTTGAAAGCATACTTCCATTACTTTGTTTTCTTCACCAACTGGCAACAAAATCACCTCTGCTTCTTCCAAAGTAGGAAATGCTGTAAGCAAATATTCCAAGCACAAATCATGTGTATGCTCATCAACAACAATGATTTTTCGTGATTTTGAGTACGTTTCTGTCAGTAATTCTGTGAAAGAAGATTGCTCTAAGTTTGAGATTTCAACACTTGATGTATGACATGTTATTTTTTTCAAGTTTTTTCTTTAAAGTTTAACTAAATAAAACAGCTATTCACAAACAAAAATAACACAAAGTAATTACTTTTACCACATGATAAATTTTAGCGATACATCCACTGCATTTAAGCACAAGTCTGATAAAGATTTAAAGCGTGCACACTTCTTATTTAGAATAATGGGAAGTTCATTTTTGGTAAGCGTTGGAAAAGGACTGACAAATGTTGGTTTGGCCTTGAGATTGCCAATTAACGGGATCATTAAAGCCACCATATTTAAGCAGTTTTGTGGTGGAGAAACCATAAACGAAGGAGTTGCAACTTCAAAAGAATTGTGGAAACAAAAAATTGGAGCTATTTTGGATTACTCAGTGGAAGGAAAAACCAGTTCAGAAGATTTTGAATATGCCACACAAGAGATCATTGCTACCATTTCAGAATCCAAAAAAAACGAAGCAATCCCTTTCGCAGTGTTTAAAGTAACAGGCTTGATACGTTTTGAACTTTTAGAAGCAATCAACAATGGTACAGATTCGTTGAGTGAGGTGGAAATGAAAGAATATGAAGAATCCATTGAACGTGTAAACCGCATTTGTAAAGCTGCTTTTGATAATCAAGTTCCCTTATTTATTGATGCCGAAGATTCTTGGATTCAAGACGGAATTGACAAAATGGTGCATGATATGATGTTGAAATACAATAAAGAAAAAGCTATTGTTTACAATACCATTCAAATGTATCGCCATGATAGATTAGATTTCATGAAAAAACACATGGTTTGGGCTAAGGAAGTCGGCATTCATTATGGAGTAAAGATTGTGCGTGGAGCTTATATGGAAAAGGAACGCGAACGTGCAGCACAAAAAGGGTACAAAGATCCAATTCAACCAGATAAAGCAAGTTGTGACCGAGATTTTAATGCAGTAATTGCTTTCTTGTTGGATGATGAAAATATCAACCAAATGGCAATGTGTTGTGGTACTCACAATGAAGAATCTTCTGCATATTTAGCTGAATTAATGGATAAGAAAAATATTGCTAAAACAGATAGCCGAATCTACTTTGCTCAACTTTTAGGAATGAGTGATCACATTTCTTATACTATGGCAGACTTAGGGTATAATGTAGCAAAATATGTTCCTTATGGACCAATCAAAGAGGTTATCCCATATTTGTTTAGAAGAGCTGATGAGAACACCTCTGTAAAAGGACAAACAGGCAGAGAGTTAAGTTTGATAAAGCAAGAACTAAAAAGAAGAAAGGGAAACGACTAAGTTTACAAGAATTAAGATAATTCTTCGACAGGCGTTAGCCCTTCGGATCTAAGAATGTCCATTATGCTGAGAAGGCTAGATAACAAACAAATGGAGCGAAATAAAGCATTTACTGTTTGAGAATCGTCCTGAAAGGCGATTCGAGGTTTAAATGCTTTCGCGAAATGTCGTGTAGTTTTCAACTTCTCAAATACAGCGCGTCCCGACTTTTTGTTCGGGAGGCTAGACCTTTTGGCTCAACATTTTGGGGCAATGCTAAAAGGTGGAAATTAAGATGAGAACTTAAATTCCTTGTTACATTGTCCAAAGCCACAAGTAACAAGCTAAATTCAAATCGATCAGCAAAAGATCACTTTTGTTTTAAACAACCTTTACTATTCATTCACTATTGCTGTGCGAATAAGTTCGTAGTTTTCGTTTTTCAGAATATAGGAACTTTTGTTCTCAAATCCACTTAGAGCGTTCACTTGTTTCATTTCAAATGCATTGATTACTTCCTTTTCAACAGGTTCTTTCATCAACAATGTTTTTACAAAATAGTAAAAAACATCAAATCCGTGTGCGCTTGCTTTCCCCATGTCTGTTCGATATTTAGCTCGAAAAAGGCGAAGCAGGGTTTGAGTTTCTGGAAGCTTGTAATTGATGTCATTGGTAGAAGCCCAACTCACATTGTATTTGGATTTGTAATACCCAGATAATTCATCAAAACCACCCCATTCTTTCATGCCCAATACGGTAATGCTTGCATCGTTGTATTTTCCGACATTTTTATGTAAAGTATTAATGAATGTAAGCACAGGACCTTTATCTCTTGCAGGATAAACCAAAACGGACTCTCCTGTTTTACGAATAAAAGTTGTAAAGTTTGCAGGAGTTGCCTCAATTAGTTTTTTATTGCCTTGTTGTTTTGCCAATTCGATAAATTTTCGTCTGTATGCTTGATACAAATCATTCTCTTTTGCATTGTCCGGTTTTATGAGAATTATTTCTGCCGATGTGTATTTATTCAATGTGTACTTAGCTAGCAATTCTTGCTGTGATATGTCTGAAGTAATAGATGAATAAATAAATGGATTTTGAGAAAGCAATGCGCTATTACAAGCAGAGGCACAAACCATTCGAATTTGTTCTTTCTTAGCCCATCCTCCTACTATATCTGCGCTTTGAGGCAATAATGGAGCAAATACTAAATCCATTGCTTTCATTTCAGGAGTGTTCAATTTACGCAAAATCCCAATAGAGTCTAAAGGAATATCTATCACTTTTACTACGGCTTTAAACCCTTCTCTTTCAAGCGAATCAATAGCTAATTCAACGCCCATATAAAATTCTGTTGCCAAGTTTTGCAAAGCTGATCCCGACAAATCGTTTAAATTAAACGTGAGAAGCACAGCTATGTTGTATGATGCTTTTACAGGAAACATTAAGGCCTGATCAATTTTTCTTTCAGGATTTTTAAGTTGTACCTCTTTTATTTCTCTCACTTCAACTTGCTGAACACTTTCTTTTTTTAGTGGTATTTTAAGTAAATCACCCGGTTTTAATGATGTACTTTTCAAATTATTATACTGTTGAAGTTCTGCTACTGGAACCATGAAACGTTTTGAAATAGAATAGAGAGTTTCACCATTTTGAACAGTATAATTTAAGATTGAGTCTTTAAATGTTACTTTAGGAATCGCTGCATTTGCCTCTTTTTGAGTTGAAACTGACGAATTGGGTTGTAGAACTACCTTCAACACTTGTCCAATTTTCAATCCACTCTCAATACCTGCATTGTATTTCAGCAAACCATCTACAGAGGTGTTGTATTTTTTGGCAATTGAAAATGCCGTTTCTCCTTTCACCACCTCATGTTCGCGCATTTGTGTTCCATTTGGGACATTTATTTCGGCAACGCCAATTGGAATAAGATATTTGTAGCCTTCTTTCAGTCCTTTTTCAACACCCGGATTTTTAGCAACAATATCGTTTACGGCTACATTATACGTTGTGTGTAAACCCCAAAGAGTGTTACCTGGTGCTGCTACGTGTACAATAAATTTTTTTCCTCCCTCGTATTCAAACAACAAATCTTTTGAATCGGTTTGTGCCCAAATTAATGAACTAAAAAGGCTTAACAAAAAGAATACGAACTGTTTCATAGGCGTTTTTTTTATCAAGTGTCATGCCATTATTCCCACTCTATGGTAGCAGGTGGCTTTGAGCTAATATCGTAAGTAACACGATTTACTCCTTTCACTTGATTGATAATTTTATTTGAAATAAGAGCTAAAAACTCATAAGGAAGGTGACACCAATCTGCGGTCATTCCATCTGTTGAACTTACTGCTCTTAGAGCTACAGCATTTTCATAGGTGCGCTCGTCTCCCATTACTCCCACCGATTGAATCGGGAGAAAAATAGCTCCTGCTTGCCACACATCGTTGTATAAATTGTGTTCTTTCAATCCATCAATGAAAATAGCATCAACTTCTTGTAAAATGCGCACTTTTTCTTCAGATACTTCTCCGAGTATACGAATCCCCAATCCAGGTCCCGGAAAAGGATGACGATTTAAAATATTTTCTGGTAAGTTCAAGGATTTCCCAACTCTACGAACTTCGTCTTTAAACAATAAACGGAGCGGTTCTACCACTTGTAGCTTCATGTAATCAGGAAGTCCACCAACATTGTGATGAGATTTGATAGTTTGAGACGGACCTCCGTTTACTGAAACAGATTCAATGACATCAGGGTAAATGGTACCTTGCCCCAACCAACGTGCATCTGTAACCAATTTTGATTCTTCATCAAAAACGTCAATAAACACTTTCCCAATTGCTTTCCTCTTTGCTTCTGGGTCTGTTACTCCACTCAATGCAACATAAAATTGCTGTGATGCATCAACGCCTTTTACGTTTAGCCCTAAATCTTTGTAACTTTCTAATACTGAGCTAAATTCATTTTTGCGCAACAATCCATTATCTACAAAAATACAATGCAAATTAGCACCTATTGCACGATGCAAAATCATGGCAGCCACTGAGGAATCTACTCCTCCGGATAAGCCTAGAATAACTTTTTCGTTGCCTAATTTTGATTTTAACTCGGCAACCGTACTTTCAACAAAAGAGTTAGGAGTCCAGTTTTGTGAACAACCACAAATACCGACAATAAAATTCTTAAGAAGAATGCTTCCTTCTGTAGAGTGATATACTTCCGGATGAAATTGTATTCCATATGTAGTTTCATTTTCGATTGCAAATCCTGCAACTTTTACATCGTGTGTAGAAGAAATGATTTTGTATGAATTTGGAACAGCTTGAATCGTATCCCCGTGGCTCATCCATACTTGCGAACCAGTAGTCATTCCCTTGGTCAACTCATTCGTTGAATCCACAAATGACAGGTGCTCTTCCATATTCTCGAATGGTAGAAGGCAACACGCTTCCGCCATAATTCAACGCCAAATACTGGG
>JBDHXR010000086.1:0-12285 GCA_039810825.1 Fluviicola sp.
TGATCCAAAAAGAGTAATGATTCCTGTAAGCAACCATGTAAAAAGCAACCATCCGGAGCTTCCTAGATCGCGCGACATTTCAGCTGAAACAATAAATATTCCTGAGCCTATCATACTTCCAGCAACAAGAAATGTAGCGTCTAGTAAACCGAGTGATTTTTTGATTTTGTCCATATTATATAAAAAAAGTCTCGCCCAATGAGCGAGACTTAAAAGATATGATTAAATTATTTTTCTTCTGAATCTTTTTGTTGGTCAATTAGAGAGTGAGATTTCCCATAGAAGAAGTATATCAATAAGCCAAATAGCATCCATACGCCTGCAACCGTAAGCGTTGTGTTATCGAGTGCAATGATTAAGAAAGAACATACAAGCATACCCAAAATAGGCACTAATGGAACCAAAGGAGTTTTGAAAGGTCTTTCTAAATCTGGGAATTTTTTGCGCATAATAATTATTCCAGCACAAACAATCACAAAGGCAAACAAGGTACCAAAGGAAGTCAAATCACCTGCTACACTCCCCGGAATAAAAGCAGCAAATGCACCAACCAACAAGAATAGTATCATGTTTGACTTATAAGGAGTTCTGTATTTAGGGTGCAATTCAGAGAATACACGAGGAATCAACCCATCTTGAGACATTGAGTAGAAAACGCGAGATTGCCCCATAAGCATTACCAAAATAACGGAAGAAAATCCTAACAAAATTGCAACGGTTATTGCAGTTGCTAACCACTCATACCCAGGCATGTAATGTTGAACTGCATACGCTACTGAAGCTTCTTTTCCGGCAGTTTCATATTCTTGCCAAGGCGCAACACCTGTTAATACATGAGCAAACAAGATGTATAAAATAGTACAGATTGCTAAGGATCCTAGAATACCTAACGGCATGTCTCTTTTCGGGTTTTTTGCTTCTTGAGCTGCTGTAGATACTGCGTCAAAACCTATGAAAGCAAAGAACACAATTGCTGCACCACCTACTACACCACCCCAACCGTGTTGGAATACACCTTCGTGATTTGCAACACCTTCGGGTATCATGTAAGGCGTTTGAAAATCTGGATTGATAAATTGCCATCCAAGGATGATAAATACCAAAACAATTGCAACTTTCAACAATACCATGAATCCATTTACGATAGCAGATTCTTGAGTTCCTTTAATCAACAACAACGTAATTCCAAACAAAATACCTAATGCCGGTAAATTCAGGTAACCGTTTGTAGTTTGAACCAAGGCTTTAGCTTCTGCTCCTAATTTTGAAAGGTCAACATCAGAAAGCACTACCATGCCATTTTTTGCAGTTTGAGCCAATTCTGCAGGTAATTTTGCAATATTTTCTAGTCCTATTACTCGATTAATGTGTTCAAATGGTGAATGACACCATTCATAGGCTATTACTCCGCCAAACAAATTATTGAGGTATTCACTCCAAGCTATTGCAACAGTAGCTGCACCCAATGCGTATTCCATCAACAAAGCCCAACCAATTATCCAAGCAACAATTTCTCCCAAAGTGGCATACGAATAGGTATATGCACTACCCGCAATAGGAATAGAAGAAGCAAATTCGGCATAACATAAGCCGGCAAAAGCACAACCAATTGCAGCGATAGCGAATGAAATTGTAACAGCAGAGCCAGCAGCCTCTGCAGATGCTGCTGCAGTACGTACAAATAAACCAGCTCCAATGATTGCCCCAATCCCTAAAGCAATTAATGACCAAAGGCCTAATGTTTTCTTTAAATCAGTTGAGTTTGCTTCCTTCAATAATAAAGGAATGGACTTTTTCTTAAAAATTCCTGACATGAGTTTTAAAAGTAATAACAGTATTATGGAAACTATTTTCCAGCGCCTAAAGATAGAAAAAATGTAAAAAAACGAATGTTTTAAAAAAAATATCTTGTTTGAATTCGTAAAAAATACAAGTTAACTTAAATGGAAATAGAAGTATTTCAACTAAATTTGCCCAGCATATAAATGCTTAAACATCCTTTTTTTTGATATGACAGTACACGAAATACGTAAGAAATACTTTGATTTTTTTGCTTCCAAAGAGCATCAAATTGTTCCATCTGCATCCATGGTTGTTAAAAACGACCCTACGTTGATGTTTACAAACGCTGGAATGAATCAATTCAAAGATTACTTTTTAGGAAATGCAGTGCCTAAACATCGAAGAGTTGCAAATTCACAAAAATGCTTACGTGTATCTGGTAAACACAACGATTTAGAAGAAGTAGGAGTAGATACTTACCACCACACAATGTTTGAAATGCTTGGAAACTGGTCTTTTGGAGATTATTTCAAAGCTGAAGCAATTGCATGGGCGTGGGAGCTTCTTACTGAAGTATATTGTATCCCGAAAGATAGAATTTATGTCACTGTTTTTGAAGGCGATGTTTCAGATAACGTGCCTAAAGACGAAGAGTCTTATCAAATTTGGAAAAAATATATAGCCGAAGACAGAATCATTCTAGCTTCGAAAAAAGATAATTTTTGGGAAATGGGTGACACCGGACCTTGTGGACCTTGTACTGAAATTCATGTTGACAACAGGCCTTTGGAAGATCGTCAAAAAATTGATGGGAAATCGTTGGTAAATAATGACCATCCACAAGTCATTGAAATCTGGAACAACGTTTTTATGCAATTCAACAGAAAAGCAGATGGAAGTCTAGAGTTATTGCCAGAAACACACGTGGATACTGGAATGGGATTAGAGCGATTAGCTATGACACTTCAAGGTAAAACTTCCAATTATGACATCGATTTGTTTCAAAGTTTAATTCAACACATGGAAAGCGTTTCAGGTGTTCAATATGGCGAAAATGAAGCAACAGATATTGCGTTACGTGTAATTGCTGACCATGTTCGTGCAATATCGTTCTCCATTGCAGACGGACAATTGCCAGCAAACAATGGAGCAGGTTATGTTATCCGAAGAATATTGCGTAGAGCAGTTCGATACGGATATCAAACATTGGGGTTAAAAGAACCATTCCTTGCAAGTCTTTCTGTTAGATTAGGGGAAATTATGGGTGATCCTTTTAATGAGTTAATCAAACAAAGAGACCTCATAGAAAAAGTAATTCGAGAAGAAGAAAATGCATTTTTCCGTACTTTGGAACTAGGAATCAAACGTATTGAAAACCTAATAGAAAATACTACAAAAGAAGGAAATAAAGTGCTAAATGGTGAAGCTGTTTTTGAATTGTATGACACGTATGGCTTTCCATTTGATTTAACAAATTTAATAGCTCGCGAGTCTAATCTAAGCGTTGATGAAGCTGGTTTTGAAGCCGAGCTAGAAAAACAAAAAAACAGATCTAGAGCTGCTACTGCTATATCAACAGATGATTGGGTTCAATTGTTAGACGATACTGAGCAAGAGTTTGTAGGTTATGATTTCCTCACTACTGAAGTGAAATTGGTAAAATATCGAAAAATTACTCAAAAGCAAAAAGAACTTTACCAACTAGTATTCAATAAAACTCCTTTTTACCCTGAAGGCGGAGGACAAGTGGGTGATACAGAAATAGTGACAAATGCAAACGAATCGATAAACATTATTGACACCAAAAAAGAAAACAATCTAATTGTTCATTTTTGTGAAAATTTACCTATCAAGTTAGATGGAACTTTTAGTGCTGAAGTAGATGCAGAAAGAAGAAAATTAACCACATTCAACCATTCTGCTACTCACCTACTTCATCATGCATTGCGCACAGTTCTGGGAACTCATGTGGAGCAAAAGGGATCGTTGGTAAATTCAAATTATTTACGATTCGACTTTTCGCACTTTTCAAAGGTAAGTGATGAAGATCTTTCGAAAATTGAACAGTTGGTTTCGCATGCAATTCGTTCAAATATTGCTTTGGAAGAAAGTAGAAACACTCCTATTGAAATCGCAAAATCAATGGGTGCAATGGCTCTTTTTGGCGAAAAATATGGCGATACCGTTCGCGTAATAAAATTTGGTGATTCTATAGAACTATGCGGAGGAACGCATGTGCAAAACACTGCTGAAATTGGCTTGTTCAAAATTCAAGCTGAATCTGCCGTTGCAGCTGGTATCAGAAGAATTGAAGCTATTTCGAATGTAACAGCTGAATTGTATTTTTCAAATTTAGAAGATAAATTAGGTAGCATTTCTGAACTATTGAAAAATCCTAAGGATCTTACAAAAGCTGTTGAAGATTTGATGATGAAAAATCAACTTCTTCAAAAACAACTAGATTCATTCAAAAAAGATCAAGCAAAACTGTGGAAGGACGAACTCAAAACCAATATTGTGTCGAAAGAGGGCTTTTCTTTCATATCTTCAATTACAGAAATTGATGCTGCAACCGTGAAAGATGTTTTATTTCAATTGCGTGGAGAAGTATCAAATTTAGTAGCAGTAGTTGGCTCGAAAGAAGAAGATAAGTGCACCGTAAGTATTTTGATTGATGAAAATTTGGTTGCTAAAAAAGGCTGGGACGCAGGTAAATTCGTTCGTCAAATTGCACCTCACATTCAAGGTGGTGGTGGCGGACAAGCATTTTTTGCTACAGCTGGAGGTAAAAACCCGAATGGTTTAAAGAATGTGATAGAAGAATTAAACGTTACTTTTTCTTAATTGTTTTTTCCTTAATAAACTTCAACCCATTTCTGAAATAGGTGATTGTTTCGTCTTCCAGTTTGAAAATATAAATTGGCAAGAAAAATAGCGAACAAACAAGAACAAGCTGAATAAATACCTGCAAATATTCATTTAAAACAAGAATGTGGCAAAAAGTACCGATGAGCATGGTTACTAAAAACAGACACAATACAATAAATTGATTTTTTGTGAAAGGGTGGATTTTATAAATCATCCAAACAAAAAACAATCGTCCGAAGTTAAAAAGAATGAGTGCCACACTGGTCGAAACTGCCGCTCCAACTGCTCCCCATTTCGGGATAAACCACAAATTCAACCCATAAACAGTTCCAATTAATATCACTGTAAAAATCAACTCATAGCGGTATTTTTTTGACGTAGTAAATATTGCTCCGTTTAAACCAAAATACATATCAAGTAAACGACCAATCATAACTGTGAAAAATACCCAAATACCAGATTGAAACTCAGGTTTTAAAAATGAAAACAGAAAATCAATGTTCAACCAGACCAATAAAAACAACCCTAAACCAATAACTAATGAGATAGAGCTTACTTTTTTATACAATTCCTGCATTTTATTCAACTCTTTGTGTTTCCAATATTCTGAAACCAATGGCGAGCTCACACGTACCACCGAACGATACGGAATCTGGATAACACTGCTTAAAAATACAACCGTTGCATAAATTCCCGTTTCTTTTAAACCTACAAGCTGAGCCAACATCATAATGTCCAATGAATTTACCAACACTGCACCCAAAGTATTGAAATAGTAAAACGATGAAAAAGAAAACATTATTTTCTTAAAACGCTTTGAGATTGTGATGGAAGAATAACGCAGATTTAACTCCCGTAACCTGTACAAATAAACAATCAAAACAAGTGTGGGTATTATGTAGAGTAAGCTGTGAATAATCACAAAATATTCAAAAGTAAGCCAACCCATTGCAAAGACAAAAAGCAAAAATGTTGTTGCAATTCGCAGAACAATTTCATAGGCTATTACAGCAACAATATTCTTGTAGAGGCTTCTTAAGTATGATTCCAATACAATAAAAATGACATACGCAATACCTATGGGTAAGGTCCAGTAATAATACGAATTAAACCAAGGAGATTTTTCGGAATACGATGCCTGAATTGGGTCTCTAAAAACTAAATAAAGTGAAGTAAACACGCAAATACCAATCAATACTATGAGTAAAATGAAAGGCAAAAAACCACGATGTTTTGTACTTGTGTTTTGAAAAAAAGGAAAAAACTTCCAAACCGTAAAAATGGTTCCTAAATTGGCGAATTGAGCAAACAATACTCCAATTGAAATAATTAGGTTAATCAACCCAATTTGAGTTGCATTAAAGAGAATAACAAACAAAACTCCTTTATTCAAATAACCCAATGCTATTCCGAAATACGAAATTAGCATAGTTCTGAAAGCTTCTTTTTGAACAATTCCCATATCTGGTGCTAAGATAATAGTAAAAATGTAGGAATGAAATAATAAACAATTTATCCGCTTGTTTCATGAATACCCGAAGAAAATTGATTTTTCCTTATATTTGAAAATTGATTGAGTTTTCAGCTGATGAATATTGAAATTTCTGTTATTATTTGTACCTACAACCGAGATCTATACATCGAGGAATCTATTCGTTCAGTGTTAAATCAAAATCATACAGGTATTAACTACGAATTGGTACTTGTAAACAATAATTCAACAGATAAAACAGATTCTATTTGCACAACTATTTTTCAGTCCAATTCAATCATTCCAATTCAATATTACATAGAAACACAACAAGGGCTATCAGCGGCTAGAAACAGAGGGATTGCTTTAGCTAAAGGTGAAATTATTGTATTTATTGACGATGATGCAATGATGTTTCCTGATTTTATCGCTCAACTTTCGAATGCTTACAAACAACATCCGGAAATGGCCGCTTCAGGCGGTAGAATATACCCACGTTTTGAATCCAAAGCTCCCAATTGGATGTCCCGTTTTTTAATTCCATTGATGTCTGTAATAGACAAAGGTGAGCATCCTAAACCATTCAAAGGTGCTGCTTACCCAATTGGAGCAAACATGGCTTTTAGAAAGTCGGTTATCGATCAAATAGGACTCTTTGATACAGCTTTAGGAAGAAGCGGAAAGAACTTACAAGGTGGAGAAGAAAAAGACATTTTCAACCGAATAAAAGCACGCAATTTATCCATTATCTATTTGCCATTTGTGCGTGTGTATCACATTATCCCTGATGCGCGACTTACTGCTGATTATATACGAAAAATGGGTGTTGGAATTGGCTCAAGTGAACGCATCCGTTCTAAAAATATTCACACGTTTGAATACTTAAAAACCTGTGCGAAAGAAATCGCAAAATGGGTAGCCAGTATAGGTCTGTTTTGCTGGTACTCTCTAATATTAAGTCCACAAAAAGGTATCATGATACTTCGATTTAGAGCATGGGTATCATCGGGGGTATTTTCAAAAAATAAAACATCATGAAAGGATTTTTAGCGCGCTTAAGGTTGACTTTTTCTTCATTTATTCGTGTATTGGTTAAATCACACTGGAATGGAATATTAAAAAGTCAATTCTTAAACAACAAAACAGCATGCTTAATTTTGGGAAATGGTCCTTCATTAAAAGAATCCATAGAAAAATACGGGGCAGAATTTTCAAAATTTGACTTAGTAGCAGTAAATAATTTTGCTGCAACAGAATACTTTACAGAGTTAAAACCAAAGTATTTCATCATCAACGCTTCTATACTTTTCCTTCCGGATGAGCAGTTGAATGCATTGTATCTAGAAATGAAGCAAACCATGCTTGGAAACATAGCCAAAAAAACGAGTTGGGAAATGGAACTGATGGTTCCCTTTGTTGCCAAGAAATCTTCTTATTTTCAACAAATTCTAAAAGAGAATCCTCACATTCGCCCAATCTATTTCAACTTTGAATCCATGGAAGGGTTTAATTGGTTTAAGAATTTCTTTTTCAATTTAGGCTTTGGAACACCACGTCCACACAATGTGATAATACCTGCAATAATGAATTGTATATACCTGAATTACAAAACAATTGCACTGGTAGGAGCAGACCATTCATGGTTAAAAGAAATCAGTGTTTCCGAAGACAATGTTGCATTGGTAAACCAGAAACATTTTTATGATGAGAATGAGTCTAAAGCTGCGCCCATGAGTGACTTTCAAACAAGACCAAGACGTTTGCATGAAATGCTTCATAAATTTATGCTTTCATTTCAAGGTTACTGGGAAATTGTTGCATACACTCAATCCAAAAAAGTGAAAATATACAATTGCAGTGAAACGTCTATGATTGATGCTTTTGAACGTAAAAAATTAACTGAGCTTTAACTAAAATGGGATTTTTAAAAAACATCTTAACCAGAAGATTTTCAAAATTTGTTGACCCAAGTTATTATACCTTATTGAGGTTGATTGTCTTAACTGCCATCAAACCAAAAAACCAAAAAGGTAAAATCAAGCTAAATGGATTGAAAATTGAGTACAACGACATGAAGGCCTTGATGGGAATGTATCATGAAATATTCTACAAAAAGCATTATCAGTTTAAGACAAACAATGTAACACCTGTAATTATAGATTGTGGTGCCAATATTGGACTATCGGTTTTGTATTTTCACAAATTATATCCGCAAGCAAAAATTATTGCTATCGAAGCTGACCCAACTGTTGCCTCCATTCTAGAAAACAACCTAAAACGAAATAATTGTGAAGCAGAAATCATTCAGAAAGCAGCTTGGAGTAATTCAGATACACTATTGAATTTTGGGCAAGCTGGTGCTGATGCAGGTTCTATTTTCGCAACAGAAAACATTGTACAAGTTCCTACAATTCGATTCAAAGACGTATTGCAAAAATACCAAGCTATAGATCTAATAAAAATTGATATAGAAGGAGCAGAATTAGAAGTCATTGAAGACGCTTCTGATGAACTTCACAGAGCCGACTATTTATTTATTGAATTTCACTCATTTCCCAATCGACCACAAAAATTAGAAAACATACTAGATTTGGCTTCCAAACAAGGTTTTAGATATAAAATTTTGCAAGCCAGACATGAAGAAATACCTTTTCTGCAAAACATTCAGCAACAAGAGATGGATGTTCAGTTAAATATATTCTTTAGCAAAGGCAATAGTTTCTAATTACTCAAAAATCAATCATTTTAAAAGCCATAATTCTACATACTTTGTTCAAATCACTTATATTTGTGATAACGCAAAAGCAACCAAGTGAAAGATAAATCAATACTAATTACAGGAGGAACAGGCTCTTTAGGTAAAGCTTTAACTCAACACATTCTTCAAACGTATCCGGATATTAAACGCTTGGTTATTTTTTCTCGAGATGAGCAGAAGCAATTTGTAATGGAGCAAGAATTTCCAAAATCCATTTATCCTCAAATGCGTTATTTTATTGGAGATGTAAGAGATTATGAACGATTAGAACGCGCTTTTTCTGGAATTGATTTCGTTATCCACGCTGCAGCAATGAAACATGTGCATATTGCAGAATACAATCCGGATGAATGCGTAAAAACCAATGTTGGTGGTGCAGAAAACGTTATTAAAGCCGCTCTTAAAACAAATGTAGAGCATGTAGTAGCCCTATCTACAGACAAAGCATGTGCGCCAATTAATTTATATGGTGCAACAAAATTAACATCAGACAAACTCTTTGTAGCTGCCAATAATTTTCGTGGAAAACGTGATATTAAGTTTTCAGTAGTGCGCTATGGAAATGTAATGGGTTCAAACGGCTCCGTTATTCCTTTTTTTATCAAACGAAAGAACAATGGAGAAAGCTTGCCTATCACTGTAAAAAACATGACACGCGTCAATATCTCATTGCAAGGTGGAGTGGATATGGTGATGCACGCTCTAAAAAACGCTTGGGGAGGTGAAATTTTTGTCCCTAAAATACCTTCTTATAGAATTATGGATGTTGCTGAAGCTATTGGTCCTAATTGCGAAAAACCTATTGTTGGAATTAGACCCGGTGAAAAAATTCACGAAGAAATGATAACACCTTCTGATTCATTTTTCACTTACGACTTAGGCAAATATTATACGATTATTCCACAAACTCCTAATTGGGACATAAATGCCTACATTCATCATTTTAATGCAAAAAAGGTAGAAGAAGGATTTTCGTATACTTCTGATAAAAACAAAGAATGGGAATCTGTTGACTCATTACGTTCATTAATATTGGAGCATGTTGACCCAACATTTAAAGCATGAGTAAATCAATTCCATACGGAAGGCAGCATATAACTGAATCTGATATTCAAGCAGTTGTAGAAACGTTAAAATCAGACTTTTTAACCCAAGGTCCTAAGGTATCTGAATTTGAACAAGCATTTGCTAATTACATAGGTGCAAATCATGCCTTGGCAATTAGCAACGGAACAGCTGCTTTGCATTTGGCCACAATGGCTTTAGGAGTGAAGCCGGGTGATAAAGTAATCACAACTCCCCTTACTTTTGCAGCATCAGCAAATTGTGTACGGTATTGTGGTGGCGAAGTGGTTTTTGCAGATATTGACTCTGAAACTTATTTGTTGGACATCAATGAAGTTAGAAAACTGATTGAAAAATCTCCGAAAGGAACCTATAAAGGAATAATCCCTGTAGATTTCGCAGGCAGGTGTGTAAACATGGAGCTGTTTCGTGAATTAGCCGATGAGTTTGGACTTTGGATTATTGAAGATGCTTGTCATGCACCTGGCGCATACTTTACAGACTCATCAGGTACAAAGCAGAAAGCTGGAAACGGTAGTTTTGCTGACATAAGCGTTTTTTCTTTTCACCCCGTAAAACATATTGCCATGGGTGAAGGAGGAGCAATCACTACTAACAATGACGAATTGGCAAAGAAAATTCAATTATTACGTACACATGGTATCCACAGAAATGCGTCTGAGTATGAAAACTCAATATCCTTTGCAGGAGGAGAAGATTCTTACCCGATTTGGTATATGGAAATGCACGATTTGGGGTATAATTACCGTTTAACAGATTTTCAAGCCGCATTAGGTATTAGTCAACTCTCTAGAGCTGAAGCAGGATTAAAAAGAAGAATTCAAATCGCAGAAAAATATACAAATACTTTTAAAAACAAAAACTACATAAAATCCATTTCAGGATTGGTAGAAGGTCACGCCTATCATTTATACGTTTTAGAAGTTGAAAATAGGTTAGATTTATATAATTATTTGCGTTCAAAAAACATTTTTGCTCAGATTCACTACATACCTTGTCACTTGATGCCATATTACAAAAAGTTTGGGTGGAAAGAAGGAGATTTACCAAAAGTTGAAGCATATTACAGAGATTGCATCAGCATTCCAATGTATCCAAGTTTAGAAGATGAAGAAATAGAATACGTTATACAAACAATCGATCAATTTTACCATGGCTAATTTGTGTATTATTCCGGCCCGAGGTGGAAGCAAACGTATTCCTAGAAAAAACATTAAACCTTTTTTAGGGAAACCCATAATTGCCTACTCTATTGAAGCTGCTTTGAAATCCAACCTATTTGACGAGGTTATGGTTTCAACTGATGACACAGAAATTGCAGAAATTGCTAAAAAACACGGTGCAAAAGTTCCGTTTATGCGCAGTAAAAAAAACAGCAACGATTTTGCCACTACAATGAGTGTTTTACAAGAAGTTATGGAATCATACAAAATGAGGGGGCAACTTTTTGAGAATGTATGCTGTATTTATCCATGTGCACCCTTTGTTACAAAAGACAAATTACAAAGTGCATATCATAAATTGTTAGATGAATCTTTAGACAGTGTTTTTCCGGTTATTGAATTTACAACACCTGTAGAACGTTCTCTTAATATACGTGAAAACAAAGTCACTTTTAAATACCCGGAATATACAAATACGCGTTCTCAAGATATCGAACAATCGTATTATGATGCCGGCCAATTTTATTGGATGAATTGGCAAGCAGTTTCAAAACAAAACAAAATACTAACCAGCAATTCAGGAGCTGTAATAGTTTCACATATAGAAGCACAAGATATTGATAATGAAGTAGATTGGAAATTGGCAGAGTTGAAGTATCAATTGAAAAACATTGTATCGTAGAGAAAAAACTATTAAATTTAATTAACACATTTCTCTTTTTAAATTAAAATAAGTTACTTAAAATTGATTTTTGTTAAATTTGTAAATATTTAAGAACAAGGTAAGTATTAAAATATCAGCTTAATACTATTAAATATTAGGAAAACATTTGTTTTATAGGAAATTGAGAAGAAAACACAACTCTTTATCTAAGAAAACCGTTTATAAAAAATAGCAATAAAAAAGAATGGCAAATGGCAAAATATACATTCATACTGTGTGTTTTTTGTTTTGTAAACCTGGGTATAGCTCAAGGATTCAATTCAAATTGGCATTTTGGGAAATATGCTGCACTTCATTTTGGCGGTGGTGCACCAGTTACAATTAGTGGAAGTTCACTATTTACTCAAGAAGGATCTTCTACAATGAGTGACGTTAATGGGGATTTATTATTCTACACAGCTGGAATGAGTGATTGGGATAATAATAACAATCA
>JBDHXR010000087.1:0-12252 GCA_039810825.1 Fluviicola sp.
GCTGCATACAGGAGATTACAAAGGAAATCCGTTGGATACGCATCGTAAAATACATAAGAAGTACGAAACAAAAAAAGTCCATTTTAAAAGATGGCTTGAGTTGTTTGATACTACTGTTTCCGAATTTTACGAAGGTGAAAATGCTTCCAAAATGAAAAGCCATGCACGTGGTATTGCAGTGGTGATGCAAGAAAAAATGTAATGAAATTATATATTCTAACTCAGGTTAAATAGACAAAAAAAAACGAGTGGTAAGTCACTCGTTTTTTTTATTGTATTTATTTTTGGATTATCCACACTTTGAATTTCCACAATCTTTGCAAGTTAAACAACCTTCTTGATACATCAAGTTGCTTGAACTACAATTGCTGCATTTTTGTCCTTTAGCTTCAATTCCATCCGGAATAAAACGTTTCAGTGCACGTGCAACTCCATTTTTCCATGTGTTGATTGATTCGTTATCCAACTGAATAGCATTTACCAATTCGATTACATTTTCAATCTTCATACCATGACGTAGTGTGCCAGAAATTAATTTTGCATAATTCCAAAACTCTGGACTAAAACGGTGAGAAAGCCCTTCGATAGTGGTTTTGTATCCACGTTGATTTACGTATTGAAAGTCGTATCTAGAATTTCCATGCTCATCTTTGTTTTTGATGATAAACCCATCATTTACCCAACGAGGCAATAATATTCCGTCTTCATCATCGGCTAAACCTGTGAAAATTTCATACGGCTTGTCGTCAATTGTTCCGACAAAGGCAATCCATTTGTCTTTGTTGTTTTGAAAACGCACAACATCTGCTTGCAATACTTGAGGACGTTTTAAAGGGAAGTTTGAATGAACCTCATTGCTAGAGACTTCTTCTTCCGTTTTGTCTTCTTTTTTCTTTTCAGTTGCTGAAACCAATACTCCCGATCTTGAGCCATCTCTGTAAACCGTAACTCCTTTGCATCCTTCTTCCCAAGCAGTCATGTATAATTTGTCAACCAACTCTTCAGAAGCATCATTTGGAATATTGATAGTTACAGATATTGAGTGATCAACCCATTTTTGAATTGCTCCCTGCATTTTAACTTTACTCAACCAATCAACATCGTTAGAAGTTGCTTTGTAATATGGTGAGCGTTCAATCAGCTTTTCGATTTCTTCGTTGCTATAGTTAACTGAAGTGTCAATACCGTTTACTTCCATCCATTGCTTAAACTTGTGGTGGAACACAATGTATTCTTCCCAAGAATCTCCAATTTCATCAACAAAATCAATACGTACATCTTTATCGTTCGGGTTAACTTTACGTCTTCTTTTATATACTGGCATAAATACAGGTTCTATACCGGATGTTGTTTGAGACATTAAGGAAGTGCTTCCTGTTGGAGCAATTGTAAGCAATGCAATGTTTCTACGTCCATATTCCTGCATGTCGTTGTATAATGCAGGGTCAGCATCTTTAATGCGTAGCGCGAAAGGATTGTTTTCCTCTCTTCTACTGTCGTAAATTGAGAATGCACCACGCTCTTTTGCCATTTCAACAGAAGATCGATATGCTGCTAGAGCTAGCGTTTTATGGATGTTAACTGAGAAATTATTTCCTTCCTCGCTTCCGTAACGTATTCCAAGTGCCGCTAACATGTCGCCTTCAGCAGTAATACCCACTCCGGTTCTTCTTCCTTCGCGTGCTTTATTGCGTACTTCTAACCACAAGTTTTTCTCAACACTTTTGATGATTTCACTTTCCGGATCAGAATCAATTTTTCTCAAAATTTGATCAACTTTTTCCAATTCCAAATCAATGATATCGTCCATCATACGTTGAGCAAAACCAACATGTTTTTTGAATAAATCGAAATTGAAATAAGCTTCTTTTGTAAACGGATTTTCAACGTAAGAAAACAAGTTGATGGCTAACAAACGACAAGAATCGTATGGGCAAAGTGGAATTTCGCCACATGGGTTTGTAGAAATAGTTCGGTAACCTAAATCGGCATAACAATCAGGAAGTGATTCACGGATAATTGTATCCCAGAATAAGATTCCTGGTTCAGCTGATTTCCATGCATTGTGTACAATCTTTTTCCATAAATCTGTAGCATTTACATCTTTAGAAACTTTTGGATTAACACTGAAAACCGGATATTTCTGAGTATAGTTCATCCCGTTTTTCACAGAACGCATGAATGAATCATCAATTCGTACAGAAACATTTGCGCCGGTGATTTTACCTTGCTCCAATTTAGCATCAATAAAATCTTCCGCATCAGGATGGTTGATTGAAACTGAAAGCATCAATGCGCCACGGCGGCCATCTTGTGCAACTTCACGTGTAGAGTTCGAATAACGTTCCATGAAAGGGACTAAACCAGTTGAAGTAAGCGCTGAGTTTTTCACAGCGGTTCCTTTTGGACGAATGTGCGATAAGTCGTGACCAACTCCACCTCGTCTTTTCATCAAGTGCACTTGTTCCTGATCAATTTTCATGATGCCACCATAAGAGTCGCTATCACCTTCATTTCCTATCACAAAACAGTTTGATAGTGAAGCTACTTGAAACGGATTTCCAATACCAGTCATAGGACTGCCTTGTGGAATGATATACGTAAAGTCTTTGATTAAATCATACACTTCAGATTCGCTTAATCCGTTTGGATATTTCGCTTCTATTCGAGCAATTTCACTTGCTATTCTTTTGTGCATATCCTCAGGTGAAAGCTCATAAATATTCCCTTCAGAATCTTTTAAAGCATACTTGTTGATCCATACACGTGCCGCTAAATCATCTCCTTTGAAATATTTCAAAGCAGCTTGGAAAACCTCTTCGTTGTTATACGTTTTCACATACTTGTCCATTGCAATTGTTTCTACCATTTACTTTCTTTTTATAGTTTAATACCTAAAGTTTAGTTGTTGTTTTTCAGTTGAAATAGTTCATCTGAAGAATGCTTTCCAAATTTTTTTCGCTTCCGTTTGGTGATTGGGTCGATTCATTCAAGCGGTATGCAAATATGAAAATTAATTAAGCATATTGTGTTTTAAGTTTTCAAAAGTTATCAAAAATTTATAGTTAATTTATTGATTTACAATCTTTTAAAATATTCATAACTTTAAAAAGTTTACAAAAATGAAAATTTTGATTTTTTATTTCGTTTTAATTATTTGAATTTTCTGTAAACATTTTTGTTCGGGGTTCGCAAATTGTGTTTTGATATTTTTTAGAAATTTATTCAAAGATGTTGAACTATAGAAATTTTTCTAACGATAAATAATAACATTAAAAAGTTAATAACTGAGGAAACTGAAACAGGTAAGCAGTTTTGAATTGTTGATATGTATTTCCTTGTTCATTATTATTTTTTTTACCGCCTGTTTTTATCTTTACAACATGAAAATATTACTTTCCCCGGCAAAGTCAATCGATGAACAAGGTGAGTTTCCATTGGTTAATTTCTCAAAACCTTTGTTTTCTAAAGAAGCAAAACAATTGGTGTTAAGATTAAAAAAAATGAAACCAATTGAGTTGATGGATTTGATGCATGTTTCAAAAGATATTGCTGAGTTGAATTCAATTAGATACAAAAACTGGCATCTTTCAGATACTCCTACAGATCAAGTTAAGCCTGCCGGATTTTTGTTTTCAGGAGAAGTATATAGAGGACTTGATATAAAATCTTTTTCGGAATCAGAATTGGATCGAGCGCAACATACAATAAGAATCCTTTCAGGAATGTACGGACTCTTGAAGCCTTTGGATCTCATTTTCCCATACAGATTGGAGATGAGCACTAAATTGAATTTGGATGAAAAGATGAATAATTTATATCAGTTTTGGGGTGAAAAACTTTCAAAGAATTTATTAGCAGAAATGACAAAGGATGAATGTGTTGTAAACCTTGCCTCGACAGAGTATTCAAAAGCTATCATAGTAAAGTCTTTTAAGAACAAAGTGGTATCTCCAATTTTCAAGGAGTTTAAGAATGGTGAATACAAAGTTGTAATGATGTATGCAAAACATGCTCGCGGAAAAATGGCTCAATTTATCGTGAGTAATAATATTCATGAAGTTGAAGAATTAAAAAAATATACAGAGGATGGTTATTGCTACATGGATCAATTGTCTTCTGATAATGAATGGGTTTTTGTGAGGTAAGAAAATTTATGCTTTTCTCTCAATTGCTTCAAACTTGAAATAATATTCACTAAAGTATAACTGATTTCAATTTTGATTCACTAATCTTGTAGAATATACTTGTATTATGGAACAGATTAGTGTTTTCGATATCTTAAAAATTGGAGTTGGACCTTCAAGTTCTCACACAATGGGTCCTTGGCGAGCCGCACAAAGATTTATTAAAGTATGCAATGCATTTGATTCATTGTCTTCTATTCAAAAAATGCGAATTGATCTATTCGGATCATTGGCGAAAACTGGTAAGGGACATGGAACAGATGTAGCTGTTTTACTTGGTTTAATGGGAGAAGACCCTGTAACAATAGAAGTAAATACGATTCATCCTAAATTTGAAGCAGTCTTTGCTGATAAAAAATTACACATCAATGGGGTAACTGCCATTGATTTTATTCCAGAAACAGATTTGATTTTTCATTTTGATAAAGTGTTGCCCGGACATCCAAATGCTATGACTTTAACTGCTTTCTTTTCTGATGGAAGACTGCTTGAAAAAACATACTATTCTGTAGGTGGAGGATTTGTGGTATGCGAAGGGGAAGAGGATGAAACAACGGATTTATCACAAAAGCTACTTTTTCCAATTGAAAACGCTAAGGATTTAAGAAAATATTGTGATGAGCAAAACTTAAGTATATCAGAAATTGTATTATTAAATGAATCAATTTGGCGCACAAGAGAAGAAACCGTTAGAGGGTGTTTTCAGATTTGGGACGCCATGCGTGAATGCGTTTTTAGAGGAGTAAGCACAGAAGGCATTCTTCCAGGTGGACTTAACGTAAAACGTAGAGCTGCTGAAATGAGTAGAAGGTTGTTGAATGGTGTTTCTTGTAAAAATTCTCATGATTTCATCAAAGAAGTGCAATTGACAAGCAATTTGTTTCAAAATACTTTGAATTGGGTAAGTTGTTTTGCATTGGCAGTAAATGAAGAGAACGCTTCTTTTGGAAGAGTAGTTACTGCTCCAACAAATGGTGCGGCTGGAGTTATTCCTGCTGTTTTGCTTTACTATATTTGTTTTGCTGGTGGAACTCCAGAAAAAGACATCGTTAAGTTTTTGACTGTTGCTTCCGAAGTAGGCAGTATTTTCAAAAAGGGGGCAACACTTTCTGCTGCTATGGGAGGTTGTCAAGCAGAAATTGGCGTGTCATCTGCAATGGCTGCTGCGGCTTTAACAGAATGTATGGGTGGCTCGCCAAAACAAGCATTAATGGCGGCTGAAATTGCAATGGAACACCATTTAGGATTGACATGTGACCCAATTAAAGGATTGGTTCAAGTTCCATGTATAGAACGTAACACGATGGGAGCAATCAAAGCAATTACTGCTTCTCAGCTTGCAATACAAGGCAATCCGGATACTGCCAAAGTTAGTTTAGATGAGGTAGTAAAAACAATGTGGGAAACTGCTTTGGATATGAATTCTAAGTATAAAGAAACATCAGATGGTGGCTTAGCAGTGAATATTTCTGTTAATATTCCTGAATGTTAATTTTGATTTGCTATCCTAGAATATTAGCAGCTAAAAAAGCACTATCTTTGCACCAAAATTAGAACTATGTCAATTGATATTAAAGCGGTTAGTTACGGAATAGGGATGAATATTGCCGAAAGCTTAATCCAACAAAATTTAGACGGAATTGATCCGCAAGTTGTAGCTGAAGCTATTTCAGATGTTTTTGGAAATAAAGAATTAAAAATTTCTCACGAGGAAGCCAATGCCGTTATCCAAGCTTATTTAAACGAACAAGCAGAAGCTAAATTTGCTGCAATCAAAGAAGAAGGCGATGCTTTTTTACTTGATAATGCAAAAAAATCTACAGTTAAAACTACCCCATCTGGGTTACAATATGAAGTGATAGAAGAAGGAACAGGAGCAAAGCCAATCGGTACAGATACGGTACAAGTACATTACCACGGTACCTTGATTGATGGAACTGTATTTGATAGCTCTGTTTCTAGAGGTATGCCAGCTACTTTTGGTGTACATCAAGTAATTAAAGGGTGGACAGAAGCCTTGCAGTTAATGCCGGTAGGGTCTAAATACCGTTTGTATATCCCTCAAGATTTAGCTTATGGTTCAAATCCACATCCAGGTGGTGCAATTAAACCATTCATGGCACTAATTTTTGATGTTGAATTATTAGGAATCGTAAATAATTAAGAATATGAAAGTCATATTAAGCAGTTTGTCTGTTTTGTTTTTTTTACTTGCATGTAGCAGTAATAATGAATCTAAAAATACATTGCCATTAGATTCTGAATCTCAAAAAATTTCTTATTTACTTGGTGCGCAAAATGCAGGTCAGTTATTGCAGGATCCTAATTTTGCAAAATACAACCATGAAAATATTGTAAAAGGTTTTGAAGCAGGATTGAAAGATGCAAGTTCTTTTGATGCAGCGTGTCAAAATTCAATACAAAGTTTATTCGGACAAACACAAAACGAGTTTAATGCACAATATGTAGATGAAGCCTCTACGTGTATAGGAAAGTTTTTGGGGTCAATGTTTAAAGAAGGATGGGAACAAGCCAAATACTATAAAACATTTGATGAAAAATATTTGGTTTATGGTTTTAAACTGGGGCTAAACAAAGGAGATACGTTAATTGACAATACCACAAAAGAATCCATGATGAAATCGTTTATGGATAAAGTAAATGTGCAGTTGATGAAAGAAGTTACAGCATTTGAGAATGACTTTTTCGGGAAAATAAAAAAGATAAATGGTATTCAAGAACTAACAAATGGGATTTATTTAGAGACAGTTTCTGCTGGTAATGGTGCAAGTCCAACTGCAACTTCTGATGTAAAGGCTCACTACGTTTTAATGAATACACACGGTGACACTTTACAGTCTTCATTAGCCAATCCAACTGCGCCTGTTTTTAATTTGGGTGGAGTAATACCTGGTTGGACAATAGGAATACCGGCTATGAAAAAAGGAGGAAAGTACAAATTGTATGTTCCGCAAAACATGGCATATGGGAAAGATTCTCCAGACCCACGCACAATTCCACCGTATTCGACATTGGTTTTCTATGTAGAATTGCAAGATTTCGGTCCTGCTGGAACAATCAAATAATATTTTTTATTCTTAGAGAAGACTGCCTGTTTCAGGTGGTCTTTTTTTTGTCCCTAAGAATTTTTTTATTTTTTTTTTAATTTTTTTCTTAATCATGTTTATATATAAAATACTGTAAATCAAATAACTATTCGACAACAATTAATTGTAAATGTAAAATATTCGACAGAAATTAATTAAATACCGAATTTGATTTTGAAGAGCTTACAACTTTGCATCATCAAACGGTTGGTACTCAATCGAACGAAACAAATGATTTATTAATTTTTAAAAACAAACAAGTATGAGTACGTTAAAAAACAAAGTGAATTTAATTGGAAGAGTAGGTGCAAAGCCAGTAGCACAAACATTTGATTCCGGAGCTAAAAAAGTAAAGCTTTCATTAGCTACAAACGAAAGGTATAAAGATAAAAAAGGCGAATGGGTTGATAACACACAGTGGCACACAATTATCGCTTGGGGAAAACAATGCGAACGTATTGAAAAAGTATTAGACAAAGGTTCAGAAGTAGTTATTGAAGGTCGTATTGTAAATCGTTCATTTGAAACCAAAGAAGGTGAAAAGCGCTACACTACAGAGATAGAAATGACTGAATTCATTGTGTTAAATTCAAAAAAAGAAGAAGTATCAATTAAAACTGCATAATTATGAGAACTCAAACTACTAAAGACCAAATCATGCATTTAAACCATGTAAACATGATAGGCAAAATTTCTTCTGATCCAATCATTGCTATCTTACCAGGAGGACGGAAAGTTGCAAATTTTTCGATAGCCACTAAGGAACACTATTTGGATAAAGAAGGCAACTTACAAGTGAAGCAAGATTGGCATCGGTTGTCTGCGTTTGGCAGATGGGTAAGCATTTTAGAGGAACTGTGTAGTAAAGGTGTAAATGTAGCCGTTGAAGGGAAACTAGTTAGTCGTTTTTACAAAACAGAAGGCGGCGAGAAAAAAATGTTTTCTGAGATAGAAGTGAATGATTTAATAATCTTGTAGCAGATGATGAAGAATCAAGTAACCTTGGTGGGGCGTTTGGGAACAGACGCCTTCATCACCACATTTGAAAACGGATCTTCAATTGCACGCTTTCAATTGGCAGTGGATGATATGAAGAGCAACAAAAACAATACGCCACTTTTTTATCGAATTTTTGCATGGGGTAGCACTGCTGATTTTCTAACAAATTACTGTAAGAAGGGATCGAAAGTGGCTGTTTCTGGAAGACTGGTCAACAGAACATACCTAGCAAAATCAGGAGAACAACGAAAAGTAACTGAAGTTGAGGTGAGGCAGGTTGTTAAATTTTAGTGTAAGAGGGGAGCATGAAAGTGCTCCTTTTTTTATTCAAAAACCTGAAGTGACACAGAATCGCCGTTAAAAACAGCATAGGTATAATCGTTGATCCATTCACCAAGATTGATGTATGTTGCTCTACTGTTTATTTTTATTTCAAGAGGTAAATGGCGATGTCCAAAAATATAATAGTCATTTTGTTCTGTCTGTTCCTGCTCTTTGCAATACTGAACCAACCATTCATTTTCTTCACCAAGAAAGATTTTATCATCGTTCCCGGTTGAAATTCTACTTTTTTTAGAAAAATAATTGGCTAACCCAATACCAAAATTTGGATGCAAACGAGCAAACAACCATTGAGACCATTTAGCAGCGAATACTTTTTTTATAAACTTGTATCCTTTGTCTCCTGGCCCTAAGCCATCTCCGTGTCCAATTACAATGCGTTTATTTCCGTAAACTCTTGCAATTGGTGACCGATAAATTTTTACGCCGAGTTCTTTTTCAAAATAATCAAACATCCACATGTCGTGGTTTCCTGTAAAAAAATATACTGGTATACCTTTGTCTACTAGGCTAGCAATTTTACCTTGTAAGCGAACAAAACCTTTTGGGATAGCATGTTTATATTCAAACCAAAAATCAAAAATATCTCCAACTAAATAAATTTCGAATGCATCTTTTTCGATTTGATCAAGCCATCTCACCAATTTTTTTTCACGTTCATTACTAGAAATATTATCTGGAACTCCTAAATGAAAGTCAGATGCAAAATAGATATTTTTTCCAGACTCTATGTTCATCTTAGAAACCGAAGATGGAATGAAGCGTTTGTTCTAGTTGTTCTCCTCTCAAATTGGTGTTGATAATATTTCCTTCTTTATCAACTAAAACCGTAAATGGAATTGACGAAACCTGATACATTTTTGCAGCTTCATTCTGCCAATATTTTAAATCAGAAACATGATTAGGCCAAATCAATCCATCTTTTTCAATTGCTGCCAACCATGGTGCTTTATCTTTGTCTAATGAAACACTAAGAACAGTGAATCCAGCATCTTTGTATTTTTTGTAGAGGTTTACCACATTCGGATTTTCTTTTCTACACGGTCCACACCAAGAAGCCCAAAAATCTATCAAGACTACTTTCCCTTTAAAATCTGTCAATGAAATTGGTTTGCCATTTACATCGTTTTGTGTAAAGTTTTGGGCAGGTTTACCAGGAGCTAAGAAGTTTTTCTTTTCTTGTTGAAATTTCAGTTGATCGTATTGTGTTTTCGTATTTTGCACACTTTGAGATTCTGGAAAAGCAGTGATAAGTTGAGCCATCACCGCATCATAAATACTCATTTCTGTTTCTGTATTTAGAGAACTCAAAACGGGCAATAAAGCTGCTGAGTTGTTATTTTCTGAAATGAATTTTTGACGGTAAGAGGCAAATTGGTAATAGTCTTTCTGGTAGATTTGATTAAGTTCTGTTTGTTTTTCAGGGGCAGTTTGTAGCACTTTGACAAGAGAATCCTTTTTCTGATTGAAAATTTGCAGGTTCATGACAAAGGCATTTAATGCAACACTTTCATCAGATCCTGTGATTGTGTTAAAAGCGTAAATGTTTTTTCCATCTGCATTGATGCGCATTTTAGAATTATCTCTCAGCACCAAATTGATGTGTTGATTAGCAATTCTCAGCACATAGTAGTCAGGATAAGGTACTTGACCTTTAAGTACATAATTGCCTTTTTTATCCAATTTCCCTTTTACAAAATCAACATAATGATTTCCATAATATTGAGAAATAAAAATACTATCTCCGTTTGTGTTAAAAATGTTTCCTTCAATTTCTATTGTTGCTGGCTTTTTAACCTGACTTAATACAATATTTGAGAAAGAAAATATAAGAATACTAAGTATAATTTTCATGGTTCTATAATTATTTTTTGAGCAGTTCTATCAATTTTTGTTCCAACTCTGTGCCTCTCAGTCCAACTGCAACAATTTTTCCTTCGCGATTAAGCAACACAGTATGCGGAATTGATTGAAATCCATACACTTGCGTTAGTGGCGTTTGCCAGCCTTTTAAATCTGATACATGATTTGACCAAATTAATCCATCTTTTTCAATGGCTGCTTTCCAAGCAGTAGCATCTTCATCTAAAGAAACTGAGAATACTTCAAACCCTTGATTATTGTACGTTTTATAAAGGCGAACAACATTTGGATTTTCACGTCTACAAGGTGCGCACCAAGATGCCCAGAAGTCAACCAAAACTACTTTACCTTTTAAATTAGAAAGTTTCAGCTCGGTTCCTTGGGGATTGGGGAGCGTAATTTCTGGAGCATCCATTTCGCCTGAAGTGTAGCGTCTGTTATTTTCATATTCAGTTTCAATCATCACAATTTGTTGCGTAAGCATTTTACTTAACGGAGAATCTGGATATGTCTTTGAATAAGCTTGATTCATTTTGCGCAACAAATCAAGGTTTTTTGAATCCCATCCAGAAAATCCCATTTCTTGTGAAGGCATAATTAGATTTACTAACACAATGTTAGCTGGATTTGAAGGGTCTTTATTTATCTGTTTTTGAGCAAATAACGTAATTGGTTTTTTGAGTTCTAAAAAGTGCTTTAATTGCGCTTCTTGATCTTTTATTTTAGGCATTTGCTCCATTTGTTGTTTAGCAAATTCATTAAACAACTTCATGTATTGATTCATTGGTTTTGCCCAAGATGTACCTTCAAATTTAGTTTCAGTAGAAAACGTTTCTTTCGTTCCGTTTATAGTAACTTGGTCATTCACATTCAAAGGAATGATGATTGCATTTCTGGCATTTCCACCCAACACAGCTGAATAAATACCAAAGCCAGGTATATTTCCGGTAAGTTCAAAAGTTCCATTTTCATCAAGTGTAGCTTCTGCAACGTGAATGATACCTTGCTGAGATTGTGCTTCTAAACTTATTTTCTCATTTCCGGCACCTGAAATTTTCCCAACAATTTTGAAATTATTTTCTAGACCTGTTTTTTCATCAATTTGGTTGTTATTGTTACACGATGTAATCAACAAACTTGCTGTAATAACGATTAATGAACTTTTGATAAATTGCATCATGACATATTTTGTATTAATTCACGCACCAGTTGGTTTGTTGTTTTTGGGTCTGCTTTTCCACCAGATGCTTTCATGATTTGTCCCATAAAAAAACCGGTTAACTGATTCTCACCAGCTTTAAAACGAGCTGTTTCTGTTGGATGTTGCCTAAATACCTCTAAAATAACTTCTTTTAACGAATCTACGTTTGAATTTTGAATGATATTTAATGCATTAGCCAATTCATCTATGGTTGAAGTTGGATTTTGAATCAATGCAGGAAATAATTTTTGCGATGCGGCAGAATGAGAAACTTTGCCACTTTCAACAATTTCAATCACTTCTGCTAGTTGTTTTGGAGTAATAGGAAGTTGATCTATTTCTAATCCATTTTGATTCAAATATGATTTTACTTCACCCATTGTCCAATTTGCTGCAGCTTTGTAATTTTTTGTGTTTGCTATCACTGCTTCAAAGAACAAAGCTATTGATTTTGAATCCGTTAATAAACCGGCATCATAGTCTGACAAGTTTAATTCATTGGTGTATTTTGTATACAATTCTCTAGGTAAAGCGGGCATTTTTGCTTTTATTC
>JBDHXR010000088.1:0-12150 GCA_039810825.1 Fluviicola sp.
GGATTTTTCACATGAATTGTTATCGTTTTGTAGTTTGACTTGGGTACCTGACAGAAATTATCTTGAGCTTTAAAAACAAAAGTAAAGGTCTTTTCTTCATCAGGATTTCCTTGAGCATCTACTAAATGTGCACAATCGGTTTGCCAAGAAAAATTTACATTCACTCCTTGAACTCCATTGATTATTGGTGTGCTGCTTAATGTAGCACACGGTGCAACGTCACAACCAGATGTAGCGTTTGTGAAATTGGACCCAAATTGATTTCCTGAAGCTGATAAAAAAACAGTTTGTGGTGTGCCATCTTGCAACACTTCAGGGTCTGTAACCTGCAAGTTGAAATTCACTGAGGTTCCTGCGATTACCGTTGTTTCAAACAAACCAGCAAATGGGCCTAAAATTGTAGGTGTATTGTTTGTGTTAGAGCAAGGCGTTACAACCAACTCCGTTTCACGTTCCATTTCTGAAATCAACACACCATTGCGGTATGATTGTGCCATAACTTTGATGACAAAACCACCTGTGGTATTAGATAAAAAAGATATTTGTCCAGTTTGGGGGTCAAGCGTAGTTGGTATGTTACCGGGATCAAAGTTTATATCCGGAGTTGGGTTTAAAGCGCTATAACCTACATTGTAAGCCAAAATTGCTGGGTCAACAGGAGGATTGTATGTTGAGCCAATGATGCGATCTATCGGTGATGCCAACAATGTTACAATAGAATCCAAATCGTGATCAACAGGATGCAGATTGTATTCATAATACTCGCCAGAACATACTGCTAAATACGGGTCTTGTAAAAATCGAGCAGAGTTGTCTTTGCATACACCTGCACTGCCGCCCGGAAAAGGAAACATTTTAGCAGTAATTGTTACGCCTACATTTGTAGGATTCATCAAATTTGTAACGCTTGAATTTCTAGAAAAATTACTATACGTAAAAATCCATCCTTGACTGGGAGGAACCCCCGGAAGGATGATTGGATTCGACTCATAAATAACTTTTTCTATTGCTCCTACTCCATTGCCCCCATGAGCGCCAGAGCCACAGTGCAATGATTCAGGACCACCGGGCACTTCCGTGCAAGTTGGTGAAATATCCGCTCTGCTAACAAATAAAACAGGTATTTGAGTAATCGAAGGGTGGTTCCAAACTTTTATTGTTTCAGAAACCGGATTAACATCTACGCCATTGCAATCTCTATAAAATATCAGTTGAAAAATATATCCATTCCCAGAACAACGCCAATTCAACTCACCACCCATAACATGGCTTGCTCTAGAATAAAAGCTTGATAGAATAAAGAATAAAATGAATAAATAGCGAATCATCTGTTTGTTAACGTATCTTTCGAATACTAATTCTTAAACGTAAAACGTGAAAAATAGTTGTTTATTTTCCTGCTGTTACAATTAATAAATCTTTCCATTGCAAATATTTATTTGCCAACTCTTGAATTCGTTTAGAGTTTATTTCTTTTACTTGTTTCAATAAATTCTGATAATAGGAAACATCAAGTCCATACTTTTCAACATTTGCATACAAAGAAAGCATGGAAAATGGGCCATCAGCAGCTTTTAGAATTTGACCTAAAATGTAGTTCTTTACCAATTCCAATTCTTCTGACTCAACCAATTCATTTTGCAGTTTTTCGATTTCTTTTTTTATCTCTTGCAAGGTGTCTTCTACTACTTCTTTTCTCACTTCAGTGGAAATAATAAAAAACCCAAACTGATTCATCTCCATCAGGTTTGACCCTATTCCATAAGTATATCCTTTATCTTCGCGTATGTTTGACATTAAGCGAGAGCCAAAATAATCTCCCAACAACGTGTTTAACACAATAAAATCAATGTAATCAGGGTGTGTTCTATTGAATAACAAACAGCCAATTTTTATCGATGCTTGCACAGAATCAGGTTTAGATACATCGATGCGTTGTGGGTGTGATTCAAAATTTTTATCAAAAGTCATTCTTGATTCTGCAGCCCATTTTCCGAACAAATCAATCAACTCATCTACCTGATCTGACTCAAAATTCCCGACTACATGCATTTTTGTCAAGCCATTTAGATATTGATTTCTCAAAAATAATTTTAATTCATTGGTGTTTATTGCCTCTAAATCAGAAATCTGGGTAGTATATGCGTAATTCGGGTGCGACTGAAAAAGAGCTTTTTTAAAGGCTACTTGAGAAAGATATCCTACTTTCTGTTGACTAACAAGAATGCGTTGCTTCGTACTGTTAACCAAATCCGTTATTTCAGTTTCGTGGAATGCTACATTTTCTATTGCATCATGAACAATACGTGCAATTGGAATCAAATATTCACGCAAACAGTAGATAGAAACACTTGCATGTTCAGTCGTGAAATTTGTATCGATGTACCCGCCAAGCGCATCAATTTTTTCATGGATTTCTGTAGAAGTAGAATTTTGGGTGCCTGAAAAAAGTAAATTATTGACCAGTGATGGAATTTCTTTACCTCCTAGCCTACTTCCTGCATCAAAGAACAATACCAAACACGCTGTATCGTTTGGAACTTCTTTCATCCAAAAAAGCTTTACTTTCGATGACACATCAAGTATTTGAGGAGTAACAAGTTGAATGTTTTCAACCAAAGAAAATGCTGGTTCTTTCTTTCTATTAATCATTTGTTTGTGCATGAATTCGTAACAGTGAACAATTTTCCTTCATCAAAATATCGTTTGCAACTTTGTGAATTTGTTTTGCTGTGATTTGTTGATATACTTCTCGTTCTTCATTTACACCATTTGCATCTCCTAAAAGTTCATATGAGCACAAATTCATTGCACGGTTGAGCAATCCTTGATCTTGAAACTCTTTTGCTGTGCGTATTTTTATGAGTAATTTATTTAGTTCTGATTGAGAAAGCGTAGTTTTTTTAAAATCAGCAAGCACATTCCACAACTCAGAATCCAATTGTTCAAAGGATGTTTCTTCGGCAAGTTTTCCTTCAATGATGAGCAACCCTTCATCTAGTGAACCCAAAATATATGCGCTAATTGAAGTAACCAACTGCAATTCTTTTTTCAAACGGATATACAAGCGCGAAGACTTTTCCCCACCTAAGGCATCAGAAATTACATCGGTCACATAATACTCAAAACTTTTTCGTTCTGCCATTTTAAATGCGTAATAAAAAGCATTCGAAGGCACCTTGCTGTATATATCTTTCTGCTTGTATTCCTTTTGTTTAGGCTCTTTTGGCAGAATTCGTTCAGGTTTTAGTGAGTGAGGTAAATCTCCGTACCACTTTTCTACCAATTCTTTTGTTTTTTCAAGCGCAATGTTTCCTGCGATACAGAGAATAGCATTTGCAGGGTGGTAATGATGTTTGAAAAATGCTTTCACATCCTGCATCGTTACATTTTCGATGTGTTCGATATTCTTCCCAATTGTGGCCCATTTGTAAGGGTGCTTTTGGTAGGCTAAAGGGCGTAATTCTAACCAAACATTTCCATAAGGTTGATTCAAATAGCGTTGTTTAAACTCTTCAATCACTACATTTCTTTGAACTTCTAAACTTTTGGGAGTAAAAGCCAATGACAGCATTCTGTCGCTTTCTAACCAAAGAGCTGTTTCAATATTTTCAGCCGGTAGCACATCGTAATAGTTTGTAACATCATTGCTAGTAAAAGCGTTGTTTTCGCCACCAGCCCGTTGCAATGGCGTATCAAAATCAGGTATGTTTACCGAGCCCCCAAACATCAAATGTTCAAATAAATGTGCAAATCCTGTTTTGTTTTCAGACTCATCTCTTGCGCCTACATCGTACAAAGTATTCACAACAACCATCGGAGTTGTAGGGTCGAAATGATGAATTACTGTAAGCCCATTGGCTAATTTATATTTTGTAAACTCAATCATTCAAATGAAAATTTTTCCTGTTTCAAATCTGCCAAAGCTTGCTTGAATTCATCAACAATTTCTTTAACTATTTCAGATGCAGGTTTAATTTCTGTAATTAAGCCAGATACTTGCCCTACTTCCAACTCTCCTTCTTTCAAATCGCCTTCAAACATTCCTTTTTTTGCCCTTCCTCTTCCCAATAATGCAGCAAGTTCATCAACCGAAGCACCATTTTCATACGCTTGTTCTACACGCTGAAAAAATTCGTTTTTTATCAAACGAACAGGTGTTAGTTCCTTCAAAGTAAGCATCGTGTCTCCTTCGTTGGACTTAATAATTTCATTTTTGAAAAGATCGTGAGCAGATGATTCAGGTGAAGCTATAAACCGTGAACCAATCTGTACAGCATCTGCACCCAATACCATTGCTGCAAGCATTGCTTTGCCTGTAGCAATTCCACCTGCTGCTATCACCGGAATAGAAACAGTCTTTTTTACCAGAGGAATCAGGCAAAGAGTAGTTGTTTCATCTTTCCCATTGTGGCCACCAGCTTCAAAACCTTCGGCAACCACTGCATCAACTCCTGCTTCTTGAGCTTTCAAAGCAAATTTTGCAGATGACACTACATGAACCACACTTATTCCTGCTTCTTTTAAGCGCTGTGTATGAATTTTAGGGTTTCCTGCAGAGGTGAAAACAATTGGAACTTTATGATTTATTATTGTTTGAATGTGTTCTTCTATGTTTGGATACAGCATTGGCAAATTCACCGCAAAAGGTTTGGATGTAGCCTCCTTGCATTTACGAATATGCTCTTCCAGTACTTCCGGATACATGGATCCTGAACCAATGATTCCCAATCCACCAGCATTTGAAACTGCACTTGAAAGCCTCCAACCAGAACACCAAATCATTCCGGCTTGGATAATTGGATATTTAATTTGAAATAAGTCTGTTATTTTATTCATCCGTGCCTTGTTTGAGAAAGATGAACAAAAGTAACAAAAACCGTAGAAAGAATATAAACCGATTTAATTAATTGCGCGTGAATAGCCAATTTGATTGTACTGTAAATGTTGTGAATCTACAGCATTGATTTCCAATACCCTGAAATGGAGAATTGTATTCATTTGAGTTTCAACAGAAAACGCTCCAGCCTTCGGATTTCGTTCAACAGAGGTGCAAATTGCTTTCACTTGCACATACGCTTTTCTGCTTCCATTATAATCTGGAAGTGTGGCATTTAAGAAAAATTCGGCTTTAGAACGAGATGAATTTAATGTCCAGACAGAACTAAAATTATCAAACTGTACTTTTGTGTCTTCAAAATACTTCAAGGGTTTGGTGCCATAGCCATCTTCATTATCCACAATAAGAAATTGATTTTTATCAACAGCATACTTACCAATATAAACCGGGACAGACATAAAAAAAGTATCTTTTACGGTAATTTGTTTTCGAAAAGCATCCATTTCTTCTAACCAACTGTTTTTTTCATTGTTGAATAAAGTCGGGTTTTGATCATACAACTTCGCTTTTTCCGAATTTGCCAATCTGATGTAGCGCATGGCAAAATCTTCATTTTTTGCATTTAAAAAATTCAAATTCAAAAACAGTACTGCTTCACCAGTTAATTCATGAGCTTTCTTCGGAATGTATGTATTTGGGAAAAGTATAACTTCCCGAGCTTGTAAAGCTTTTTCTATAGCTATGTAGTAATTTGTATGAAGTGTAGCTACCTCAATAACTGTTGAATTTTGAAAGCTAAAAACACAATTTTCAGTGTATTGTATAATGTTTTTTACTACTAAAAGCGAATCTGAAAGGTCGGTTTTGCATTCTGAAAATCCACACACATTTTTTTTATCTTTTATGAAAATATTTTGGTATTGTTTTTTAGAACTAAAAACATTTTTTTCAAAATAACCAACATGCAGTGTATCCCCTTTAATAATAGAAAAGGAAGTAGTTTGACTTGAAAATTTTTTCATTTTTGATCCTTCTTGCCCAAAAACAATTGAGAAGAAAGAGAAAAAAGCAAAAATTACAAGTCTGTATTTCATGTGTTTAAAGGTAATGAAAAATAATTTATAGCAACAATCATGCCCTGATAAAAATAGTCACAAAATTTGTAGGTATTCCATTGCGGAAGTGATGTGATTACTGCTGGTGCGGCTACTATACCATCTACAATTTGGATGGTGGTGGCTGTTGAAACCTCAAAGTTTGCAGTGGTGTTTTTGGAGAATACAGGAGTGGCGCTAGAAACGAAGCTCCACAAAATTATTACCCATTAAACTCTAATAAGCCCCAAATCATTGATGTTTACAGTTCAAAAATAAAAATTTTATCGGATTTTAGATAAATCTATAATCATATTATGAGGTAGGTATGAAAATAGTTAGAAATAATATATGACACTAGAGAGTATTGCCTTCCTGCTACCATTAAGAGTTTCTTTTTTCGTCATACAAGTTGCTGTTGTTTTATTTTAGTTTTTTTATTGCGTTACTTTCAGTCAGAGATTTCATTTGAGTTATTGCTACTTTGTTGAGTTGGATTAGTCTTTCACTTTGCGTCAAACCCTGTCCGATAAGCAAAGCGTTAATACTTTCTATATTGCTCAAGACTACTAATTGTTCCAATGTCGCATCATCTCTTATGTTTCCTTTTTGGTTGGGATTGGTCTCTCTCCAGTCTTTGGCTGTAATTCCAAAAAGTGCAACATTCAATAAATCAGCTTCATTTGCGTAAACGAAACTTGCTTGTTGTTTCGTGATTTCTTTTGGGATTAAGTTGGTTTTAATTGCATCTGTATGAATGTGATAATTTATTTTAGAAATAGTTCGTTGTAAATTCCACTCTAAATTCAAGCGATTGTTTTCATCTTCTTTTAGTCTTTGTATTTCAGTAATCAAGTATAATTTGAAACTTGCAGAAACCCATGAAGCGAATTCTAACGCAATATCTCTGTGAGCAAAAGTTCCTCCATTTTTTCCTTGTCTTGAAACAACACCTTTTGCATTGGTCGTTTCAATCCATTTTGATGGAGAAAGTGTGAAGGAGTTACTCCCAGCCTCGTATAGAAAGGAGTCGAATTCGACCCCTTTAAAATTTGAGTTGTTTAGTTGTTCCCATAAGCCAAGAAATTCGATAGTTGTTCGAGAGCGCATCCAGTTTTTGACCACATCTTTAGGTTCTGCAGGATTTTTAAATCTTGCAATGTCTGTAAGTGATATAAAGTCTTTGTTGTCTTCCTCATATAAGACAATTTCAATACCTTGTACTTCTATTTTTTTGTTTCTTGCCATTACTTTCATATTTAAAAGATGAATTTACACAATATAATTAGCTTATTTCGCCTTAATTTTATCATATCACCCCACATTATTCGTTAGCTTTTGGATTTCACAAAAATTGTCCAAAGTATTTGTTAGGGTAGCCAATATAAAGATGATGGGTATAATTCTGAAAAATATTGACTAAAATAGATGCTTCAAAATGTCGGCGTTGTATTCGGCGATTGGGAGGGAGTTTTGGTAAGAGATGATGGCAAGGTTAGCGGTTGTTGAACTTGAAACCTCAAAGCTTGGTGTGGTGTTTTTGGAGAATGCAGAGGAAGCACTTGAAACAAAGCTCCACAAAATGATTGCCCATAAAACAAGAAGGTTTTTCAAGATGATGATTTTTGGAGGATAAATTTAAGGAAATTTTTGAGTAGGAAAACGTTGTGAAGTAGCTATTATGGCAATTCTAACTGATTTTAGTGCAATTTTACTCAAAAAAAACCGTTCCAATATGAATTAGGGAACGGCTTTTATATTATTCGCAATACCGTGTTTTAGTAATCGTATCTCTTTTTGAAATCCGCTTCAAATTGTTGATCTCTTAATTCGATACTTCTAATTTGATTCATTCTATCTTGAAATGCTTTTTCCTTAATACTTCTCTTTAATGTTGGGATTAATGGATCGGAGCCTACATCTTGTGGTTTCATGGAAGCATACAGTTTTTCAGACAATGCATAGTCCTCCATAAGAACTGCGGTAAAATAAAGATTACTTGTCATGTACATTTTATATTCTTCCTTTAATTCACTATCTGTAAACCAATTGACATATTCGTCTTTGTTATATTTCAAATAAATATTATGTACTTTGGTTACAATGTCTCTAACATTTGCTCTATGATGATTTCCTTTTATTCCATTTTTATTATTCTCATCCATTAAATCAATAGCTGATTTCAAATAGATTTCAGCAGAATCAAGTTGTGAGAATTGATTTGTTTCTTTCGTTTTTACTGCTGAAATCCAATAATCATATCTAGCGATTTGTGTTTTTAGAGTTTGCTCTATCGGCTTTTTGATGGAATACAACGAGTTTTTTGCAAACTCAACTTCTATTTTTTTTATAAACCCTTGCTCACTTTCTTGTCTTTTTGCATAGTTTGAGGTCAATAATGCCTCAGAAGTATATCCTTTATTCCCTGAGGGTTCGGATGGCCAATGTATTATTGGCTTAGCTTCAATGGTCAGTTCTTTAATCAACTTGTTTCCATTTCGAGCATCCAGCAACTCTACTTTATACGTTTCTTCAGCTGTGATTTTATACACAAAGCGCAAAACTTTTGCATTGGGATTAGAGAGGTCGTCGTATTTAACTACTTCCTTCTTTTCATTTATATGATTTACTTGCTTAATCTTTATGAATAAATCTGTGTTCAATTTATTGTAAGTGAAGTCTGTTAGAAACCCAAACAGTGTATTAAGTTCTTTTTCCATTGCTTCTTTAGTGTTTCCTGTGGAATAACCATAATTTTCACCATATCTGTTCACAAAATCAAGATTGTACGTTTTATAATCTTCATATCCTCCTACATCTGGATAACGTTGAAACTTGTAGCTAATGACTTTGTCTGTTATTTTAGCTTTTTGTGAAAATGAAAACCCTGCTGATATTAAAATTGTTAACACTACTGTAAATAAAATTCTCATAACGTTTAATTTTTAGTTTTATTAATTCGTCGCGAATATATATATATATGGAAATCAAGTCAAAAAATAGAAAAAACTGTTGTAATTTTTTCTGTTTTTTGACATAAATTTTATGTACATCAATTCGGTGTGTTTTTTGTAATTTCCTGAAATTTAGGGCTATTTAACGAAAAAAGCCTCTCGATTGAGAGGCTTTCAGTGATCCCGCTGGGATTCGAACCCAGGGCCCATACATTAAAAGTGTATTGCTCTACCAGCTGAGCTACGGAATCATATCTAAATAACAATATTAAATCATATTGCGGGTGCAAAGATAGGTATGTTTTGTTTTCTTGCAAGGCTTTTTGGAAAAAAAATACAAAATATTTCCTGATAGAATGTAAAGCCCTGATTTATATAAAATTAATTCTTGATACTTCACTAAAAAAATGTTGCCAGTTCATTAATATCTATACAATTTATTTCAAAACGATAAAAACATAAAAAACTTCACCCATTTTACTTAAAACTACTTCGTAATATTTTTACCAATAGCATTATTTGAAGAAAAAATTCAATACATTTTGCAACCATCTGAAAAAAAAAACGTTATAGAAATGGAATTTAAAAAATGTCCGCATACATTTTGTTTAACAAATGACTTTCCTAACAAGGGATTTGTTGTTTTGTTAAATTATTGTATTTTTGAATGTTTTTTATAAATAACCTAGACTAGACATATATGAAAAGACTACTTATTCTCCTTTTATCGATTTCGATATATGCCACCTATTATGCTCAAACTCCTAGTGCATGTTTTAGCACAGGAAATGATGTTTCATTTAATAAAGCTTATGGTTCTACACGCGGTATTGTTCATGGCGACTTTGACAACGATGGCAAAATTGATGTTGTTGTAGGACATAATGGTAATAATTACCTAAATAGCTATTCATTTTTACCAGGTTTAGGTAACGGTAAATTCGGCACTCCAATTACTGGAAATAGCGCTAAATTAAGCAATGAACTTGTTGCAGCAGATTTTAATCAAGATGGGAATTTAGATATTATCTTGTCGAAAAACACAGGGGTAACAGTCTATAACGGACAAGGTGACGGTACTTTTGATAGTATTGCTAATTTCACTGCAGGCTATGTTAAGTTTATGGATACAGGGGATGTAAATTTAGACGGTCTATTGGATGTTGTAATATCTTCAGGGAATGGCTTTCAAGTTTTAATAGCTAATGCTACCCCACTAGGAACTTTTACTCTATCTACAAATTATTTTTTACCTGCAAGCTCAGTGCTAGCTGATATTCGTGTGGCTGATATGGATGGGGATGGCAAATTGGATGTGGTTGGAACCGGTGTGCAAACTGGTAATAATTTTATTTCATTTTCAAAAAACACAACAACTGTTCCTAGTTCTTTAACTTTTAATACAGGTGTATTAACTTATTATACTGGTGGTGCTACACCCGTTGCGTTAACAGTCTGTGATTTAGACAATGATGGCGATATTGATGTTGCAAATTCGCACAATGGATCTGCAGACATGAAAGTTTTTCTAAATTCAGGCACTGCAACATTTCCTGCTCCAACAACTTATACTATCGGAACAGGTGGTCAAGGAATAGAACATGCTGATTTCAATGGTGACGGAAATCAAGATATTGTTGTGGCAAACAGCATTTCGGGAACCCTCAGTATTTTCTTTGGAACAGGTGGAGGAACTTTAGCTCTTAACCAAACTACTCATAGTCCGGGTTCTCCTCGAGTATTAACAATTGCAGATTTTAATGGTGACGGAAAACAAGACATTGTATCCGGTCAGTTAACAGGTCTATACATCAATTCGTATCTAGGAAACGCCTCTAACAATTATGTTCTTCCAAATTTGCATAGTACAACTGGAAAACCGAGTCGGATTGATGCCAATGATTTTAATGGCGATGGAAAACAAGATTTTGTATATACAACTTCTTCTTCAAATACATTTTCTTTAATGCTTGGAAATGGATCCGGTAGTTTTACACCATCGGGCTCTTTTACTACAGGAACTTTTCCTTTTGGAATTACTTCAGGCGACTTAAACAACGATGGAAAAATGGATGTAGTAACAGCTGATACTGTTGGCAACACTGTTACTGTTTTTCATGGAAACGGGGCTGGATCTTTTACTCCAATAGGCTCTTTTGCTGCCGGCACAAGACCTAGAAGTGTGAAAATTGGTGATTTGAATGGCGATGGATTCAAAGATATTGCTGTAACCAACGCTTCTACAAATTCAGTTAATGTTTTGATCTCATCTGGTGGAACAACCTTTGCTGCACCAGTAAGTTATACCGTAGGGAATGGACCAATCGATTTGGTTATTTTTGATCTTGACGGGGATAGTGACCTAGACATTGTTTCTGCAAATTATACTGGATTAAATATCTCGAAATTAACAAATAACGGTACCGGTGTGTTCACAAATGCAAATACAAATGTTTCTTCAAAACTTTCTGCATTAGATGCAGGTGATTTTGATGGGGATGGAGATATTGATGTAGTAGTTATAGGTAGTTCAGGACTTGGTCGCCTATACAATACTGGTGGAAATTTGCTGAATACCAATATAGCAATACCTCCTCCGAACCCTGCTGGCGCCAGAGATATCAAGTTAATAGATGCCAATAGTGATGGAAAATTGGATGCATTAATCCTATTCGATGAAGCAAATACTAATACTGGGAATTTGGTTTTATTCATGGGTAACAACGCAACAAATGCTGCATTCAATTATAATTCTTTCTCACCAATTATGCGTTTTGCAACCGCTGTTGGTGCAAGTGGATTAGCCATTGCTGATTTCAACAATGATAGCCGCATAGATGCTGCAGTTGCTAATTACATAAATGAACAAATTTCTGTTCATTGGAACACAACTCCAAAAATTACTGCTGGTGGACCTCAAACTTTTTGCAACGGAAATTCAGTAGACCTTACTTCTACATCTGCACTGTATTATACGTGGCAGCCAAGTGGTGCAACTACACAAACAAACCATGTAACAGCACCTGTTGGTACGACAAACCATTATGTAACGGCTTCATCTTCATGGAGTGAATGGTGTTCAAGTAATTCTGACACATTGAAAGTTGTTATTACAGCTGGTCCTGCTGCACCTACTATTACTCCTGGTGGGCCAACAACTATTTGTGGAAGCGGATCCGTTGTATTAAATTCCTCTTCGGCAACTTGTAATCAATGGTACAAAGACGGTGATAGTATAGTTGTAGCTATTAATCAAAATTAT
>JBDHXR010000089.1:0-12012 GCA_039810825.1 Fluviicola sp.
TTAACGACTTACTCTTAAACCTAGAGCCATTACGCAACATTTTTGTTGGAGTAAACAAATATGGTAAAACAAAAAACACATCCTTGGCACAGGTTGAAACTCTTTTTAAATCTGAACAAGTTGTGTGTATTTTTCCAGCTGGACTTGTAAGCCGTAAAAAACAAGGAAAAGTTACAGACTTGGACTGGAAGAAAACTTTTGTGAAACAAGCAAAACTGAACAATCAGACCATTGTCCCTATTCACATATCAGGAGAATTATCAAATTTCTTTTACCGTTTAGCAAATTTTCGTACATTCATAGGATTAAAAGCAAACATTGAAATGCTTTATCTAGTTGATGAAATGTATCGTCAAAAAGGTAAGCATATTCAAATAACAGTTGGAGAACCAATTCATGCTTCCACTTTAGATAAGTCAAAATCTGACATTAAGTGGGCAGCTTGGTTCAAAGAAAAAGTATATCAATTAGAAAAAGAATGAAAGAGGTAATTCCAGCTATAGAAAAATCGGTACTTATTGCAGAACTTAATTCTGTTGGCAAAGTACGTGACACGCGAAAAGGTGGAAACGAAATTTACATTTTTAATTTTCACAACGCACCAAATTTAGTAAGGGAGATAGGACGATTGCGAGAAATCACATTTAGAGATGCAGGTGGTGGCACAGGTGAAGAAATAGATTTGGACGAATTTGACACTGCAGAAATATGCTACGATCAACTCATTGTTTGGGATCCTGAAGAACAAGAAATTGTAGGTGGATACCGTTTTATACATTGCAACAAAACTGTCGACAAGTCAGGAGAAATTCACTTATCAACAAGTCACTACTTCTTTTTTTCAGAACAATTTATCAACGATTACTTGCCTTACACCATTGAATTGGGACGAAGCTGGGTGCAACCCAATTATCAACCTATTCACAATCCTAGAAAAGGTTTGTTTGCCATGGATAATATTTGGGATGGCCTGGGCGCACTGATAATTAACTACCCAACGATGCGCTACTTCTTTGGAAAAGTTACCATGTACCCTTCATTCAATCGTGAAGCGAGAGATTTTCTGTTGTATTTCATGCATCACTACTTCCCTGATAATGAAGCTTTGATGAAGCCTTATCACCCTTTACTTATTGAACACGATACACGCTTTTTTGAAGAACAAATAAAAGGCTTAGACTTTAAATACGGTTTTAAGGTGTTGAACTCATTTGTTCGCAATCACGGTGAAAATATACCTCCGTTGGTTAATATTTACATGCATACTTCTGCAACCATGAAAACATTTGGCACAGCCATCAATCCAGAGTTTGGAAACGTCGAAGAAACAGGTATTTTAATAACCATTGCTGATATTTTCCCTGACAAAAAAGAACGACATTTGGTGTATTAAGGAATTAATTTTTATTTTCAGTTCATTTATTTCATGAAAAAACACAATTTAACCACACTTCTACTCCTTGCATTGATATCTTTTTCTTGCAATGGCCAAGCTAAAAAGGATACAAAATCGTCCCCTTCAAGCACTACATCAGCATCTGTGGTTGGAAAACGTATTGATGGCGATTTTGATGGCGATAAAATAATCGAATCCGCTTTTTGCAACAAAATAAAAGATGAAAGTGGCAACCCGATGGAAGATGGAGAAAGTGCAGAATATGAAGTGAAATTTTCTTCTGATAAATTGAAATCGTTGAATGTAGGGTGCTGCGAATTTATACTTGTAAATGAGGGAGATTTAAACGGTGATGGCAAAGATGAATTTTCAATCTTCCAAAACAGTATGAACGGCTGTGCAATAGAAGTGAGAGTGCTCACCTACTCAAAAAATAAGTGGAAAGATTTGATTGAACCTTTTCTAATTTCTTTAGGATGTGGAGTAAAAATCACTAACAGTGAATATCAAAAATGGATTGTAAGCGAGAACAAAACTATATATTACTTAGAACCGGATATTAATGATGAAAATTTATTAAATGAGGACGGCACTCGAATAAATTTTGAACGCTTAACAAAAACAAAAGCCCAACAAAAATAAACTGCTACACGTCAAAAACTGTATTCTCTCTTGCATAATTGGTTTCTGCAAAAACTTTTCGCGCTTCAATTAAATGCTGAGTTTCATCTTCGTATCGGGAACTTAAATGTCCAATTAATAATTTACGAGCTTTAGCCATTTTAGCGATTGTTGCAGCTTGCTCAGCAGTTGAATGAAAGGTTTGTTTTGCACGTTCAATATGCGTGTTACAAAACGTTGCTTCGTGATACAATAAGTCAACATCTTGAATGTATTGAAGCGTGCGTTCATCGTATTTTGTGTCTGAGCAATACGCGTATGTTTTAATTTTCAACGGTTCAAACGTAAATTCTTTGTATGAAATAATGGTTCCGTCATCTAACACAGCGTCTTTCCCAGATTTTAATTGCGGAATCAAAGCTAACGAGAGTTTATGCATATCAAATAATTCAGCATTTAACTTGCGCTCTTTTGGTTTTTCTTTGATCAAAAAACCATTTGTAGGCACGCGGTGATTTAATGGAAAGGTCCAAATTTCAATCAAACGATCTTCAAACAGTAGCATATTTTCACTGCCACTAAGCTCAATAAAATGAAGTTGGAAATTTATCTTTGCTTCGCCCACTTCCAATTGCATCATTACAATCTCCTTTAATCCTTTGGGGCCATAGATTGTTAATCCCTTATCCCTTCCTAATAAATGAAGTGTACTTAGCAAACCGACCAAGCCAAAAAAATGATCACCATGTAAGTGTGAGATAAGAATGTGATTGATTTTTTGAATGTGAATTTTGTTTCTTCGCAATTGAGTTTGCGTTCCTTCGCCACAATCAATTAATATATGTCTATCGTTGCAAATTACGTATTGAGAAGTAGGATTTTGATTTAAAGTTGGTAAAGCAGCTCCTGAACCTAAAATAGTAACTTGAAACTTCATTTCAAATACTCTTCAACGCGTCTTCTAGCGATAATTCAATTTCAAGTACACGGTCTAATTGAGCAATTTTTATCATCTTCAACACATTTTCCGTTAATCCGAAAATTACAAATTTCCCGTTTGAATCTTTACACAATCTATTGCCTGTTAATATGCCTGACAAGCCAGAAGAATCGCAATAACGAGTTTTGGAAAGGTCTAATACAAGGTTGTTTATCCCTTTTTTATTGAGCATTAAGAGTTCTGCTTTTAAGTCAGAAACATTGGAAATATCAAGTTTTTCAACGTGAGACTGAACGATGGCAGCTTTTTGATTTTCTTCTACAGTAAAATTCATAATACTTTAGAGTGTTTCTCAAAAATAATAAAAAAAGTGAAAAATAGAACAAGAAGAAAAAAAACTATCTATCTGCCAATTTTAGAGGCAAGCAAATAAATGGCAGCCATGCGCACAGCAACACCATTTTCAACTTGGTTTAAGATGATTGATTGGTCTGAGTCTGCAACGTCTGAAGTAATTTCTACCCCTCTATTTATTGGTCCGGGATGCATAATTACAATTCTCTTCCCCAAAGAATCCAACATTTCTTTATTTAATCCATACTGCATCGAATACTCACGCAAACTCGGGAAAAATTGAATATCTTGTCTTTCTAATTGAATGCGTAGCATATTTGCAACATCACACCACTCTAAAGCGCGTTGTAAGTTGTGTTCTACTTTCACACCCAACATATCGATGTATTTTGGAATCAATGTTGTTGGACCACAAACCATTACTTCAGCCCCTAATTTTTGAAGCGAATAAATATTTGATAAAGCAACACGAGAATGTAAAATATCTCCAACAATCACTACTTTTTTACCTTCTACAGAGCCCAATTTTTCACGAATTGAAAAAGCGTCTAGTAAACCTTGAGTTGGATGCTCATGCGTTCCGTCACCTGCGTTGATTACGCGTGTATTTGTCTTTTGAGAGAGAAACAAAGCTGCGCCTGGATTCGGATGACGCATCACCACCATATCCACTTTCATTGCTAAAATATTGTTTACTGTATCAATAAGTGTTTCCCCTTTTTTCACAGAACTTGAAGATGCAGAAAAATTGACCACGTCTGCAGATAAGCGTTTTTCAGCCAATTCAAAAGACAATCTGGTGCGTGTAGAATTTTCAAAAAATAAATTGGCAATTGTAATGTCTCGAAGTGAAGGGACTTTCTTTATTGGTCGATTGATTACTTCTTTAAAACTATCCGCTGTTTTAAAAATCAATTCAATGTCCTGACGTGTCAAGTCACGAATTCCAACCAAATGATCCACACTTAACTGTTCCATTTATTCTGGTGTAAACAAAATTATTTTATCACTTCCTTCAGTAGATTTCCATTCAACACTTACACGTTCTGTATCCAGTGTATCTACTGCTCTTCCTATGTAATCTGCTTGTATTGGCAAATCTCTCTGAAAACGTCTATCAATTAAAACCAATAACTCAACTTGCTTTGGTCTTCCAAATGCCAAAAGCGCATCCAACCCAGCTCGAATTGTTCTTCCTGTATAAAGTACATCATCAATCAAAACCACTTTTTTCCCTTCTATAGAAAAATCAATATTGGTAACACTCGGAATTATTGCTTTCTCTCTTCTTCTAAAATCATCGCGATAGAAAGTAATATCCAACTTACCACACAGTACTGAAGAATTGCATTTTATTTGTAAAATCTCTAGCAAACGTTCAAGCACAAAAACTCCTCTTGGTTGCATGCCAATTAATACTGTATCTGCAAAATCACTATGATTTTCAATGAGTTGATAAGCAAGTCTGTTCATTGTTAATTGAACTAACTGTTCGTCTAATATGACTTGCTTTTCCATTGCAACAAATTTAAAAAAAAAAAATGATTCACGCAGGCGATAAACAAAGTTTTCAAGCAGAAAGCAAAGAAAAATCTTCATCTATATTACCATTCATCCTAAATTTGTGTTTTTTTTTCAAAAAAGTGAAAAAAGTATAAAACTCTTTCATTATATTTGAAAAGTAGTTAATAGATTCAACTAAATTTTCTCATATAAAGTTGGAATTTCAGGTGTTTAGGTGTTACTTTTTATATGGATTAGTTAATTGGTTAGACAAATTTTAAAATCGTAATAAATGCCTGATTCCAACTTTTTTTATCCCCCTTTTCGTTTCGTTTTATAACCTTCTTTGGTTAATAGCTCTATAATTTTATCTCGAAACTCGCCTTGGATGATGATTTCACCGTCTTTTGCAGTTCCTCCTACTCCACATTTAGACTTTAGAAATTTACCCAATTCCTTTAGATCATCATCAGTACCAACAAAACCCTCAATCAATGTTACAGCCTTGCCTGCACGTTGCTTTTTATCGATAGAAACATAGAGTAATTGCTTGTCATTTTCCAATGTCTCTTGCTCTTCTTGCCCATCAAATTCATAATTGTAATTTGGATTGGTAGAATAAACTACATTGATTCTGTTTTTGTCTTTTTTCATCACTTGAATTTTTCAATTATTCCTTTTGGTATATCATCTGTTAACACACAAAAGGGCTGTTTTTTAAACGCATTTTTAATACCTTTTGGCGAGCGCACGTCATAAATCACACTTTTCTTTCCGTTTTGTGCTAAACTACGAATATCTGTTTCATTTATTGTACTGTTTCTAAAAAAAGCGCCAGATGCAATTTCAGCTTTATTCATCTGAAAAAAATCTAATGCATTTTGTGCATTCAAATACACTTCAAAGCCTAGCTGTTTCAACGTTTCTAAATATCTACCTGTTGCAGATACCACAACCAGATGTTGCTGATTGAAATGTTCAACTACTTTTTGCAACGAAGAAATCATCGCTGTAGAGTCGATAAGTCCAAACTCAGTACCATCAGTTTCACGAAGATCCAAAATCAATGTTTTACCAGCCAAATCAACTGGCAAGTCTGTCAATCGGCATAAAGACTCTCGGTTTAATGAAGTGTACTTAATTTGAGAAATTTCATCATCAGTAAGGAATTGGATTTTTCCTTTTCCATTTGTTTCTTCATTCAAATCTATATCGTGAAACAACCACCACGTATGGTTTTTCGAAAGTTGAATGTCAACTTCAATCATCTTTACCTCGTCAAACGAAAGCGCATAATTTACTGCATTCAAACTATTGTCGTGGTATATGCTAGATGAAATATGCAACCCTGCTCCTGCGTGTGCTCCAAGTTGTGTGGCTGGATACAAGTCTTTTCCTTTTTCACAAGAAGAAAGGATGAAGCAACTGAATAATAAAAAGCTGTTCAACTTAAAAAACATAACGATACCCAATTTCTGAAAAATAGCTCCAATGAAAAAAACTTGATTTATTGTTGAAACTCCAAGCAGGACCTACACCGCCTGCTATAAAAACAGCATGTTTATTTCCTAAAAATATTTTTCCTGCTAAAAAACTTTCTATTTCTTGAAGCAATAAGGTGTTTTGAAGTATCCGAATCCGTTGAAAAAAATACGAAGCTCTTAGTTCTGGTTGTATAATAAAGAGTTTAGACAAACGAATCGCGTATCCAAAATTATACGAAATACGAGGTGTAAGTTGATTTTGAAAGAAAGTACTTCTTACTCCCAACCCAAGATCGATATTGTACGACAATTTATGCTGATGAATAGAGGTTCCAATGCTCCAAAAAAAGTCTGAAGGATGGTACATAAACTGAGTTTGAATACTGATTTGCAACTTTGTACTGTCTTGAGAATAAGTGATAAAACTTCCTACAAAAAAGGCAACAAGAAATTTTCCAAGTACACTATTCTTCATTTCATTCTTTTTCAATAGTCTGAAAACAACTTATATCCTTCCCTAAAAACATGCATGTGAGCATTTACAATTTCACGAATTTCTTCACTATATCCACCGCCCATTGAACATACCAAAGGAATACCGTTTTCAGCTGCAAAACTCAAAACTACTAAATCTCTATTTCTTATGCCATCTTGTGTTAGCTTCAATTTTCCTAATTTATCTGTTTTAAGAACGTCGACACCGCATTGGTAAAAAAGAAAATCTGGTCTAAAATCGTTTATTACTGTAGCAAAGTTTTGCCTTAACACCTGCAAATATACATCATCAGTTGTGTCATTTTCCATCTCAAGATCTAGGTCAGAAACTTCTTTCTCTAGCGGGTAATTAGATTTACCATGCATACTTAATGTAAACACTTGTGAATTTGATCGGAAAATTTCTGCAGTTCCATTGCCTTGATGCACATCCAAATCTACAATTAATATGCGATTTGCAATTTTTTTATCAAGCAACCATTTAGCAGCAACGGCTTGGTCATTGAGCAAACAAAATCCTTCTCCACGGTTTGAAAAGGCATGATGAGTACCGCCTGCAATGTTTAAAGCAATTCCTCCATTTCGCACAGCTTCGGCACACATGCGCGTAGCTTCAACAATTCTAAATTCACGCTCAATCAATGCCTTAGTGTGTACAAACCCACTAACACGTTGTTCTCTTTCTGTGCAAGTAAGATTCGTCAATTTTGCAATATAATCTGCTGTGTGAACACGACTTACATCTTCCAATTTCGACAAATCAGGAGTCAAAATATTACGCTCATCAATCAGTTCTTCATACGCTAATTGTTGAAAGAGCATGGCATATTTTTCCATTGGAAATCGATGATTTTCAGGCACATCGTAAATAAATTCAGGATGATATGCAACAAAGAAAGGCATGAATGCTATTCGCGTTCTAGCGTAGATGCTATAGTAAACAATATCACATCAGAATTTACAGTGTCAAAACGATAATCAAGAATGGATTTCGATTTCATCCGCATTGTAATAAATCCTAAGCCTGCTCCACCTTTTTCAGACATAATTCCATTGTTCAAACTTTGCAAATAATATTCTTTTACCTCATCGTCTGCCATAGCATTCAATTTATCTAAATACGAAGATATTTTTGATATGTCTGCTTTGTTTGTCAAGTTTCCTAACACAATTCGAAAAGAAGTTTCATTGTATGCAATGATTACTAATGATTGAAGTTCATTATCCAACTTTAAACCATGAATCAATATATTTTGCAAGCCTTCGATTAAAATAGAAAACATTCGTTTAAGCAGCGTTTTCTTCTCACCTGATGAAATCATAAACCCTTCCATGTTTTCGGTGAAACTGTTTACCAAATCTTGGTTCATTACTCCATAATGAGCTAAATGAACGGAATGAAATCCTTCATTTTTCAACTCTTGCATCCAAGTAGTTAAAAGAGATTTGGGTTCTATCATCGATGTTTCAGGCTGCATTGCAAATTGAGCAGTAAATATATAAATTTCGGATAAATAATTTCTACTGAATGAGCAAATGAACGTTTCCTTGCGCTGTTTTGCCGTCTGGAGTGACTAATTGGTAAAAATACACTCCTTCTTCTAATAACACACCTTGTTGATCTCTACCATTCCAATTATTTTGATAATCTTCTGTATTTAAAACAGGATTCCCCCATCTATTAACAATCAATAGCTTAGAATTGGGCTTTAAATTTCGAATGTAAAATTCATCATTCACCCCATCGCCATTTACTGTTATAATATTTGGAATGTGCAATTCTCCAAAAATTTGGAAAGTTTTGGTAACTGAATCAATACATCCTAGTGGTGTAACAATTGTTAACGTTACGGTGTATGTTCCTTCGATTTCAGAAGAATATGAAGCAGCTGTGCCTGTTCCTATTTGTGCTGTATCCACTTTCCAAGTATAAGTTTGTATTGGTCCACCTGTACTTGCGTCAACAAAGTTAACAACTTCGCCCGGTGAAGCAATTGTGTTGGAAATTGTGAAATCTGCATTTGGCAATGCATCTTGCCCAACGTTTATTGCTGTTCCAGTAGATAAGCACCCATTGGCATCTGTAACATGAAGGGTGTATGCACCATCTTGTAAATTAGAAAGATTTAACGTAATCATTGAAGATCCAGTCCATGAATAATTAAATGGTCCATTACCTGTTACAAGAATTCCTGAAATTGAACCATTGTTTCCTAAACAGTTTTCATTTACAACAACTACTGAACTCTGGTCAATAGTTGGTCCAGCAACTGTACCTATGAACAAGGTTTCAGAAGATGTACAACCCACAGCATCAGTTACTACTATTGTGTGATTTCCACCTAAAGCATTTGATAAATCAATTGTATTTAATGCGGTGTTTCCATCCCACACATACGTATAACCCGGTGTACCTCCACTTACTGTTAACCCACTTATGGAACCTACCCCAGTACCACATAAATCGTTGTTTATGACAACAGATGCCGAGTTAATTGCAATACCTGCAGTACTTGGTACATTGACAACAATTTGCTCTAAACATCCTTGATTATCAGAAACGGTTAAGGTATAATTTCCGCTTGCCAATCCAGAGATATCTAGTGTTGATAATGCTCCCGGTGTCCAAGTATATACCGGATTTACTCCACCTGAAACAGTAATTCCTGAAATTGCACCAGTATTTCCAACACACCCAGTAGGTGTAACTACCATGTTTGTTTGATTAATAACAATTGGAATTGGCGAGTTGATAACAAACGGGCCAGCAGTTGCAACACACCCCATTTGATCTGTTACAGTCAATGTATAAGAGCCTCCTGCTACACCAGATAAATTTATCCCAGCTGAAGGTGTTCCGTTCCATGAGTATGTGTAATTTGGAGTACCACCTGAAACAGTAATTCCGGTAATAGAACCGTTATTCAGCGTACAACTTTCATTTGTTATTACTGCAGAAGTCGAGTTAATTGTTGGCCCATTGATTGAAGTAAGGTTGAAAGGTCCTGCATTTGCATTACAACCCAAAGCATCAGTAATAACCAATGAGTATGAACCCGCTGGTATACTTGATATATTCAACGTAGCGTATGCACCACTGTTCCAATTGTACGTATATGGCGTTTGCCCTCCACTTACTGTTATGCCTGAAATTGCTCCGTTTGACTGATTACAGTTAGCATTTGTAAGTACAACATTGTTTGAATTTGCCACTGGTGCCGATGATGCTGCAATATTTATAGGTCCTTGTGTTGCAGTACAGCCTATATTATCTGTTACCACCAAGGTGTAATTTCCGGAAGCTAAATTAGATTGATCTAAACTTCCTGAACTTACTCCATTCCACGTATACGTCAATCCTGTGCCTGAAGCAGTAATTCCAGTAATGGAACCGTTAGCTACCCCACAAGAAGTACCTGTTACAACCATAGATGCCGTATTAATTGATGGTCCGGCAATCAAGGTAACATTTATTGGCCCTAAAGTGGCAGTACATCCACTATTATCGATTACAGTTAAATTATATGTACCTGCCGGAATTCCTGATATGTTTAATGTTGAGTATGCTCCGGCATTCCAAACATAAGTTAATCCAGTTCCTGTTGCTGATAGTCCAGTTATTGATCCATTTGTACCCAAACAATTCTGATTGGTGACAAGCATATTTGTAGAGTTGATGGTTGGCCCTGGTGTTGAGCCCACATTGAAAGGACCTGCATTTGCAGTACAGCCCAAAGCATCTGTAACAACAAGGGAATAAGAACCAGCAGGCACGTTAGAAATATCAAGTGTTGAATAAGCTCCACTATTCCAGTTGTATGTGTAAGGCGTTTGTCCACCAGAAACAGTAAGTCCCGAAACAGAACCTCCATTCGTACACGTTGCATTTGCAACAACCACCGAAGTAGAATTTACCGAAGGCGTTGAAGATGCTGCAATGTTGATTGGCCCCTGAGTTGAAGTACATCCAATATTATCTGTAACTACCAATGTATAGTTTCCAGAAGCTAAATTGGATTGATCCAAGCTTCCCGAAGCAACTCCATTCCATGTATAAGTCAATCCAGTCCCTGTAGCTGTTATTCCAGTAATCGACCCATTTGATAAACCACAAGTGGTACCTGTTACAACCATACTTGCAGTATTTATAGTTGGGCCAGAATTTTGAGTAATATTAATCGGGCCTAGATTTGCTGTACATCCATTGTTATCTGTAACTACCAATGAATAAGAACCAGCAGTTAAACTAGAAATATTTAGGGTTGAGTATGCTCCTCCATTCCAACTATAAGTTAAACCGGTACCTGATGCGGAAAGCCCACTAATTGCTCCACCACCACCTAAGCATGATTCATTTGTAACCACCATGCCTGTTGAATTTATAGTTGGGCCACCAGTTCCATTAATTGTATAAGGACCAGAAGTAGCAGTACATCCTGAATTATCAGTAACAGACAATGTATAGCTTCCTGCTGGTGCATTACTCAAGGTAGTTGAGGGATACGTTACCGTATTCCATTGAATTGTGTATGGAGTAACTCCACCAGATACAGACAGCCCTGTTATTGAACCACCTGCCGAACATGTAGCATTTGTTATGCTTGCAGTTCCAGAGATAGTTGGTCCACCAACTGTAACCGTAACAGGCACTCTAAAACTTCCGTTACAAAATCCAACATAATAGGTTGTTGTAGCAGTTAACACCGGAGTTGTATATGTTAAACCAGTTCCAACTACGGTACTACCTGTATAAGTTGTGTACCAAGTAACAGAAGGTATAGAAACAGGTAGTGTACCTTGTACTGTAACTGAAATTGAAGCTGTATTTCCTGTACAAATAGTAGCATTATTTGCAATTAAATTGTAAAAAGGTACAGTTAACATGGACATACCTGGTGCACCTCTTGTAGCTCCATTTGGCGGGAAATTTGTTTCAATTGAACTTGAAAAACCAGTTGCAGTATGTACACCGTTTGCTCCACCGGCTACTGTTTGAGTTGGAGTTCCGGTAGAAAAATTAATAAATCCACCTGCACCACCACCACCTGGGCCATCTGCTTCAAATTGAGTAGCAAAAATACCATTTGTAATGTTGTTATTTCCTCCATTTCCACCAACAGCACTTAGGGTAATGGAAGCTGGAATAGTAGTTCCATTCGAAATATAAATAGAACCTCCACCACCTGCTCCGCCTGCTGCATCAATTCCATTACGGCCAT
>JBDHXR010000090.1:0-11927 GCA_039810825.1 Fluviicola sp.
CACAGAAAATCTGAAATTATTCGCGAAGCTCATCGAATACTAAAAAAAGGCGGGTTGTATGCAATTCATGAACTTGGCCTACAACCAGAAACGTTAAGCGAAGAAGAAAAAGCAACCATACAACGCGATTTAGCTGTTGCAATCAAAGTAAATGCACGTCCGCTAACAATTATGGAATGGACAAGCCTGCTCGAAAAAGAAGGGTTTAGAGTACATTCTGTTGAAACGAATGGCATGTGTTTACTTGAAACAAAACGTATGATTCAAGATGAAGGCTTGCTTGGTTTTCTTAGAATCAATTTAAACATATTAAGAAATAAGGCAGCCCGAAAACGTGTTACTGAAATGCAACGCACTTTTAAGAAGCATGACAAGCAAATGAATGCCTTAGCTATTGTTGCAGAAAAAATATAAGTTATGGAAATATCAAAACAAAGCATCATTGGCGAGTTGGTTGCGAATGATTACAAAACGGCGAGTGTGTTCAAAAAACATCAGATTGATTTTTGTTGCAATGGCAATAGAAGCATTGAGGACGCATGTAACAAACAACAATTGGATGCAGATCAATTGATTCTTGAATTAAACAATCTATCTGGCGAACAATCTGGTCAATCTATCGATTACAACACGTGGCCATTGGATTTATTGGCAGATTATATCGAGAAGAAACATCACCGCTATGTAGAAGAAAAAATTACGGAGATAAAGCCGTATATCAATAAAATTGCGACTGTACATGGAAACAGACATCCTGAATTGATTGAGGTAGAAAAACTTTTTATTGAATGTGCAGGGCAGTTGACAATGCACATGAAAAAAGAAGAATTAATGTTGTTCCCTGCAATACGAAAAATGGTTATGAAAGGAAACGAATATACCGCTCCACATTTTGGAAGTATTGAAAATCCGATCAATCAAATGAATTCTGAACACGATGCTGAGGGAGAACGATTTAGAAAGATTTCTGAACTTACAAACAATTACACAATTCCGGAAGACGGTTGCAACACGTACCGTGTAACGTTGATGTTGCTGCAAGAATTTGAAGAAGATTTACACCTTCATATCCATCTCGAAAACAACATCTTGTTCCCTAAAGCTATTGCATTAGAAAAAACGTTGAATGTGATTGCTTAATTATTCTAAATCCAATTGGGGGATTGGATTTAAAATCTCATTTGTATATTTCAAGTGAGATTTTTTTTTTGAAAAATAAAAAAGGCTGAATCAAATCGATTCAGCCTTGATTATCAGGATAGAACTTGATTAAGATACAACATTCATGTTATCTAACACTTTCATTACATCTTTAACATGTTCAGCAGAATCTTCCAAAAGTTTTTTCTCATCTGCATTCAAATCCAATTCAATGATTCTTTCAATACCATTTTTACCTAGGATAACCGGTACACCTAAATAAATATCTTTCATACCGTATTCTCCTTGCAACCACGCACATACAGGGAATACTCTACGTTGGTCACGAATTATAGCCTCAACCATTTGTGCAGCTGCAGCACCCGGAGCGTACCATGCAGAAGTACCTAATAATTGTACAATTTCTCCACCGCCAACTTTTGTGCGCTCAATAATTGCATCTAGCTTATCTTTTGCAATCAATTCAGTTACAGGAATACCACCAACAGTTGTATAACGTGGAAGTGGCACCATCGTGTCGCCATGTCCACCCATCAACACTGCTTGAATATCTTTTGGAGAAACATTCAACTCAGTAGCTAAAAATGCACGGTATCGAGCAGTATCTAAGATTCCGGCCATACCAAAAACACGCTTAGAGTCAATCTTTGCTGTCAAGTATGCACAATAAGTCATCACATCCAACGGATTCGAAACAATAACAATTACAGCTTTCGGTGAGTGTTTAATAATGTTTTCTGTTACAGTTTTTACAATTCCTGCATTCGTAGCAATTAAATCGTCTCTAGACATACCCGGTTTACGAGGCAAGCCTGATGTAATAACCACAACATCAGAATTAGCTGTTTTGGAATAATCATTTGTAGAACCAACAGTACGTGTGTCGTACAAGTTAATAGGAGCAGTTTCCCATATATCCAAGGCTTTACCCTCAGCAAAACCTTCTTTGATATCCAACAAAACAACTTCATTTGCAATTTCTCTGTGAGCCAAAACATCTGCACAAGTAGCACCAACATTTCCAGCTCCAACAACTGTAACTTTCATCTTGAATATTTTTTTAAAAAATTATATAAACTATTTATTCGCAACGAATTTACAAATAAAACTTACGTCTTTCACACAAAACAATCGAATTCTTTTATATTTTTATCAACTATTCTTTTCAGAGAATTTGCAGTTTTGTTATCCTAAAAATGGAAAACTTATAGAAAAAGGCAACCCTCTGAATTAACGTGCGTTATTAAGAAGAAACTGTGAAACAAAATTGGGAATTAGAACAAATAATTGAAGGATGCAAATCTTCTGACAGAAGGGCGCAAGAACAGTTGTTTAAAAAGTTTTATGGGAAATTGCTTGTTGTATCACTACGCTACATTCGAGACAGGGACTCAGCTCAAGAAGTTTTACAAGAAGGTTTCATTAAGATCTTTGAACACATAGGTAGGTACGACAACAAAGGCTCGTTTGAAGGATGGATGCGAAGAATCATTGCAAATTGTGCAATAGATGCAATCAGAAAATCAAAAAAAGATTTTCTTCTTTCTGAAAACGACAACGATTTCAAGTTTTTACCTGAAGAAAGTAACCAACTAGACGAATGGGAAACTACTTCACTAAAAGCTGAAATTGCTTTAGAAGCGATTGACAGTCTTTCACCAGCATACCGCACTGTTTTTAACTTGTATGTAATGGAAAACCATACACACAAAGAAATTGCAGAGTTGTTGGGAATAAATGAAGGAACTTCTAAATCTAACCTAGCAAAGGCCAAAATGAAGCTACAAGATTATTTGACTAAAAAATTTGAAAAAATAGATCAATGAAAAACATTGAAAAACTAATTAAGGATTCACTAGAAAACCACGAGTTGCCATACAATGCAGCTATGTGGGATTCTATTTCCAAAAGATTGGATGGAACTCCTCCTACTCCATTCTACCGTAAATGGTGGGTAGCTGCATCTATTGGCACTGCTTTGGTAAGTACGGCTGTGTTTTTTGTATATTTGAACAATGCTTCAAACACACACAAAACACACAAAACAACTCATTCTAATGTAGAGCTTACAGATGTAAGCGACACTAAATCTGTAAATTCAACAAACAAACAAACGTATCAAAAGGATATTGCAAGTCAACCAAATCAGGTTAAACATACTCCTGTAAACCCAGAAACTGTATCTGAGGTAAATCAAAATACTTCTTCACAAAAAGAGAGCAATCCAAGTACCCCATTAGCTGTAAACAATGAAAAGGTGAAAACTGGGGTGCAACACCCTGAAATCAAACAAAAAAATACGGCTAGCAATTCAGATGATACAAGAAATTTAAACGTTGCTCCACCAAATTACACGATTCCGTTAAAGAAAAATCTGTACTGTGTTGGAGATGAAATCGCAATTGAAAATCCAAACGATACCAAAATGCTTGTTGCATTCAATGGTCAAAAGGAATTCGTTGCTGCATCAAGTAAGAAAAATTTAATAGCTACAAATGAAGGAATTATTGAATTAAGTATTGGCGACAAAAAAGAACAAATACGCATTGTTAAAGCTGCTTCAAATTTGTTTATTGATGTAGATCCAACGCTGATTTACAACGATGGTATTCCTTCTATCGAATTTACCGCAACAGGTGTTGAAAATGGTATTCAATGGAATGTGAAAAACCATCCGAGTGAACAACGTAATGGAAAATTAATCGTTCATCCATACAGTGGTCAAACAGTAGTAGTTACAGCCATTACCAAAGATGAAAACGGATGTTTTGATCATGAAGAAAAAACAATCGTACTAAACGAGCGATACAACTTACAGGCTGCAACAGGGTTTAGACCAAACTCAGGAGACTCTCGAACAAACACGTTCATGCCATATTCATTGAAAGAACGAAATGTATCTTTTGAACTAACAATTTACGATGCAAAATCTGGTTTGGAACTATTCCGAAGCACTGATTCTTCAATAGGATGGGATGGGAAAACGAAGAGTGGCGACGAATTAAAAGTTGGAACTACTGCGCTTTGGAAAGTAATACTTCACAATCCAAACCCTGGAGAACCTTCAGAATACAAAGGGCAAATTACAATCACAGAATAATTACCAATAAATAGTTGGATGAAGGGAAAGGAAACTTTCCCTTTTTTTATGAAATAAAGCTTGAAACTTTTGCGCCTCTATTGATTCTTTATACAGTATTTTATGATTTTCCATTTTACGTAATTGCATCAATTCTTCTGTTAATGCATTTGTTTTACTCGTAAAGAATGACATTCTAAAAGCTTCCCAAACATAATCTATTGCCTTGCTATTTGGGTGAGAATAATCAGATTCAAAAAAGGAATAATCCCTTAATACATCATTCACAATTTCATACGATGGAAAGTATTGAGTTTGAGAAGAAAGCTGATGAATACTCTGAAATAATACACCTTTAGATAGGTTGTTTTCAATCAACCCATCTTTCACATACCGAACCGGGCTCACCGTAAAAATAATTACAATTTTCGGGTTGTGCTCTTTCAATAAAGAAATCATGTTGCGCAGGTGCATAGCAATATCTTCTGCATCTATAAGTTCTTTAGTGAACTTTCTTTGCACTTGTTGATGGCAATTGGCTACAATTTGACCTGTTTCTTTTAGCCTGTATGCATGTGCCGAACCTAAAGTAACAAACAAAAACTTCGCTTTAAGAAGGGTAGACTTCAGTTCAAAAAGTTTTTCGGAAAATAATTTGTTGTAGTCATTTTCATTCATCGCATACAAAGTGCTGCTAGCATCATACCCTAACCAAACGTCATTTTTTTGTACACTTGGAGCATATTCGCCTTTACCAAACGCAAGCAATACTTGATTGATCAACGGTATTGGATGAAAAATTACTCCCAATGGATTGTCGAGCACCTTGAAACCAGCAAGCCTTAATTTTTCAGATATATGAGTAGAGAAACAGGATCCAAGTTGAACAATGGTGTCGCCGTGTTCAATTTTCGGGAAATCAAGTTTCGACAATAAGTTTGTTATTTCAAGCCTTTCCATAATGTTACTGTTTCTGTAAATACACTGCGCCAACCTTTCCAAGAATCAGCTTCTGCAAAAGAATGATTGTGCCAAATAAATGAAAAAACACCTCCATATTCTTTTACTTCAACCATTAATTTAGAAATGAGCTGTTTACTTTTTTCAGTGTCTAATTTCAAATAATCTTTTAAAGTTCCATCCATGTAACAAAAAGGAACTATGCGAAATTCTGGGTAACTTCTATTTTCAAGCACATTGAAAAACGTGTGAATATGAGCAGTTCCTGCACGAAAACCAACATCATCGGCATAGCCCATTGAATAGTCTTTTTCAAATCCTGCATGCATCAACATCATGTAGGTTTCCGGAAATGTCAACTTTAAAAAATGTTGCCTAGACTCTTTTATTGGTCGATTGGTAATGGCATTTAAAAGTGAAGATTCTTTCTTCAATACTTTGATAGATAGATTACTCGCATAGCTAGGATGAAGACCGATTTTTGACTTCATTGCAATCTTTCTTATCAATTGTTGGTGGTTTGGGTTGTTTCGACTGATGTTTTTATCGTACTTCCCATAAGTGCCTAGATGCCAAAAAATTCGAGTTTCACAAAATTCATTGCTTACATGTTCAATGGCATCAAAACTATCATACGGATCATGCATTACCCCAGTTAACACTTTTCTTCGTGTATTGATGTTATGAAATTTTAATAAAATCAAATCTTTACTCGCTGCAAAGAAATTTCTAAAATTCCCTTTCCACAGGTGCGAAAATGCAATATCAATATCGAACGTAGGGATAAATTGGGCAGTTTTTTTTATTTTGGAATATTCATCGGCACAAAATGTAGTTAAGACGGCTTTTACCCAATGCTCAACAATTTGAATATGAAGCCACCCATATTTGTGCAACACACTGTTTTTTGACAAGAAACGTCCATGGTTGTCTGCTTCAAACGGCAGGTATTCTTCATACCTTGAAAGCACATAAAAAATAGATGCCAAGGGGTCACAAACTCGGTCAATTGACAAACATTCAGTCTCTTTCCAAACAGATTTTTCAACAGTAAGTGTATTCAGTTTCGTATCAAAAAGCAAGGCAGAAGGTTCTAAAACTCTCCCGTTATCTTCCTTAATTTTAGCTGAATAAGCAAACTTAGCTCCCTCAAATGCATGAAACTTATTTACATCTGTAGTTACTTCATATTCAATACCATGTTCTGAAAACACATAATCCAAGGTATAAACCAATCGATTTGAAACAACATCTGAAAAAACAAGCGTCATTATTTTAAAATTCTTTCTTCTGAGAAGCTAAAGTAAGCATTGTTTGCAAAAATCACATGATCCAACACCTCCATATCCAACATTTCTCCTAATGCCACAATTCGTTTAGTGATCTGTATATCTTGTGAAGACGGTTTAAGCGAGCCGCTTGGATGATTGTGTGCTAGTATTATGCTTGATGCAGAGCAATCTACACCATATTTAAAAATCAACTTAGGATCTACCACCGTACCAGATTGTCCACCTTTTGAAAGTTGTTTCGTTAGCAATACTTCATTTGCTCTATTCAAATACACTACATAAAACTCTTCATGTTCTAAATCTTCAAAATAACCTTTCAACAATTCTACAATATGGCTTACTGAAACAATTTTTATTTTTTTTGCCAATTCGGTATTTTTCTTTCTTCTTCCTAATTCTAATGCTGCCAAGATAGTAACAGCTTTAGAATCTCCAATCCCTTTCACACTGCATAACTGGGAGTGCCTTAATCGAGCAAATCTATTCAAATCACCTTCAGCCAAAGCAAGCAATTCCCTTCCCAAATCAACAGCAGATTTTTTTCCTGAACCTGTACCTATAAGAATAGCTAAAAGTTCAGCATCAGATAGCGCTGTTTGTCCTTTTATTAAAAGTTTTTCCCTTGGCCTATCATCTTCGGCCCAATACCTAATAGAAACTGTTTCTGACATACTAAAATAATTACAATTTATTCAACTCAAAAATGAATTTCTTACTTAAGTTAAGAAAAAAGTTCGTTTAAAAACAAATTTGAACATGGATTTTGTTTATAAATGCTTACAAAAGGGTCTGTTGATTCTAGAAAAGAACGTAATTTTGAAAAAAACTTTTTATGAAATTTATTTTATCATTTAGTATTTCATTATTCATCATGCTTTTAGCGTGCGCTCAATCTCCAAATTCAAAGAAAGAGCAGCAAACAAATTCAGAAAAGAAACAAATTCCAGTAGTGAAGAACGTTTATACATTAAGTGATTTTCTCTCAAAAAATGAACAATTGGATGCAGATGTGGAAACACTTTTTCAATCACTAGATGATACTGCCATAGTTGCACAACTTATTATGCCGGCAGTTGGACGATTAGGAAATACTCCACAATCCATTTTGGCACTTCAAAAAAGAAGAACCATTGGTGGAGTATTAATGTTAAACGGAAGTAAAACGGAATTCACAAATTGGATAAAAGACTTTAATCTGCAAAATCAAAAATACAACAACCTAGGTTTCTTATACAGTGCAGATGCTGAACCAAGTCTTTTTAATCGAAAAATTTCAGGAACTACGCTTGTAAAAAAGGCTGCAGAAATAAAATCCATTTCAGAAGTTGAACAATGCGCAGATACAATTGCCAGAATATTAAAAGAAATCGGAATTAACTACAACTTTGCTCCTGTTGTTGATTTATCTACAAATGCAACCGTGGGATATCGTGGATTTGGAAAAAACATTCAAAACAACATCCCTTGGTCAAACACGTTCATCCAACGCATGCAAGAAAAAGATGTTATTGCTACTGCTAAGCATTTCCCGGGCCATGGCTTGGTGTCTGGTGATACTCACAAATCACTTCAAGCAATCGATGGTGAATTGAAAGAAGTAAAAACATATCCTGATTTGATTGAGAAAGGCGTCTTAAGTATTATGATTGGACACTTGGCTGTAGTCAATAACGATAAATACAATACCAACGGCTTGCCAGCAACATGCTCAAAAACAATTGTGACAGATTTACTAAGAAATGAACTTGGTTTCAAAGGTCTTGTTGTAACTGATGCCATGAATATGGGCGGAGTAACAGCGGTTAAAAACAACAGTGTCTTAGCCATTGAAGCTGGAGTTGACATCCTCTTAATGCCACTTGATTGCATGAAATCTCATGCGGAAATATTGGCTAAATACAGAACTGACAAAGAATTCAAATCACAAGTAGATGCTTCAGCAAAAAGAATTATCCGAATGAAATTGTGTGCAGGAGCTATATAACTTATGTTCGGTTATTTCAGTAAATTGATTAATTCCTCCTTTGATTTAAACCCGTTTTCACGTTTTATTTCTTGACCGTTTTTATATAGAACTAAAGTTGGAAAACTACTGATAGCGTACTCTTTTATCAAAGTTTCTTGTGTGCCTCCATCAATTTTTATAATTGCGTATCCTTCTGAAATGAGTTCATCAATAATCGGATTCATTTTTCTGCAAGGCGGACACCATTCTGCTCCAAAATCAACCAATACCAAACGATCTTTTGGCATCGATGACAAAAAAGTATTCTTGTCAATTTGAGGCACTTCTTTTTTTCCTTCAACTGGCAAACCTGCAGCCTTCCATGCAGTAATGCCACCAGATAAATTTATTACATTCAGAAACCCTTGTTCTTTTAAGAAATTTTGAGCTGCTGCAGATCTTCCGCCTCCTAAACAATAAACGAATACAGGCTTCTTCTTATTTAAATACTGAATTCGATGTAAAAACTCCTTCTGGTCGTTCCAATCTGCAAGTAAAGCATTTGAAAGATGTCCACTAGCAAATTCTTGAGGAGTGCGAACGTCTAATAATTGAATGGAGTCTTTGGATAATTGAGCAGAAAAATCAGTTGCATTAACCGAAGTAAATTGCGCATTCGTCAATGAAAAACCTGTAATTGTTAAAAAAAACAAGGTCGATGTTAATATTGTTTTCATGAATCAAAGTTTTTGTTTACTTTTGGTGTGACTTAACGATATAAAATTAATAAAACTATTCAAAATTCTTTTTATGCAACCATTTTTTTGTAATTTGCGTATATATTTGAATACTAACTCATTCAACAACTAAATATTGCTATTATATGAAAACTTATTTTTCACTACTATTGAATAATTTTCTGAGCAAAAAATTGCTACTGATTCTTCTATTGATTGGATCGTTTTCTTATTCACAAGACGTAGCGCTGCAAAATTATTTTTCTCCAAATTCAGGTTGTGGGCTAACGAACATTGAGAATGTTACTGTTCTTGTGGTAAACACTACTAGTACTTTTATCCCTGGAAACAGCATTAATATGAATTATTCAATAAATGGTGGATCTCCAGTAAATCAGCTATTGGCTTCAAATTTAAGTGGAAGTGCTTCTTGGTTTTTTACGTTTTCTGTGAAAGCAAATCTAGCACTTTGTGGTACATACCAACTAAAAGTATGGACAACTTTTCCATCTGATCCAAATCACTTAAATGACACCTTGTCTTGGACGGTACAAAACGATTGTCCAATTGTGCCAGGAACTGTAAATTCAGATGTCACTGTTTGTCAAGGTGCAAATGCTGGAACTTTATCATTAGTTGGCTGGTCAAACGGAACTATCACACAATGGGAATCATCTACAAATGGTGGTTCAACGTGGTCTCCAATAGCAAACACTACACTTTCAAACAGCTACACAAACATTACTCAAAATACGCAGTATCGAGTTATTATTGATGGTGGACTTTGTGTGGATGACACTGCAACATATGCAACTGTATCAGTACAGCCACCGCCAATAACAGGAACCATTGCCGGTTCGGATTCTCTTTGTGAAAATGTAGCATCAGGCGTTTTAACCCTTTCTGGCAACAATGCTGCTGTTCTAAACTGGGAATATTCAACAGACAACGGATTTACTTGGAACAACATTGCCAATACAACAACTACAAATAATTATACCTCTTTAACACAAACTACAATATATCGTGCGCATATCAATGGCGGAGTTTGTGTAAATCAATATTCGGATACAGCAAAGATTTATGTGGATCCTTTTTATCCTCAGGTTGCATTATTAGGAGATGATTCATTGTGTATTACAGCTGCAAACGGAGCAATTACGTCTAGTGGTCCACACGGCACAATCTTAGATTGGGAATTTTCTAACGACGGTGGTGCAACATGGAATAGTTTAAGTTATACTGCTGGAGGGTACAATTATGTTTCATTAACACAAACAACTTACTACAGAATGTTGACTGAAGGAGGTAAATGTCCTGATGGTATTTCTGATACCGCAATAATTTTTGTTCAACCTGTTCCGATTGCGCCTACAATTGGTCCACCAAACCAAGTTTGTGCATCGAGCGTAACAGGAAATATAAATGTAACAGGAGGAACTACTCCAATTGCAGACTGGGAAGCATCAACAGATAATGGTGTAACATGGACTTCTGTAGGAAGTAATGCAAACCCATATAGCTATGCTGGTCAAACAGTAACAACTACATATCGTGTAAAAATGGATGGTGTACACTGCCCAGATTATTACTCAAATACAGTGAAAATAACCTTAGATTCTCCTCCAACAATGGGGACTTTGAACCAATCAGCATCGGTTTGTCAATATACCATGAATCCATTAAACTTAACTGGTACTATTGCTGATTCTCTATACTGGCAATATTCTTTGGACAATGGTGTTACATGGACTTCCATACCAAATACCGACACAATAGCTTGGACAACTTTGCCAATTACATCAAACATATCGTATCAGGTAGTTGGTGTAAACGGTGTTTGCCCTCCTTTAGCGTCAAACACAATATTATTGACAATGTTGCCCGCTCCTACTGTGAATGCTGGCAACGACACTTCAATTTATTTGGGAGACACAGCTCATTTAGTTGGGGTTGGCGGAACTGCTGGTATTTGGATGCCCGGCTCAACATTGTCTGATTCTACCATTAGCAATCCAAGTGCATTCCCTACAACTTCTACGTATTATGCCTATTTTGTTATTGGATCAAATAGTTGTATAGGTAGCGATACAGTTTTGGTTACTGTTTTACCTCCAAAAGATTTTATCATTAGAAATGTTGTAACAATGAATCAAGACAATTTTAATGACAATTGGTTTATTTCCGGAATTGATTACTATCCATTTACAAAAGTTGAAGTGTTTAACTTGTATGGAAAACAAGTTTATAAAAACGACGATTATAAAAACGACTGGGCTGGTACAGTGAATGGTAAAAATCTTCCGAATGGAACATATTATTACATTGTACGTAAAGGAGGAACAGATGAACTATACAAAGGAACACTAACACTACTTGGAAATGAATAAACGAATCATTATGATTTTCTGCTTGATTGGATTTTCAACTCAAGCGCAACAAGTACCCTATTACAATCACTACCTAATCAATCCATTTGTGTATAACCCAGCATATGCAGGTGCTAGTGATTATGTAAATGCTAGTTTTGTAAGAAACCAACGCTTCTCGGCATTTGGAACTACAGCTATAAATAACTACCTAACCGTAGAAAGTTCTATATTTAAAGATAAAATGGGCTTGGGATTAATTGTTGCACATCAAAGTCAAGGTGTTCAGCAACAGTTAATGTCAACACTTAGTTATGCTTATAAATTAAAAATAAACGAAGATCACAACCTTCGTTTTGCAGTAGCAGGTGGAGTAATGGACAA
>JBDHXR010000091.1:0-11861 GCA_039810825.1 Fluviicola sp.
GGCTCGCAAAAGACGTGCGTGGCAACTGCCCATAACAGCCAGTTTTGCGTCAGGCGGAAAAATGGCTTCGTTTTAAATTTTTTTTTATATTTGATGAACTGGCTTCGGAACAAGTTTGGAGTTAAACACCCGCCCGAACGCAAAGCTGGTCAGACGTTGGCAACAAGTGTGAAAAAACATACGGCCGACCGATACGATAGTGATAAATTGAAAATAGAAAGAATTTAGCTTTATGACAGGACAGTGCAAATTTGATGGAAATTTATTTTGTTTTTTCTTTCCCCCCGCAAAAAAAGAAGAAAGAAACCCCACCCACATTGCAGCACATTGCCAAGCCACACTTGCTGACGCACAAACCAAAGCTTGTCAAAGAGCTACAATTTATCCAGCACACAAGTAGAAACATTAAAACATTAAATTATGATACAAGAATTCCTTACCAACAATCTTATTCAGATCACAGAGGATGAAAATGTTGAAAAACTTTTAAAAGCAAGTGCTACTTTAGAAAAAAAACTATCTAAAGACAAAAGTAAAATACCAACATTCACTTTAATAGCATTAGATCCTGAAATAAATGTTACAGATCAAAATGTTCAGGAAGTGCAACAACTTATTATTGATAATTGGAAAACATTTACTTCAAACTGTAAGGATACTCCACTAACTTATATTAGAGCTGTAATTCTTGAAACATTAGAAAAGTTATCTTCTGACATCAATGTATCAAACTTAGTATTTTTGAGTAGTAGAAATATTACAAAACATCTTAATCTTAAAGGGAAAGAAAAAGAATTAATTTTACAATTCATAACTGAACTGGGGAGAAGAATTGAGACAAATGCTGCGGAAAGCTGGTCTATTTCAAAAAGTTTTGAAATTAAAGAATTAAAAATAGAGATAGCTAAAACTACGGGAGTATCTATTGATAATGCGAAATTAGAAGGTCATTTAAAGGCTGCATCAATTCACTCTTCATGGGGTAATGAAGGTGAAAGTCAATATACGGCAAACCAAGGAAACGTACATTGGCCTTTGTTTTTCTCTCAAAGAGCTGCAAAAGGAATCTCGGAATTGCTAAACAATGCCTTCAACAAACAAAGTGCCCAGTTAAATGAAATTCAGAGCAAAATTCAAGATGCTGTAAATAAAATTATTCCACTTGCTTTAACAGAAAGTGCTAAGCTGAATAGCTCTTTGACAATGCGTACTGAATTATTATGGTGGAAAGAAGCTTGTTACTCAAAGATATTAAATGACAGCTATAGAAATGCTCAAAATGGATTGTTACAATTTATTCTTGCACTAGATTATTCCTCATTTGTACCATTTATTTATCCTCAAAGTGCTGATTATTTTCTAAAAGAAACACATTCAGGAATTATTTCGGTTGAAGATAAAAAAATGAAACTTTCAGAGATTTTTAAATTTATTGACAGTTCGAAAGAATTACTAAAACAACATATAAGTGAGGAATCATTTGAAATTGAAAGAGTTTCTTTAGCCCAATTTATTAAAGGTTATGCAAATGGCAAATACTCGACTAAACAATTGAAAGACCTTGTAGGAATAAAAGATAGCATAGAACTGACCTTAAGTGAATTTACACTTTGGTTATTTCATGATCTACAGGTGTTGAACTATTCAAAAAGTAAATAATAATGGAAGGAAAATGTTCAAACCCAGAGTGTCCTGCTCCAATATCATGTCATGATGGACATGAAGATCATACCCAATGTCCTAACTGGTCAAAACATCATGCCGAAGAAGTTAAAAAAAATCCTACCCAGAAAAAGACAAATAAATCAACTCAAATATGGACAGGTGAACCTCTTGCTATTAATGATATAAAATTAATAAGCTATCGGAATAGCCCCATAATTATTGGATTAGCAGGAAAGGCAAAAGCAGGCAAAACAACTTTCTTAGCAATGCTTTATACCCTTTTATATGATGGAGGTAGTTTTGAAAAGTTTGGATTTTCAGGTACAAAAACCATGTTAGGTTGGGACAAACTTTATGACAAATTAAAAGTGAAGGACAAAAAAGTCTCATTACCAGAAACTACCCCTTCAAGTTATCTACGCTTATTGCATATGGCATTAAGAAATGAAGAAAATCAGTTAATTGATGTATTAATAACAGATGCTTCTGGTGAGGTGTTTTCAACTTGGTCTCAAAATAAAGATGATGAAAATGCTGAGAATGCTCGTTGGATATATGACAATTCAAATGGTTTTATATTGTTTATTGACTGTGATGATTTAATAAAGAGGAAGAATCGTGCAAAAACTGAAATAATTGATATTGCAGAAATGCTTAAAAGTGATTTGAATGATAGACCAGTTTTAGCTGTCTGGTCAAAAGCTGATTTAAAAAGTGAGGTGCATCCAACTATACAAGATTCATTGAAAAATGAACTTTCTGAAATTTTCAACAAATACTTTGAAATTGACATAAGTAATTTTCCTTCTAAAAATCCAGATGAGATTGTTCATAAAAACAATCTTAAAACAATAGATTGGTTACTTGATAATATTATTATACCTGCGGGGGATAATATCATTATATCCAATAAATATGAAAATGATATATTTCTAAATTACAAAGGAAAATGAATAAACAACTACTTATCATAGGAAAACCACATTCATCTAAAACTGTTTTTCTTTCTCAATTTTATTCTAGGTTACAAAAGAAAAAAAGTAAGTTGAGTTTGTATAAAGCTGTAGAAGATTTAAGTCCCATATCTGGGGCACGCGAGGCATTAGCAAATGGTGATGAACCTGAAGCAACAAGCACTCTAAAATCTGAATATTTTTATCTTCCAATTCAGACATCAGACGGAATGAAAATTGATTTACAATGCCCAGAATACGGAGGTGAGCAAGTCGATGGAATTATTGATAATAGAGAAGTAGATAAAAATTGGAGTGAAGCTATAAACTCAAGTGATAATTGGATCTTTTTTATTCGCTTAAATTCAGTTAATCATTCCGCAAACATTAGTTCGATAGAGATTACCAAAGATAATCCACCCAATTTAGAAAATGATGTATCAAATGAATATCAATTGTCTGATCAATCCTCTTTAATTGAATTATTACAATTATTACTTCATTATAAAGGGATTAATTATCATTTAAAAAATCAAAAAATCAAATTAACAGTTGTGCTAACATGTTGGGATGAATTGAATACAAACGAAAAACCTAAATCTGTTCTTGAGTCGAGACTGCCTTTATTGTTCAATTTTATTGAATCAAATTGGGATAATCAGTTTGTTAGGTACATCGGGTTGTCAGCATTAGGATTTCCTTTAAATGATTCTGAGAACAAAGAAAAATATCAAATAGAAGGTCCAGAAAGTTTTGGATATTTAGTGAAAGATGATGGACAGAAAACAAATGATATAACAGAACTAATTATTGAGGCATTATAGTGGAAATAATAATTCATCAAATTATTTGTGGTGAAGACGATAAAGGAGGATATGGTTTGCTTAAGTCTTCTTTGTTAGATTCAAAACTTGCAAAAAAAATTGCTTTTAATACTGATATTCAAGAACAAACTGGAACTTATCAATGGGATTCAGCAATACGTGGTTTTGTTGTAGATGATTATTTTCTTATCATGAAAACATTTCCAGATAAATCCGCTGATGTTAGACCTGGAAGAGTTTTTTCTCATGTTCTTTTAATTCAGAAAACAGAGTTAAACAATATCCAAAACTTAACACCAATTCTTGAAATACTGCCTGATAAAATTGACAAAGAAATTAATGTTGAGTCAATTCTTTATAAAGAAGAAAGTGATTTTGTAACAGATACCTCTTCGTCTTCTTATCAAGGGCGCTTCAATAAGGTTATTCATGGTTATGCAAACGCCCAAGATTTTTCAAAAACAATCATCTGGATTGGAGTAGAAAATTTTAATATAGCATTATCGCATTTTTGGAAAGTTCTACCTGTTGAAGACAAAGAAACATTGAATTTCGGGCTAAATTTTAATGCGGATGCTATTCCTAAAGGAAAATTAAACTTTATAAACATACCTGAAAATATTGAAAGCAAGTTTTTAAATAAGGGATTTTGTGTGGTTCGTAAAAACGAAAATTATGTTTTAAAAGAAATCTTTGAACAGCTGATTGCTGGTGACACTAAAGCAAATGAAAGAATATCCAATTTTAAAACAATAGTTGAAACAGGTGATTTGTCAAGAGATGCAGTTAATAATATTGGGAAAGTGTTAAATACTTTTGAAAATATAGATTCGACCTCTGATTTAAAAAAGCTTAATACATTGTCTCATGTTGTCGCAGAATATTCTCCATTAATAGATAAAGGTGTTTCTTTAAAAGAAAAATTGCTTGAAAGAATATGCAATTTAATTTCAATATGTGATTTAAGTGAATTACATCTAATAAAGCCATTTAAAACAAGCAGTTTTAATGGTAGTGAAAGAAAACTATCACAATCTGTAAATAAGTGGCTTGAAAATTATTTATTTTCTCAAAATGAAACTAGAACTAAAAATTATTCGCTGCTATTTGAGAAGCTGAATGGAAATAATAGTAATTGGTGGACAGTGAATATAAAACATCAACTTGATGTTTTTCTTTCTTCAATTGATATAGATAAGGTTTCAATAGTAATGAATTGGTTAAATCAAGATATTTCGATTTTAGATATTATAGAACCATTAATTGATATTTCCTCCGAATCAGAAAATTCTTTTACAATTTATTTAAGTAAATCTTTTAACAAATCCCATTTTCAAAATCTAGTATCATTTGCACTGAGTAGAAAATGGCTAAGGTTTCATGCAAAACTCATGATTTTTGAATATTCATTTGAGCAAGCATTATCAAATCAACTACTTGTAGATGTCAATGAAGATTTTTCTGATGGCATAAATGAAATAATCATTAACATATCTCCAATTGCTGTTATAAATTTTACAATAAATAATGGAGATAATAGATTAATCAAAATTTGTGGAAAGTATTGTCATACTGATTCATCACTGCTTGCCAATATTGAAATATCGAATGTTAATTGGCAAGCAATATGGTTACATTCAATTTTATTGGGGAATGAAATATTTGATGGTATAACTGAACCGCAAGAAAAAGTTTACTTTCTCCTTAATAATCTTTTAGATGGAGAAAGTTATAACATTGACCTTTTGGAAAAAATAAGCAACACGCTATACGGAAATATTTTGTATTATCCTAAGCGTAAAAATATTTGGAAATTCATACCCAATAGCATTCGAACAAATTTTCTTAAAAAAACATCTACAGCTCTTCTTCAAAAAATAAGTACAGATACGACAACAGTTATTCCAGACGACAAAGAATTAAGCGATTTTATAATTTCAAACGGTATATCTGACTTTCTATATTTTAATAGAAATAATTTCAATGTCACTTTGCCTATTTTTATAACTTTCAAACAACTGCCTGAATATATTCTTAAAGATTATGTCAGCAATTATTATGGTAATTTAAATGTTATTGAAGCAATTCAATTAGGTAAATTGGTTTACGAAAGAAACTATAAAGATGTGGTGTATGCTATTTATTATAAAGCAAATAAAAGCAACAACTGGAAATTTGGCTTATCTGAATGTCATAATCTACTTGACTTTTTCACAAAGGCAGCATTAGCTTTTTCAGATACTTTAAAAACAGTTAATATAACTACTGATCAATGGTGGGAAAGTGCAGAGGAAATAATCTGCGACTTTTATCCAAACGGAGTTTCATTAGCTGCGATTTGGAAAAAGGCAGGAGGTAAGGAATCTGAATTACTAATTAATACAACAGCAGAGAATGTTTGGCGCGATGTTATTTTAAAGCTCAGAAACAATGGCCTAAAGAATGTAACAATGAATTCTCTCTTAAAGGAAATCAACAAGACTTATGGTGAGAACGAAAAATTCAAATTGATATATCAATTAAGAAAGAACTACATAACTTGTTAATCATAAACAAAGAAAAGATGGAACTATCAAATGTTTATAAAGCAACAAAAATTGTAGAGACAATTGAAAATTATTCAATTGCTGAAAGTAACAAATTCACATATTCAGAACCGATAAATCTAGATGGTGATAATTGGTTTTATGAGGATGAACAATTTTGGCATGAAGTAATTTCAAACCCTGAAAAATATTGGAACAAGAAGATAAACCTATATGCCTTTACAATTTGTGATTGGGTGGCAAGAATTCCAGGGCTTTACTGGGCAAATTACTCAGCAGTTATAAGAAAGCATTCAGAAAATGAAATAGCAAAACAAAGTAAACAATGGATTGAATTTTATCCACCAGGAAAATCAAGAAAAGTATTAGGCGGTATTGGAACTATTATACTCCCACCGAATGATGATGGGAAAAGATTACTTTCAATAAGTTCTAGTTGTAATGCTTCTCTGGGTATTCCTATTTTAATTTATCCTGATGTTTTTGATTCACTTAATTTGAAACAAGGGGATGCTATAACAATAAAAAATGCAAGATGGCAACCATTAGATTTAAGTTGGTCTAAACGATTTGCCTCTACACAAGGGATTCCCAGAGGTTGTATAATAGTTGATTCACCTAATAAAATTGAAATCAATAAAAGAGATGTTCCAGTTGCATTTCATCCATTTTCTATAATGGAATATCAAAAAGGTGATGCATTACTTTATGATTTTGTCTACTTGACAGTTGATAGTAAATTGGAAAATTTAAGGAATCAAATAGAAAATTTTTTCAATTATTATGCTCAAAAAGAAAACCGATATGGCAAATATCTAATTAACCCAAATATGATAGAGCCATATTTTGAAACACAATATACTTCACCTCATGATATGCAACTTCAATCAGAAAAAGCTAAATTAGAATTGATATATAAAAGAATTAGAGATTTTGAATTTAACCACACGACTTTAAATAGATTAATTGAAATCCTACCAAGCTATTACGATTCAAATTTAGCAATTAGAAGACTAGCGAAAAGTGTCGGTGTTAGTCCTGCAATTTTGCAGGATGACAATGCTGCTTCAATGTCATCGCAATTAATAAATTATTGTTTCGATACCAATAAAATTGAAGAGCTAACAGATAGAATGCTTGTTGAATATCCAACAATTTTCAGTAATAAAATATAGAATTATGAGCTGGACAGCAAGATTAACACAATTAAATGATGTTTTGGGAGACTTAGTCCCACACCAAGAAGGAATTTCAAAATTTATTAAGGCGGCTGGGTTAAAGCAATCTATGATAAATTTTAATGGTTCATCAATGGATATTTGGAACAGTGTCATAGATGAAGCTCGAAAGAACAACAAGGTTGAAAATCTCATTGAAGCTGTTATTGATAAATATCCCAATAATCCATATTTACTTGCTGCCAAAAGTAAGACAGAATTAAACTATTCATTAAGTCCCAAGCTTGAAGATATTTCGACTTGGAAAGGATTAGAGGAAGATACTTTGGAAGTCCTCACCATGGGTTATAATACTCTTTTACCTATTAATTTTCTAGCAAGAGGTATTATTTCCAGTCGTTCAGTGGCAAAAGTTGAAAAAAGTAAAAATGGGGGAAAAGAAGTTGGAACTGGCTTTTTGTTTAAAATAGCAGAGGAGCCTGGTGAACTTTTTTTTATGACCAATTTTCATGTAATTAATAATAAAAATGACATCCAAAGCACTAGAATTATTTTTGACTATGAGGAGGATATTGATGGCAATACAAAAGCATCAAAGAGTTTTAAAATAGACGAATCTGGTCCTTGGTATATTTCTCCAGTTGCTGAATTTGATGTTACTATTTTTAAACTTCATGAAACTGATGAAATTAAGCAATATGGATTTATTCCTCTCAAAAAAGTTAATGTGAATAAAAATGACTTCGTGAATATAATACAACACCCTGGTGGCCAACTAAAGCAAATAGCATTATACCACAATATCATAACTAATACTGACCATAGAGTTGTTCAGTATTTAACTGACACAATGAAGGGTTCATCAGGTTCGCCCGTTTTTAACTCAAGCTGGGAAGTTGTTGCATTACATCATAGTGGTGGAATGAGTAAAGAAAGTGAACCTCAATTAAATGAGACAAAATATAGAAATGAGGGAATTCATATAAACAACATAATAGATTTTTTAATTCATAGTCATAAAGATTAATAAAATATGGCAAACGAGAAATTATTCAAAGGATTCAATCATGAATTTTTAGGTGTAGAAAAAGTAAGTTTTCCAACTTTAGGGAACAGACACAAAAACGATATAGCACCTATAGATGCAAGTGACAAATCAATTCTACATTATATGAACTATAGTGTTATGCTTTCAAAATCAAGAAAGTTCCCTTTTTTTTCAGCATCAAATATAGATGGTGAACTTTTCAAAAAAGCGAGTAGAGCAAAGAGTTGGAAAAAAGATGAAAGGGCAAAGTCATATCAATGGGGGCAAGAGCTATATAGTGCTGAAAAAAGTGATTTCGATAAAGGACATATGACAAAGCGAGAAGATGTTCAGTGGGGAGAAACTGTAGGTCTTGCTCAATTGGCTGCGGATTCGACTTTTTACTACAGCAATGCAGTTCCTCAACATAAAGATCTGAATCAAGAAATTTGGAAAAGTTTGGAAGATTATATCTTACATACCGAGACTAAAAAAAAGAACCTGAAAATATGTGTTTTTACTGGACCTGTGCTGTCTGAAAATGACCCTCTATTCGTAACAACGGTAAAAGGGGAAAGTATACATCTTCCAATAATTTTTTGGAAAGTAGTTATTTTTCCAAAAGAAGACGGACAATTTTATAGAGTTGGTTTTATGATGAGTCAAAATAGATTATTAATTGAAAATGGTATAGTTGAAGAACTTGAGGCAGGATTTGATGGAGAGGAATTATTTATGCAGTTTGATGATGCAGCAACATATCAAGTTAATGTTACTTTGATTGAGAAGCTTGCCGATATTAAGTTACCAAAAGCAATTGACTCGTATACTGATGAAAGAAATATGAAGCTTGTACTTGAAGAAATTGATATTGACCCAGAATTAGAAAGCGATTCAGTAGAACAAAAATTAGGATTTACAATTTCCAATATTGTTTTATGAGAAGCCAACCCACAGTCGTAAGCACATTTGCAAACCCCCACGTGCCAACGCTCAAGCCAAAGGCTTGCAAAAGAGCTTCCGCCTCTCCAGCCCGAGTAACCGCCTTTCAGGACGGTTTTAGGATTGCCCACGCTCAAAAAAACAAAATAAATTTGTGCTTCGTGGATAGGTTGGTGCAGTTTGACAATGACAAGAAAAAAAGCTAAATAAATGACAAACAGACGGATATGAATGAACACCAGTTGCCAACACGCGGTATAGTTAATTGCCGGTGCAGTGGGTATTCGAGCGGCACAGCTCGTATCAAAAGCAGTTGTAACTTGACAGGAAAGCGCTTCGAAATCGGCAACTAACCATACCGCCAACCGTTACCAGCAAGCATAAAACGACACGACACCAATGAAACAACAGGACATAAAAAATAAAATTTGGAGCAACCTTGACAGACTTCGGACTGACCGAAATTTTATAGGTTTTCGTGACACCAAATTATTAGAACTCATCGGAACGACACTTGGAGCGGAAAAACTTGACAGCATTTTTCAAGACAAAGAATTACTTACTTTATTGACAAATTCTTATTCAATTACAGCACCGAACTATGTTTTTAAATTCATAGAAGAACTAATAAAAGCAGATAACCATAAATCTGTCCTTGACCCTTGGTTGACATTATCTTCACCGTTGCTTTATATTAAAGCTGACAATCTAAATGGTACTTGTATAAATCAAACAGAATTTGAAGCAATAAAAACTTTGTTTAAAGACAAAAGCAAAAACTTTAAACTTGGCGACACATTAAATCAACTTTCACAATCAAACGACAAATTTGATTTAATTCTTTCTTTTCCTCCTTTTGGAATGCGGACACAAAGTATCAATGGAATTAAAAGTCCGTTTGATTTTGCGACAACGTTACTTTTGAAATGTGGAGAGAAAATTGAAAATACTGGAAAATTGATTTTTCTTGTTTCTAATTCTTTCCTAATGGACGACAAAGGAAAAGAAGCATTAAAAAAAGAAGGTCTTTTTGTTGAAGCAGTTTTTGCTATTCCCTCTGGTGCGTTTGCACCAATGACAAATATTTCTTCAAACTTAATTCTTGTTTCTAAAAACTCAAAAGAAAAAACATTTGTTGCCGAAGTTTCACAAGATGAAACAACTAACAAAACTATAATACAAAATTTCAAATCACAAAAAGAAGGCAAAGCGGTTCAACTTGGTACATTAATAGATTTATCAGAATTCAAATCCTTAAACGCATTGGTATCTGAAAAAGAAATGCAAGAATTGGTTAAAAGAATTGGCTATCCGCCAATTCTTTTAACTGACATTTCTGTTTCAATTAATGCACTTAAAGGAGATAATTCCGAAGATGTTGAACATTTGGCAAATTCAATCTATTTACCAAAAGTGGGAAATAGTCCAGTTGTTGCAAGTTTGTCTGAACTGAAAATAAAACCTAAAAACTATTATCAAATTCAGCTTGACGAAACAAAAGCTAATTCAATTTACGTTGCCAACTATTTCAATACACCAGTTGGAAAAAAATTGAGAGAGAGTTTAGAAGCAGGAGCTGTCATTCCACAAATTTCAAAATCGCAACTTTCAAAATGTATATTCTTTTTACCCGATTTGGCAACACAAGCGGATTTAATAGAAGTTGACAACAAAATCCAGCAGTTTTCATTTAGACTTGACGAACTAAAAAGAAATCTTTGGAAACAACCTAAAAGCTACAAATCAATAGCAAAAGAACTAAAAACAATAAATCAAGAAGAGAAATTAGAAAATTGGATTGACAAATTACCTTTCCCAATTTCTTCCATTCTTTGGCGTTATTATGCAACCAAAGACAACAGTAAAAAAATTGAACACCTATTTCACTTTTTTGAAGCATTTTCTGAATTCCTATCAATGCTGATGTTAAGTGCTTTGGTTCAAGACAAAGAATTTTATAAAGACGAAAGTCATAAATGGATTGGAAAGGACGAAAAATTTCAGAATTGGTATTTAAGAGCAACTTTTGGAAATTGGAATAACCTAACTTCAAATCTTTCAAAAGCAATCAGAACATACTTGACAGAGAATGACAAAAAAGAATATTGTAAAAATCTTTTTGGAAATCCGAGTGAAGCTTTTCTATCAATGATTACAAGTAAAGGAATTGTAAATGTTCTATTTGAGGTTGCAAACCTTCGAAATAAATGGAAAGGACACGGAGGAATAACAAGCGAAGAAGAAAACAACCAAAGAGTTCTAACACTTGAACAACAACTAAACGAATTTAGAAAATACATTGCTGATGCTTTTGAGGACACAAGAATGCTTTCACCAACAACAAGCAGTTTTGAAGACGGAATTTTCACTTTCAACGCGAAAGAATTAATTGGAGCAAGAACTCCTTTTAATGAAATAACAATCAAGAGTTTAATTCCGCTTGACAGAAAGAAACTTTATTTAAGTAACTCACAACAGACAAAACCTTTGGAGTTGCTACCTTTTATTAAATTTATTGAAGCATCAGACGCAATTTACTTTTATACAAGTATCGAGAGTAAAGACGTTCGTTGGGTTTCATATCACTTTGACAAAGAAGCAGAACTAAAACAACCAGCAGACAATGAGCTATTTAAAGCGTTCGATTTCCTTAAACCATAACGGACGGACAAAAATGCCAGCTGGTAACATCGGTTTGGCACTATGGCGGGTTTCGTGCTTCTATA
>JBDHXR010000092.1:0-11823 GCA_039810825.1 Fluviicola sp.
ACGTGCTTCAACGTCAAAATAAATTTGCTTTGCCATTTCTTTAATTTTTTATCCTAAAATTCCGTAAATATCACTCTCTTTCATGATTAAGTAATCTTTCCCATCAATCTTGATTTCTGTTCCAGAGTACTGACCGTAAATCACGATATCTTTTACTTTTACATGCATTGGTTCGTCTTTCTTTCCACCGCCAACTGCAACTACTGTTCCTTTCAACGGTTTTTCTTTTGCTGTATCCGGAATAATAATTCCACTCGAAGTAACTTGCTCTGCTGGTGCCGGCTCAATCAAAACGCGGTCTGCCAAAGGTTTAAATTTTAAAGACATATTTGTTTGTATTTTTTTCTGGTTTTCGTTTTGTCAAATAATATACCATCCTAATTTTGGAAGGATTTTGGCAGAAATTGAATAAAAAAAGTGTCAGTATGCTGACATACTGACACTTTAACAAATGTTTTTTTTTCTTATCTAGGAGCTTGTCCAACAGGAGCTTGTCCACCTTGTTGCTGTTGCTCAGTTGGTGCAACCGCTTTAGGTTTAGCAGGCTTCATCATACTTGTTAAGGCAATGCTTCCAACAACTACAAAAATTGCCAATCCCCAAGTTGCCTTTTCGATAAAATCGTTCGTGCTTTTTACACTTCCTAATTGGTGAGCAGCACCAAAATCTGATGACAAACCTCCACCTTTAGGATTCTGAACAAACACTACAATTACTAATAAAATACTTGCTAATACTAGCAAAATTGATACAAATGCTATCATGTTACTGTGTTATTTTTTTCTTTAATTCTTCAATTTGGACTGCAAATAAACTCTTTTTTTCTGGAAATGCCAAAATTAATTGATGATAAACATGAATTGCTTTTGGAAAATTGCCTTGAGCTGCAAATATTTTTGCTAAGGTTTCTGAAACAGGAATGCGGTTTTCATCTACACTTTCTTTTGCTTTTTGTGTAGGGGAATAAAAATCTGCCTTTGGTCTGCTTAATGATGGATTTGTTTCAATAAACTTATTAATCAATTCTTCACTATCCACTTTTGAGGCAGAAGGTGTTTCTTTTTTTGCTTCTTGATTTGAATTGGACGCTATCCAAGCGGTGAAAGAACGTTTTGAATCTAGAGAATCAAAGGTTTTAATTTCCGTTTTTTCTATCTGCGGAGCAGCGATTTTTTCGTTTGGTTCTGCTTGCTCTTCTTTTATTGTTGTGTGCAAATAATCTTGACTCAAGGTTTCAGCTACCAATTCAAAATCGTAGATAGACTTCTCTTTTTCTGTGTCAACCGATTTTAGTTCTTCTTGCGGAGTTAATTCTTCTATATGCTCTTCAACATCTTGTGTAATTACGTTAGGTAAATGTATTGGCGTTTCTTCTATTTCTTCATTAACAAGAACGCTTTCTGTTGTTAGCTCTTTCGATTGCAGTGCATGGTACAAACGAATTCGATCAGAATGTTTATACGCATGTTTAGGCAATTCTTCATCCAACAGCACCGATTGATATGTTGAAATAGCTGTGAGGTAAAGCAATGAATAGACTGTACAAGCCGGATTTTTCTCTGCTAAACTTTTGATTGCAGAAATATCACTTTCTTTAATCGAACTAGGGTTCGTTACATAGTGTGCTATTTGTTCTGTATTTATCATTACCAGTTAGAGAGCAGTTTATTGATGACGTCTTGCACTATTTGCTGATTAATATCTTCTAATAGGCGAGTTTCAACATCGGTTAATTGTTGAGTGGATTCATAATCTGCAAAGCGCGAACTCGACATTTTTATTTCTTCCAATCCTTTTGTAGGTGTAATAATAGTAAAATTTACTGAAACTGTCAAACGGTTTTTTGCTGCAGCATCTCCTTGTTGAATTGCAATTGGTGCTGTTGAATAGTTTGAAACGATTCCATTTATTTTTACTTCTGCAGATTGTAAGTCTGAAGCCAGTTTCAAACGGGTATTGTTTTGTATTCCACTTCTTAATTTCTCAGCAAGGTTTGCAGGATAGCTTGAAGGAGCAGTTGTGGCATTTACCTCCAACGGAGCTATGAAAAACTTCTTCCATTCTTCAGGCATGGAGTTGTCTATCGGATTCATGAATGCAGAGGGCCAACAACCATTACACAGCAGTATTAACGTGGTAAAATAAAGCAGTCTTTTCATCATTTTTGCAAGTCGTATTCTTTGATTTTACGATACAAAGTTCGCTCAGAAATCCCCAACTCATCTGCTGCATTCTTTCGTTTTCCTTTGTGTTTCTCAAGTGCTTTCAAAATGAGTTCTTTCTCTTGATCTTCAAGTGATAATGACTCTTTCACTTCTTCATGCATCTGAATGATTTCTGCCTCTGGTTCACTGTATTCAATGGGTGAAGCCTGAACCGGAGTAGATGGTAATATTCGGTGTTCTCCAATATTAATATCTTGATATATACGATCTACCATGGCTGCTTGATCACTAGATAGGTTAAATTCACCTTGGTGGTTTAACAATTCAACGACTAACTTCTTCAATTCGTTTAAGTCATTTTTCATGTCGAACAAGAATTTGTACATCAATTCTCGTTCATCTATTTTAGTATCAGACTGGCTTACAATTGAAGGCGTGAAATCTTGTTCATGAGGTAAGTAGGATTGAAGTCTGCTACCTTCAATTTCACGTTCTTGCTCAATTACAGAAATTTGTTCGACAAGATTTTTGAGTTGACGAATGTTTCCGGGCCAATGATATTTGTTGAGGATTTCAACAGCATCGTCTTTTAATCGAATTGCCGGCATTCGGTATTTTTCTGCAAAATCACTGGCAAACTTTCTAAACAATAAGTAAATATCGTCTGTTCTAGAGCGAAGTGGAGGTAAATAGATTGGAACAGTGCTAAGTCTGTAAAACAAGTCTTCACGAAACTTACCTGAATGGATGGCTTGTTGCATATTTTCATTGGTAGCTGCAACTACTCGCACGTTTGTTTTAATGACTTTTGAAGATCCAACACGAATAAATTCACCCGTTTCTAACACACGCAATAAGCGTACTTGTGTTTGCATAGGCAATTCTGCGACCTCGTCTAAAAAAATTGTTCCACCATCTGCCACTTCGAAATAACCTTGTCTGCTCCCTGTTGCTCCTGTAAACGAGCCTTTTTCATGACCAAATAATTCAGAATCAATTGTCCCTTCCGGAATTGCTCCACAGTTCACAGCAATGTATTCATTGTGTTTTCTACTGCTTAGCTGGTGAATTACTTGAGGAATAATTTCTTTGCCAACACCACTTTCACCATTCACAAGCACAGAAATATCTGTTGGTGCAACTTGCATTGCTACTTCCAATGATCTGTTCAATAAAGGCGCGTTTCCGATAATCCCAAAACGCTGTTTTACTTGTTGAAGGCTTAATTTACTCATGACTGAAAAATTAATTAGGGCTATTGGTTAATTCGCCAATCAAGGTTGCTGATGTGCTATCGGTTATTGTAACCCAAACATACTTCCCTTTTTCTGCGTTTCCGCGTGGAAAAACCACCATAGAGTTTCTTCCATCTCGCCCACAATAAAATTCATCCGAACGTTTAGAAGGTCCTTCTACCAACACTTTTACGGTTTTACCAATTTGTCGTTTATGCGAGGCAGCAGAGCTTTCTAATTGCAAAGCAATGATTTCATCCAATCGCTTTCCTTTCACGTCATCCGGGATATCATCTGAAAATTTACGTTCTGCCAATGTTTTCGGACGTTCAGAATATTTAAACATGTATGCAAAATCATACGATACTTCTTTCATCAAAGAAATAGTTTCTTGATGTTCTTCATCGGTTTCACCACAAAATCCACTGATAATATCTGTTGAAATGGCACAATCTGGAATAATTCGTTTGATTGCCTCTATTCTGTTCAAATACCATTCACGCGTGTAACCTCTGTTCATTCGCTCCAACACAACAGAACTTCCCGATTGAACAGGTAAATGAATGTATGGACAAATGTTTTCGTATTTTGCCATTGTTTCCAATACATCAACTGTCATGTCTTTCGGATGTGAAGTTGAATAACGCACACGTAAATCAGGATGAACTTGTGCAACCAGTTCCAATAGCTGAGCAAAATTAACTGTTGGTTTCAACATGTCTTTTATTACTCCTTTGCTGGTCATATTCCAACGGTAACTGTTTACGTTTTGTCCTAACAGTGTTACTTCTCTGTATCCTTTTGCAAACAAATCTTTGCATTCTTCAACGATGGTTTCCGGGTCTCTTGAACGCTCTCTTCCTCGAGTAAATGGAACTACGCAAAAAGAACACATATTGTCGCAACCACGTGTTATGGTAACAAAAGCGCTCACACCTCCCAAATCCAAACGAACTGGAGAAATATCAGCATACGTTTCTTCTCTTGATAGCAAAACATTTACTGCACGTTGACCACTTCCTACTTCTTGAATTAAATTGGGTAAATCTCTGTAAGCGTCTGGTCCAGCCACTATGTCAACTAATTTTTCTTCTTCAAGCAAAGCTTGTTTTATTCGCTCTGCCATACACCCCAAAATTCCAACAACCAAGTGAGGTTTGTTTTCTTTTTTCTTTTTAAATTCTGTAAGCCTATTTCTTACACGAGTTTCAGCATTATCGCGTATTGCACACGTGTTAATCAATACAACGTCTGCTTCATCAATTTCCTTGGTTGTATCAAATCCATCTTGTGCCAAAATGGAAGCTACCACTTCGCTGTCGCTAAAGTTCATTTGGCATCCATAGCTTTCTATGTATAATTTTTTTGAGCCATTTCCACCATCAAGCACCAAGGCGTCTCCTTGTATTTTTTCGTCTATAATTTTGTTTCCTATGCGATTTCCCACTTCAATATTTTGGTGCAAAAATAATTAATTTTCAAAAATATGCCAAAATGTCAGTGTGAAAAACAGTTAATTTTATTCTCTTTTTCTTTTAAGAATCACAACAGTTTTGATGAGGCTTTGAAATTTGTTTTTGCGCATTCAAACTTAATTCCTTTATATTTGCAACGATTTCAGTTGTTTTTAAAAAGTAATACATGAGTAAAAACCTTGTTATAGTCGAGTCTCCAGCGAAAGCAAAAACGATTGAAGGCTACCTCGGAAAAGATTTTACAGTTAAGTCAAGTTTTGGACATGTTCGCGATTTAGCTTCCAAAGGCTTAGGCATAGATGTTGAAAATAATTTTTTACCCGATTATGAGGTTAGTTCTGACAAGAAAGCTGTAGTATCTGAATTGAAAAAGTTAGCGAAAGATGCAGAGGTTGTATGGCTTGCTACCGATGAAGACCGTGAGGGGGAAGCTATTTCTTGGCATTTATTCGAAACCTTAGGATTGGCAAAAAAAGATACTCGACGTATAACGTTTAATGAAATCACCAAAACTGCAATCACAAAAGCAATTGAAAATCCGCGTGAAATTAATAAACCGCTGGTTGACGCTCAACAAGCCCGACGGGTACTTGATAGGTTAGTTGGGTTTGAACTTTCACCTGTTCTTTGGAAAAAGGTAAGACCGAGTTTATCTGCTGGGCGTGTGCAATCCGTTGCTGTACGTTTAATTGTTGAGCGCGAAAAAGAAATTCAAGCTTTTAAATCGGAGAGTTATTTTCGTGTTACCGCTGAATTTAAAAAAGGAAAAGAAAAAATTAAAGCGGAAGTTTCTAAGCATTTCGGAACAGACAAAGAAGTAGAAGCATTTTTAAAAGAGTGCTCTGCCACAGATTTTATGGTGTTGGATGTGCAGCAAAAACCAGCAAAGAAAACTCCAGCTGCACCTTTTACTACCTCAACATTGCAACAAGAAGCTTCCTTGAAATTAGGCTTCTCTGTTTCAAGAACCATGCAAGTAGCACAAAAGTTGTATGAATCTGGTCAAATTACTTATATGAGAACCGATTCAGTGAATTTGTCTGAAACTGCAATAAATGGCGCTAAAAACGAAATCAATTCTGCATACGGAAGTAAATATTCAAACCCAACAAAATATACGAGTAAAAGTGCCAATGCTCAAGAAGCTCACGAAGCCATTCGTCCTACCGATTTTTCTCTTCATGCCTTAAATGATGGTGAAAGAGATGAAATCCGATTGTATGATTTGATTTGGAAACGTGCTATTGCTTCTCAAATGAGTCATGCAGAACTTGAAAAAACAACAATCTCTATTGGAAATGAAAAGCTGAGTGAAATTTTCCAAGCTAAAGGTGAAACAATAAAATTTGACGGATTTTTGAAAGTGTATCTTGAAACTTCATTGGAAGAAGATGAAGATACAGAAACTGAAGGATTATTACCAACTGTAAAAGCAGGAGAAGGTCTATCGTATGATTTTATTCGTGCAACACAACGTTTCTCCAGACCATCTGCTCGTTATGTTGAAGCTTCTTTGGTGAAGAAACTAGAGGAGTTAGGTATAGGTCGACCTTCTACTTACGCGCCAACCATTTCAACCATTCAAAAAAGAGGGTATGTTTTAAAACAAGAACGAGAGGGTGAAGAACGTAAGTATGATGTACTCGAGTTGAATAACACTACTATTTCGCGCATTTCAAAAACTGAAATAACCGGAAAGGAAAAGAATAAATTGTTCCCAACGGATATTGGCATTGTGGTTACAGATTTCTTGATTGACCATTTTGGCGGAATCATGGAGTATCATTTTACTGCAGAAGTTGAAAAACAATTTGACGAAATTTCACTGGGTAAACGTGAGTGGACAGCAATGTTAAATGAGTTTTACAAGCCTTTCCATAAACATGTTGAAGATACTCTTGAACATTCAGACAGAGCAACTGGCGAACGCGAACTAGGTGTTGATCCGGTTTCAGGAAGAAAAGTTATTGCTCGTATTGGTAGATTTGGAGCCATGATTCAAATAGGTGATGAGAAGATTGATGGTGAAAAACCGCGCTTTGCTTCTTTGCATGGAAGTCAATCTATCAACACCATTACACTGGAAGAGGCATTGGATTTATTCAAATTGCCTCGTGTTGTTGGCAGTTTTGAAAATCAAGACGTAAAAACCAATATTGGTAGGTTTGGGCCTTACGTTCAATTGGGTAAACTCTTTGTATCTCTGAAAAAAGAAGACGACCCAATGACTGTTTCTTTGGAAAGAGCAATTGAATTGATTACTGAAAAACGTGAAGCTGAAGCAAATAAGCTGGTTAAATCTTTTGCGGAAAGAGAAGATGTACAGATTCTTAATGGTAGATATGGGGTGTATCTTAAAATAGGTAAGGATAATTTTAAAATTCCAAAATCTACAGACGCAAGTGCTTTAACACTAGAAGAATGTTTAGAGCTTGCTAAAAGTCAAGAAGGCAGTTCAAAGAAAAAAACTGTACGCAAGAAAAAATAATTCTTTAGAGGCATTTATTATTGATAGGAAGAAGTTATTAACTTTTCATTCTTTATTCTTCTTTCCCTCATGTGAGTTAAGAAGTTTCTTTTCCTTTTACATTTGCTCATTAATTTTCAAGCAATGAAGGATCTTTCCATTTACTTCCAACCAGTTGAAAAACAAGAAGCAATTGAAAACACGCTAGGTTCGGTGTTGTATTCCTATTCAGAATCTAACTTCCCAGAGCTAAATTCTAAAGGAATCGCTTTTTTCTATGTGCCTGAATATAGAAACGGAAATGAAACTTACCAGTCATCGTTTAATGATTCATATAGAAATCATTTGTATTCCATGCAAAAAGGTCAAAATTGGAATTTCTCTATCTATGATTTAGGAAATTTGTTGCCCGGTAGCAGAATAGAAGATACCTATTTTGCATTAAGTCAAGTTTGTGCCGAATTGATAAAGAATTCCATTATTCCTGTTGTACTAGGTGGCTCACAAGACCTTTCTTATGCAATGTATAAAGCGTATGAAGAATTGGAACAATTGGTCAATATATTGATTGTGGACAATAAATGTGATCTTGGTAGCCCAGATTCAGAATTGTCAGCTTCAGCATACATCAACAAAATGCTCATGCACAGACCCTGTCATTTATTTAATTTAGCAGTTTTGGGTTGTCAAAGTCCATATTTGTCAATCTATGATTCTGAAATCATGGACAAATTATTTTTTGATGTTATCCGTTTGGGTGAATTTAAATCAGACTTCAAAATAGCCGAGCCTCACATTCGCAATACTGACTTTATAAGCATAGATCTTCAATCATTAAAAGCGTCAGAGTTTTCGGGAACAGAATATTCTGAGCCAAATGGATTTGATAATGCAGAGTTGTGTCAAATAGCAAAATATGCGGGTATGGCAGACAAGCTTTCTTCATTTGGAATTTTTAATTGGTATCCAGCACAGGTTAGCACATCTAATCATAAACAATTAGCTCAGTTACTTTGGTATTTTGCTGAAGGCTATTCTCAACGATGCGGAGATTTTCCGGTTGGCACGAAAAAAAATTACACCAAATTCACTGTGTATTTAGATGACATAGATCACGAATTGGTTTTTTACAAAAGTGATAAATCAGATAGATGGTGGATGGAAGTTCCTTACCCTCCAAAAGAAGGAGTCAACTTTGAACGTCATCATTTAGTGCCATGTGATAAATCCCATTATTCAAATGCCTTGAAAAATAACATCCCAAACTTATGGTGGAAAACATATCAGAAACTAGGATAATATATATCGTGTAACTTATTTTTTTTTCTACCGTACTATGCTAGGAATGAACATTTATTTGTTGAAAACACAAATTGTTTTTCAAAAAAATTTTGTTTGTCACAAAAAATATTTATTTTAGCCCACTATTTGGCTAAATTTTGTTAAAACTAAAGCGTGTTAAAACCTTAATTAGGACCCAAAATATGAATAAAACATTACGTATTTTCTCAGTGTTTTGCATTATTTCAGCTGGTGCATTTGCTCAGCAAGATATTGCTCTCACACATTTTATCTACAATAAATTTGCAGTTAACCCAGCCGCTGCGGGTATTGACGAAGGCGTTTGTGGAAATTTGATTTATAGAAATCAGTGGGATAAAGTAAACGGAGCTCCAAACTCTGTTGTTTTCAATGCGGAAGCAAACATGGAAAGTTTTGGAAAATGGGCTGGTGGATTTGGATTGAATTTCACACATGATGCTATTGGGTTCAATAGACAAAACAATGTGATGTTGAATTATTCTCACCATTTTTATTTTGGTCCTGGAAAATTAAGTGTGGGTGTTGGAGTAGGAATGGTGAATTTTGGGTTGAAACCAACATGGATTGGTCCACAAACTCAAATTGACCCAACGTTCCCTGCTGCTAGTAGTGCTACAACTTTTGACGCAAACTTTGGTATTTATTACCGAGCAGACAATTGGTATGCTGGTATTTCTTCTACCCACTTGCCAGCTATGGCATTGAAGTTGCAAAGTTCAATTGCAAATTCAAGCAATGTCCAATACAACTTAGCACGTCACTATTACTTGATGGGTGGTTATACAATAAGAAATGTTGGACCGGGTGATATCGATATCCAAGCATTCGCTGAAACTGAATTCAAGAAAATGTCTGGCAACATTAACGTGAGATATATTTACAATAAATTTTTGTATGGTGGTGTTGCTTTTCGTAACAACGATGCGGTATCATTATTGGTTGGATACAGACCGTTTGATATCAAAAAACAATCTGGAAGAATGTTTATGTGGATTGGATATTCATACGATATTACCATTGGGCGTTTGTCCAAAATATCGAATGGAACACATGAAATAGCACTTAAATTCTGCTATATTCCAATAATTCCATACACAAAACACACAAACCCAAGATGGTTGTAATTTTAAAAAAAAAGTAAATATTTGTAACCAAACATTAGTTGTTTCCGTTATACCGACAATATTGATCCTGTAGTTTGTTAGTCGTTGATTCGGAATCATAATTTGAACTAGAATGAAAAAATTGTTTTTTATCGGTTTATTAGGAGGTGTGATTGCCTCTTGTAGCACCCGAAGTGGTCACTTAACTGGAACGCTTGGTCGTCCGGTTTACCACCCAGAAATTCCTCTTGGAATGGTTTACATTCCATCTGGCTCATACATTATGGGTGAGAATGATCAGGATGTACCCTTTTTGCATCAAACACGTGCAAAAACGGTTTCTGTTCAGGCATTTTATATGGATCAAACAGAGATTACAAACAACGAGTATCGTCAGTTTGTGGATTGGGTTCGTGACTCAATCGCTCGAGAAAAAATCTATGCTGGATTAGAAGAAGATGAAGAAGCTTCTCGTTACATCAACTACAAAGACATGTATTTTGATGAAGGAGCTTTAGAAATGGTCGAATTTGAGCCTTCAGATAGAGATATCAACCGTTCAGTTTTCTCGTTAAATTGGGATCGTAAGTTTTCGTATGATGACCCAGAGTTAATGCCTTTGCTTGCAGATATGTATTATCCTCAACCTGAGCGTTTCTACAGAAGACGTGAATTGGATGTGCGTAAACTAAACTTCAAGTACTATTGGATAGATTTGCGTGAAGCTGCTAAAAGAGGTCGTGTTGAAATAATTCATAACGGAGTGGACAAGGATGGAAACAAAATTGATCCAAACCACCGTGAATTGAATACGCCAAAGCATCCATTTACAGAAGAGCCACAAGGTCAAGATAAAGACATGGGGTATTTCAATAAGAAAGGACAAAACAATGCCATTCGTGGACATGAAAATCGTCAACGTTTCATCATTGATGAGGAAATCAATATTTATCCGGATACTTTGGTTTGGGTACGTGATTTCACCTATTCATTTCATGACCCAATGACAAACATGTATTTCTGGCATCCGGCTTATGACAACTATCCCTTAGTTGGTATTACTTGGGTGCAAGCAAGAGCATTCTCTGTTTGGAGAACTCAATTGTTGAACTCCTGGTTGCAAGCAATGGGTGATTTGTTTGTAAACGATTTCCGTTTGCCAACAGAAGCAGAATGGGAAAGAGCAGCACGTGGAGATTTAAATAACTCTCCTTATCCTTGGGGTGGACCTTATATTCGTAATGAAAGCGGATGTTTCTTGGGGAACTTCAAGCCAATGCGTGGACGTTATTTTGAAGATGGAGGTTTCCACACAGTGAAAGCATATTCATACAACCCGAATGGTTGGGGCTTATACTGTATGGCAGGAAACGTTTCAGAATGGTGTGAAACAGCGTATGATGAATCGATGTATGAGTTTTCTCATGATTTGAATACTGAATATAGATATGATGCAATGGACTGGGATCCACCTTCCATGAAACGTAAATTGATTCGTGGTGGTTCTTGGAAAGATATAGGATATTATTTACAAACATCAACTCGTACTTTCGAGTATCAAGATACTGCTAAATCGTACGTTGGATTTAGAAATGTGGCAACACATCTAGGTCGTGGCGGACGTGACTTCTCAAAAGAAGGTGGCGAAGAAATTCGTAGCGATATTCAATTACGCTAAGAATATACAAAAAACAATTTAATTATTTTTTAAACCTAAAAACAAAAAAAAACTATGAAACCAGGAAGTAAAGCGTGGAAAAAGTTTATGGCTAAACTGTACGGTTTAGGAGCAGCAATCGTTATCGTTGGTGCATTATTTAAGATTGAGCACTTACCAGGTGCAAGTTTGATGTTGACTGTCGGACTATTGACAGAGGCAGTTATCTTTGCTTTCTCAGCATTCGAACCGGTTCACGAAGAACCAAATTGGGAGTTAGTATACCCTGAATTAGCTTTAGGACACAGCGATGATTTAGATCACGATGCTCTTCCTGCTGCTGGTAGAGGTAGAAATGCTGGTGGTACTGGTATTACTGAGCATTTAGATAAAATGTT
>JBDHXR010000093.1:0-11799 GCA_039810825.1 Fluviicola sp.
AAGTACCCGAATAATTTTCTTACGGCATCGTTAATGCCATGCTGTCATACAACAAAGAGTATTCACCAAAAAGTAATATTTTAGAATTATACTTTTCCATTATTCACAAGTTTGATGTGCTGTAATGCACACAGGCCCCTCGCCTATTGAGTCAAAAATGATGTTTTTATAGAAATCGCTTAATTGATTTTTAATAAAGGCTTCAACACGATTTTTTTCATATTCCGGGTATAAAATGTGTACATTCGGTCCTGCATCAAGAGTAAAGCATACGTGAGCTTTTGTCTCATTTCTAAAGTTCAAAAGTTTTTCGATTACAGCAATTGTTCCCGGTTTCATCAATAAGTAGTAATCGTGAGATGTCATCATCATTGCATGCAGCGTCAATGCTTCAGATTCAGCAATTTGAATAAATTGCTCCATGTCTCCATTTCGAAGAATTTCAACCAATTCAGCAGTGCGTTTGGTAGCTTGAACAAATCTATTTTCTGCGTATGGGTGATTGTTCATCAACGAATGGCCAACACTGCTTGAAACTTTTTTAGGTTCATCTTCTACAATTAAAATGGCATCATTCATCTGTAGAAAATTGGGATGCACATTCAAAACTGCTGTTGCAAACTCATTGTTTGTGCCTGGAATTTCTTTATTCTCGCCCCAAATTGCATAATCTGAAAACATAGAACGAGATGCGCTACCGCTACCAAGGCGAGCTAACATGGATGCAAAATCAAAAAACTCTGTATCTATTTCACGCTTAGCAAACATGTAGTTTACATCATTCATAGCCAAAGCAATTGCTCCAAAAGCAGAAGCAGAAGAAGCAATTCCGGCAGAATGTGGAAAACTGTTGCTTGATTGAATTTCTATAGCATAATTTTCTAGAAACGGGAAAAACGCATTGTTCGCTGTTAAAAATCGTTTTACTCTTTCGGTAAATGCCTCGTTTTTTTCACCCTCAAAGAAATATGTCAATTCTACGGCATCGTTAGATTTTTTTTGCACGAGTTTTAATTCCACTTCTGTGTACGAGTTGGAAAGCGTAAGACTAAGTGAAGAGTTGCAAGGCAGTTGATTGCCGTATTTTCCCCAATACTTTACAATAGCAATGTTTGATGGGCATCGCCAAATGGTTTTGTAAAACTGTTTATCGTCTGTTAATGTTTGCATCTATTTAATAATTTCTGAATAAGTAAAATGTTGTGTGTATCCTTTATTCGAAAAATAAGCCCGTGCTATATTTTCATCTCTATAAGTAGCCATGAAGAAATCTCCTCCCCATGCTCCCATAGATTTCATCGCAAAAGGGTAATCACTGAATTTAGATGATTTTATTGATTCCAAATTCAGTATTCCTTTAAGTAAGCGTTCGCTTTCTTCCATTTGACTTTCAAACTCCTCAATGCTATTTGATGCATGAACTTTTTCGATGATTTTGTTCATTTTCAATACATCTTCTGCCCTTGGAATTGACTTTTCATATCGTTGAATTTCAGCTTTTGAATTTTGCTTATTTCCGCTATACACAAATAATATTTTATTGGTAACTGCAGGTGAAAGTCTAACAAAGGCAAAATGATGTGTATTCATGGAATAGCAAATTGGGTGATCTACCGTAGCGCAAGCCACATCGTATCCTGAGCCTCCAAAGGATTTTTCTAGTAAGTAGTAAGGATTTACTTGTGACCATTGTGCTAGCAAGCTAATAAGTGTAGAGCTTGAGCCCAAGCCCCATTTCAAATCAAAATCAGCGCTCGCTTCAAACGATAACGGCTTTTGAAACAAGTGTGATTTTTCTGTTTTAATAAGTTTCAACAAGAGCATCAATTTATCAGAAATTTCATTATTCGAAGTAGTTAAAACTTCCAATTCTTTGTCAAACTTAACTTCAAACCATATTTCATTGTTCGCAGAACTTTTCCAAGTAAAGAAATCCGATTCAGCATTCAAAACTTTCAAATCTTGTCCAAATTTTAATGGAATAGCAATACAATCGGCACCATTGAGTACCAAATATTCTCCAAACAACATCAATTTTCCTGCAGCTTGAAAAGTAGCAACTGGAGTATCAATTATATAATTAGACATGCTGAATCTTGTATTAACATTCTATTTTCTACGAAATTTCTAACTGCAGAAACAGAAACACTTTTGTCTTTAAAATATTCAACTACTTTCTCCTTGTCAGAATTACAAACATCGAGTTGTTTCATGATATTGAACAAGTGCATTTTCATGTGACCTTTTTGAATACCCGTTGTAACCAGCGATTTTACCGCACCAAAATTATTTGCCAATCCTGCTGCAGCAACGATGCTCATCAACTCTCTAGAATTTGGATTACCAAGCAATGCCAATGAATATTTTACAAGTGGGTGTAAATTCGTTAATCCACCAACTACTCCTAAAGCCAAAGGTAAATTTAACATGAAAATAAATTTCCCATTATCGATTCGCACATCAGTAAGTGATGAATAGCTTCCATTAATTGATGCGTAGGCATGACCGCATGCTTCTACTGCTCTAAAATCATTTCCAGTAGCCAAAACTACAGCATCAACCCCATTGTAAATCCCTTTGTTATGAGTTGTGGCTCTGTATGGGTCTAACTGCGCAATACGAACCCCCATATAAAAACGTTCTGCAAACTCTTCTCCACTCATTCCTGGTACAATTCCGTCAAGGTTCTCAATGTCAGTTTCTACCCAGCATTTTACTAGGCAGTTTGGCGTAAGGTTGGAAAGAATACACATCACAATATTTAGCCCATCACCTTTAAACTCGGGTTGTTCTACATACCACCGCTTAAACACATCTGCAAAACGTTCTAAACATGAATTTACAAAGTTTGCACCCATAGAATCTTTAGTTTCAAAAGTACAGAACAATTGCATTAACCCGGGTTCTTTATCGGTCAAGTCCTTTAACTCAATATCCAAAATTCCACCACCGCGTTTGCGCATATTTTCAGTTAAATCTTCTGAACAAGCAATCAATTCTTCTTTCAATTCAAGAAATTTGTATTTCAATAGTTCTACATTTTCTTTCCATAAAAAATGTACTTGTCCAACCTTGGTTGTATTTACAATTTCTGTTTTAAAACCTCCGAATTTGTACCAAAATTTAGCGCTGTTTGCAGCTGCTGCCACAACAGAACTTTCTTCAATCACCATGGGGAGCACATACTCTTTTCCATTGATTAAAAAATTAGGAGCAACGCTAAACGGTAAATGAAAATTTGCAATTACGTTTTCGCTAAATTCATCCATTAACTCTTGAATTTCAGGATTTGGATGATTAAAACTGTTCAAATGCGCAATTGTTTCTTCTTTATTTGGTAAGAATCCTGCTATTAATGCTTGTTTTTCTTGCTTACTTTTCTTAGAAAAACCTTGTAATGTATGTGAATTGTTTGTCATAGCTATTTTAGTTTTAAAAATGATTTTGCAAACATCAACCCTTTTACTTGATGATGTGCATAATTATCTAATGCATCCTGTGATTGGTTGGCATATTTTAAAAATGGAGCTGCCTGGCCATAGATTGTAGGAATTTGAGCTTTAGAGATTAGTTCAAATCCATCTAAAAAGTTAGAAATTCCTCCACTGATGATTGCCGTGTTGCATTTTCTTTTATTTCCAAGTTCGTGAACAGCTTGGTTTAGAAAATTAACCATTTCTGAAGCCGAGTGACCAATAGAGACAAAAGGGTCAAAATGATTTTGAAGCTCGTTGTTTCTCAAAATCTCTAGTTTTGAGAAATTTGTTCCACCGTTTGCAGCAAAATCGATTGCTTCAAGAGGCATTTGCAACAATGCTCGCATACTCTCAATACCAAAACCTTGTCCAACTTCTTTTACAATAATCTTACTATCTACTTCATTTAACAGTCTGGAAATTGTTTGAAGAGGCGAATGTTTAATTCTATCTCCCTCTGGTTGTAACCATTCTTGTAAAGGATTTACGTGAATGATAACACCATCTACATCCAATTTTGAAATGAGATTTTTTAATAAATAAGCACTATTTGTTTCAAGAATTTCTTCAAGCTGAGCGATACCGATATTTGCAAAAAAAGGCAATTCGTCGCCTAAAATTGGGCGTAAATTAAAATCTTCAAAAAACGTATTGTCGCCTAAGATTATTCGACATGAGCCCAAGCCCATTCCAAATCCAAACTTTTTAGCTGTCAAAGCAAGCATTTTATTTATTGGTCCGGCAAGAGAGGTTCCTCCTGTCATGCTAGAAATCCAAATTGGATAACGCATAGATTTACCTCCAAATTGTATAGGCCATTCTTCGTTACCAAGCGGGTGTGCCGACAACATAGGCTCATACATAAAACGCGGATCAATTAATACATTTTGTGCATTAAAAGCTAGTTCTAAATGACTTTGCTTTCGCAAGTCTGCCACATCTATTTCTTCATGTTTCATTTACTTATCGCAGATTTATTTTCTTCTTTTAAAAGTGGCAACATAATGTTTACAGCTTTATTGATTTTTCTAAATTGCTTTATAGGTCGAAGAATAAAGTCACTTGGATTTTGTATAGCCACTTTAAAAAAGTGTAACAAAAGCAATTGTTTATCTTTATTTAAACCTGCCAGCAAAGATAGGGGTTGTTCAGCATGTTTTCCTCCTTTTTTCAGGTAAGTAAACACTGCATCTTTCAATTCATCATCCTTTACTACTTGGTAGAGTGCGTTCGCCAATAAGTTTATCGATTCAACATTTTTTCTTCTATTTTCATAGTACTTTACGACAGCTTGATACACCTCATTGCTTTTTTTACGATTTATTTTCTTCAGTTCGTTATTCAAAGAGATAACGTCCAAAAAACAGGCAGTCATGCCTCCACCGGTAAGTGGGTGACGCATATTCAAAGAATCTCCGAGTAGGGCAACGCCAGCTTTTTGAAAAGCCCGAGCTTTCATGTTGTGATTCGGCATAACTTTTATGTCACCTTCTTCTAATGCGTCAAGAAATGATTTACGCATTCCTGCAGGAATAATCGGGAAAATTTCGTTAGTAAGGTATTCATTGATTTTTACTCCCATTCGAGGTGCTTTATCACCAGGAAAATCTATCAAAATCCTCCACTCAGTTTTATTTATGGGATATACCAGAACAGGAGATTTTCCGCTCACAATGATGTGCCCCGTTTTATCTGAAATTGGTTCAATATTTTTTAAAACCAATCCAATAAAATAGCTATTCACAATTTTTTTTACATTCGAAATTCGGTCTCGAAAAGTCGAAAGAGGTCCGTCACACACAATCGTTAGAGGAGCTTTAGCCTGACGCGTTTTTTTAGATTCAATTTCACAATATTCTACACCGATTACGTTGCCTTGCTCGTCTTCTAAAAGGCTTAATGCGCTGCCTTCAACCAAAGTTACATTTTTTTGTTTTGCTAGATGGTTTTGAATATTCAAAAGAAATTTTCCATTTTGCATTCCCAAACCTTTGCCTTGAACTTCGTTTTCTGGGTATGGAATTGTAAAAAATTCACCTTGTTTAATTAAAGTATAACCTTCAACTTCTTGGGCATTCAGTCCATCGAGCAAACTTTCTAAATTTAGTTGTTTAAGTGCCGCAATACCACCAGGTTGCATCAGCTCGCCAACAATTCGGTCCTTCTCAGAAAAATCTCGTTCAATCACTAAAATTGAGCAATTTTCATTTTCCTGAGAACAAGCAAATACGCCGCCTGCAACTCCAGCACCTATTACGATGATGTCAAAATAATTTTCATTCATTACGAGAGTAGTTTAACTTGATTTATTATATCTTGTATTTCATCTTTTTTCAGCTTATTTTGGATTTCCTCTAGAGCGGAAAGAAATGTATTCTTTAAGCTTGAATAGGTATATTTTGTCATAAAATAACGTGCTGTTCTTCCACGATGTATTTTTACATTTTTGGATAAAACATCTTTATTGTTGACCAATTTAGAAAGTGTAGAAACAGCCATCAACTGTGGTATTGCACAAAAACGAAACACTTTTTCATTGTGAATCGACTTTAAATATCTTAAACAAGTTGGGATGTGAGTTAACGCATTAATAACCAATTCATTTACTACATCAACACCTATTTGGGTATTATTCTGAAGTTCATACAATGAATTAACTCTACCATCCCAAGCACAAGTTGGCCAAAATTGTCGTTCTTGATGTAAGTCCTCTGCAAAATCTCGAATAATGTTTGTTTTTTGCAAAAAGAGTCCCATTTGGTTTGAGAAATCTTCATTTTTCAGATTCAAATGATTTTCCAATCCAGATGCAAGAAATAATTTACTAAGTCCGATACCAACCAAACCAGCAACATAATGGCAATAATCATCCCAATCTTTGTATGAATTTACAGCAGAATGGGCATACTTAATCATACCAGAAGCCATCCGTTCAGTAATGTCTGTAATTACAATTTTATATTTTTCATCTAATTTTTGGTATTCGCGAATTACTTTATCAAAATGCAGCATTAAATCCTTGTAATCTTGCGTGTCACCAATGTTTTTTAGTGTAAACTCTTCATTATTTATACGTGAAGCAAAATCTGTAAGAAGTTTTGTCTTCACCTCAATATCCAAAGACATATCATCTTCAACTGTATCCAATCCACGCAATACAAGGTAAAATAAACCAACGGGCATTCTTAACTCACTCGGTAATTGATGGATTACAACTGAAAATGAGCGAGAAACTTTTTTAAGTGCTTCAAGGCAAAACTCTCTGTCAGATTTTTGATGTCCAAGTGTGTCAAGACTAAAACTTGAAGGCTTAAATTGTTTGAATTGTCTTTTCATTTGAAACAAAAAGCCCAATTCTATTGGATTATTTGAATAATATGCAATACGTTGGAACATAAATTGGTTACTTTGCTCAGACCTTAAGACAGCTAAGAATAATAGTTTGTTACAGGTTGTAAAAAATATTTTTTTGACTTAGGTCAAAAAAATTCACAATTGAGTTTGAACTTGAGTGTGGGAGTGGAAAAATTCAGATAAAATTTTTTTTCAAAAAAAGGGATAATCTTAAGCTTATCCACCACTTACCATGGTAGATAAAATTTAGCCATGCCTCTCTTTAAAAAATCAGACCTCTCAAAACCCAATACTTAAATCAATTAAACTTAAAATGAAGAAAAAAATCAATTTTGCACCATCTACGCAATCAATCAGAAAACTTGGAAAAAATTGCTCCTTTAAATGGTGTCCAAACTGCCATAGGCTGACCTGCTTGCTTCAAGGCATTGTTTGTCCAGGTATTGCACGTAAAAAACATATTGTATTCCAAAGTAGAATTAAAGAATAGGTCATATGAACCATAAGGATGATTCTGAATGATAGCAGCTTTAGCATTTGAATAATCAAAACTATAAGCAATGTATGAACATAAAGAAAGATATTCTTTTTTTGAAAGATGAAGTGTGATGTAAGTGCTGGAGTCTAAGTCTTTCGGTGTGCACAAAATCAAGTGCATAGCACCTTCTCCTCTACCAAAAACTGTTTTTAATACTGTGCTTACTTCCATATCACTCCATTCCTTGGTTCGCATAAAAAATTGCTTATCCCCCCAACCGAATTTAAGGTGTGTCTGAAATGTATCAACTGCCAACTCATTCGAGATACTCAGTTTCTTCTCCCAATTCATCAGTGAATTTCGAATGGGTAATATGATATCTGAATGAATACCATTGGTGCTAATCAATATAGTTTCTATTTTTGAATCTTCTGACTCAATGTTTTCAGAATCAACAAAAGGTGAACAAAGAAGAAAGAATAAAATATAGGAAAAAACAGCAAGTACAAACATTTCAAAAATGCCAAAAATAATCTTCTTGAAAATATTAATCGTCTGTTTCATGCTGATTTAACCAAAGTTAAACAAAAATAATAAATCGCATATAATGCCAATGTATCCATGAAATGTTACCTTGTGAAATTGGCTTGTTTTCGTATTTTTGTACTTAAATTAATATCAAAAATGGAGATTCCTAAAACATTCGAACCACAACTAGCGGAAGAAAAATGGTATAAACACTGGATTGAAAAAGGGTACTTTCACTCTGAACCAGATGATCGTGAGCCTTTTACAATAGTCATTCCGCCACCAAATGTTACGGGTGTTTTACACATGGGGCACATGCTCAACAACACCATACAAGATGTACTTATTCGCAAAGCTCGAATGGAAGGAAAAAATGCTTGTTGGGTACCCGGTACGGATCACGCTTCTATTGCAACTGAGGCAAAAGTTGTTCAAAAATTACGGAAAGAAGGCATCAAAAAATCTGATTTATCAAGAGATGAATTTTTGAAACATGCCTTTGAATGGAAGGAAAAGTATGGTGGTGTAATCTTGCAACAACTCCGTAAACTTGGCGCTTCTTGTGATTGGGAAAGAACTGCTTTTACGATGGATAAAGAATATTCGGAATCGGTACTTGATGTGTTCATTGATTTGTATAACAAAGGTAAAATATACCGCGGAGTTCGAATGATAAACTGGGATCCGGAAGCTTTAACAGCTCTTTCAGATGAAGAAGTACTGCACAAAGAAGTGAATTCAAAGCTGTTTCATGTGCGTTATAAAATAGCTGGCACTGATGATGAATGGTTAACAATTGCAACAACAAGACCTGAAACGATTTTAGGTGATACCGCTATTTGCATTAACCCTAACGATAATCGCTACAAACATTTGCACGGTAAACAAGCAATAGTTCCACTTGTGAATAGAACTGTACCAATAATTTGTGATGAGTATGTGGAAACAGATTTTGGTACAGGTTGCTTAAAAGTTACACCTGCTCATGATACAAACGATTATGAATTGGGTAAAAAGTACAATTTAGAAACCATTGATGTTTTCAACGACAACGGTACTTTGAATGAACACGGTTTGCACTACGCTGGTAAAGATCGATTCGAGGTTCGCAAAGAAATTGAAGTGGAATTAAGTCAAAAAGGTTATTTGGTAAAGGTTGAAGACCACATCAATAAAATAGGCTATTCTGAGCGCACGAATTGTGTAATTGAACCCCGATTATCTCTTCAATGGTTTGTTTCCATGAAAGAATTGGCGCAACCAGCTCTTGAAAATGTTATGAATGGGAACATCACTTTTCATCCAGATAAATTTAAAAACACTTACCGCCATTGGATGGAAAATGTAAAAGATTGGTGTATTTCCAGACAGTTGTGGTGGGGACATCGAATTCCTGCGTGGTATTACGGAGCCGATGCAGAAGATTTTGTCATTGCAAAAACAAAGGAAGAAGCGCTTGTTTTAGCCACTAAAAAAGCCGGAAAGCAGATAGCCGAAAAGCAACTAAAACAAGATGAAGATGTATTAGATACCTGGTTTTCATCTTGGTTGTGGCCTATTTCAGTATTCAACGGACTCACACAACCAGGAAATAAGGAAATAAAGTACTACTACCCGACAAATGATTTAGTAACGGCCCCTGAAATTATGTTCTTTTGGGTAGCTCGCATGATAATTGCCGGATATGAATACATGGATCAATTGCCCTTCAGAAACGTGTATTACACTGGTATTGTTCGAGATAAGTTGGGAAGGAAGATGTCTAAATCTCTTGGAAATTCTCCAGACCCCATTGAACTTATTGAAAAATATGGCGCAGACGGTGTGCGATTAGGAATATTAATATCTTCTCCTGCTGGAAATGATTTACCCTTTGATTCCAGCCAATGTGAACAAGGAAGGAATTTTACAAACAAAATTTGGAATGCTGCGCGCTTAGTTATGGGCTGGGAAGTGAAAAATATTGAACAACCAGATTCTTCTAAAAAGGCAATTGAATGGTTTCATGCACGCTTCAATCAAGAGTTGGAAAACATCAACGACCTGATGTCTAAATACAAAATTTCTGAGGCATTGATGTCAATTTACAAATTGGTATGGGATGATTTTTGTTCGTGGTATTTAGAAATGATAAAACCGGGTTATGAGCAACCTATTGATAAAAAGACGTTAGAACAAACGCTTACATATTTTGAAAATTTACTTTGTTTATTGCAACCATTTACCCCATTTATTGCAGAAGAATTGTGGCATTTACTACGCGAAAGAAAAAATGGGGAAGATATTGTAATTGCAGCTTGGCCCAAAACAGAAAAGTACAACCCTGAAATTCTTACTGAGTTTTCAATTGCCGAAGAAGTGATTACAAACATTCGAACAATCAGAAAAAAGAATAACATTGCTTCTAAAGTAAAAATTGACCTTTTTGTAAAAGAGAACAACATCCTCAACAAAAATTTTGATTCTGTGATTATCAAAATGGGGAATCTGACACAGCTCGGATACTTGCATGATAAAATTCAAAATTCAAATTCATTTTTAGTAAAATCAAATGAATACTTCATCCCTTTTGGTGACAGTATAGATCTGGGAGCAGAAAAGGAAAAAATGCAAGAAGAACTAAATTACACTAAAGGATTCTTAAAAAGTGTGCAGGCAAAACTTTCCAATGAAAAATTTGTAGCAGGCGCTCCGGAACAAGTCATTTCAAACGAACGTAAAAAAGAAGCAGACGCATTGCAAAAGATTGCAGTATTAGAAGAAAAATTAGCGTCGATTAATTAGTATTCTTTGATATTAATGATTAACTTAAAGAAAAAAAGGGTATGATTAAAAAAACACAACAAACAAACAAATCAAAATTGTATGTTCACCTAATTGGGCTAACTACAATTTCAGGATTCATGATGTTCTCTTGCCAAAGTAACACAGCTGAGCAAACTGAGCCAGTTGTTGTAGAAAGTGATGATAAGGAACTGCGTGACCAGTCAAAAAGTTTATTTGGATCAATTTCCTCATTGCCTGAAGAAAATATTCCAGCTAACAAAATAGCATTGGGACAAAAATTGTTCTACGACACTAAACTTTCTAAGGATGGAACTATCAGTTGTAATTCATGTCATAATTTGAAAACTTATGGTGTCGATAATTTGTCGTTTTCTCCTGGAGACACTAAAGCATTGGGTGGGCGAAATTCTCCATCGGCAATTTATGCTTTTACACACAGTATGCAATTTTGGGATGGCCGTGCAAAAGATGTCGAAGAGCAAGCTGGAGGTCCAATTTTAAACCCAGTTGAACACAATATACCAAATGAAGCATTTTTAGAGAAACGTTTGCGTGAAGATGCCAACTATCAAAAATTGTTTAAAGAAGTCTATCCAAACAGTAAAGAACCGATAACTTTTGCCAATATTACCAATGCAATTGGAGCATTTGAGCGTCAACTTAAACCTGCAAGTCGTTACGATCTTTGGGTTGATGGAGATGATAAAGCATTGACAGCAGATGAAAAAGCCGGTTTGAAAGTATTCATTGATAAAGGTTGTATTACTTGCCACAGTGGAACTGCTTTTGGTGGTAAAATGTTCCAAAAATTTGGATTGTTTGCAGATTATTGGAAACACACAAAAAGTAAGAATATTGACAACGGATTATATGATATAAGCAAGAAAGAATCTGACAAGTTTTTCTTCAAAGTTCCTAGTTTGCGAAATGTGGCTATGACCTATCCTTATTTTCATGACGGTTCTGTAACCAATCTAGAAGATGCCGTAAAAGTAATGAGCGAAACTCAGCTTGCAAATAAATTAAACGACTCCGAAATAAAAAGCGTAGTTGTTTTCTTAAAATCGTTAACAGCAGAAGTTGACAAGAAATATCAGCAATAGATATTTAGAAATACTTGAAATCAAAAAGGGGCATCCGATTATTCGAACGCCCCTTTTTTATGATAAAGTGCTT
>JBDHXR010000094.1:0-11354 GCA_039810825.1 Fluviicola sp.
TTTATATGTACGCATAGTAAATTGTAGATAAACAATGACCTCTAAAAAATTCATGTCGTAAAAACAGGTTTCAAGAATTCAAGAATCCGGAAATTTATTCACAAAAAAATAACAACTTTGTTTTGTAGATCAAATAATAGAAGTATCTTTGTATAAGAAATAACGGTTAATCAATTGTTATTTTGGGTTTTATAGTTTTAGCATGGTTTAGCAAAAAGAGGAGTAAGTTTCATAGAATTTACTCCTCTTTTTGTTTATCCCTTAAGCATGCTTCAAAATGTGCTTAATTTCATTCAACATCAACGCAGTTGCACCCCAAATCGCCACCTCATTTACTTCAAAGTGTGGTATGTTTTTCAAAAGATAGGATCCAGATTTTACATCTTTATATTTCAGAGCAGATGCAGTAAACAAATCATTCAACTTAACTTCGAAAATCTCTTGTACCTCTCGTTCAGACTTCTGAAAATTAAATTTATTTGTTTCGCTGTAAAACACATACGGCACTACTACAAATCCGCTTACCGGCACATAAACGGGTGTAATTTCTTTCAAAAGAATCATTTGCTCAGGATTAACCCCAATTTCTTCTCTACATTCTCTACAAGCTGTTTCATACAAATCATGATCAGATTTTTCCATTTTTCCACCTGGAAAACTAAATTGACCACTGTGACTTCCATCATATTCCTGTCTTTTAATGACCAAAGTGCTTAAAAATCCAAGCGAATTATCAAACAAAATAATTGAAACTGCAGCTTCTCTCATCTGTTTTTTATCGTCGTACAATTTTAAGTAAGTTCTACGTTCAGGCATCAGCTCTAGATGTGCAATTTCGCCAGGTAATGGTGCGGAGAACAACGTTTTAAGATCTAAATCTTTCATTTTGATAAATGAACTGTTTTCAAAATACGCTCAAAATCGTCATATGTATATTTCATCATTTCATTGGGAGCAATCCATTGAAACACATAATATTTAAGGTCGAACTTGAGTGTAGCAGTAATATAGAGCAAAGGATTTCCATATTCTGATTCTGTACCCACTGTTTGTATTACCCCGTAATCTGCAATTTTCTTTGGCAATATTTTTTTTATCGATAAAGTACCAGAAGAAACTGATTGCAATCTGCGGTTTACATAAGCATCGTGCAAAGCATTTAGCATGTCAGAATTCACTTCAAGAGCAGGAAAAGTATGAAGGATGGTTTTAGCCGATTTAAATTCTTCAACTGAAAAGTGAATATTGAATACATTTACACTTTTACATAAAGATGATTTTAACACGGTAAATTCATTCCAATAAGTAGGCTCAAAACAGCTTGGTAGCTTAAAAGCAATAGATTTATAAACGACCTTTTTGTCTAGCACAAAGTTTTTATGATTCTGATTAAACTCAGCTTCAATATCTTGTTTAGTTTTCTTTGGTGTGCAAGAAAAGAAACTAAGGAAAAATATTACAAACAAACAAAGCTTACACATGCTCATAGGTCATTCTAATAAAGGTAAAAAAAGCTGCATTTAGCAGCTTCAATTATTATGTGTCGATTTTTGCGTATTTCGCATTTTTTTCAATAAACTCACGTCTTGGTGGTACTTCATCTCCCATCAACATTGAGAAAATTTGATCACTTTCTGCTGCATTATCAATAGTAACTTGACGAAGAGTACGATTTTCGGGATTCATTGTTGTATCCCACAATTGTTCTGCATTCATCTCTCCAAGACCTTTGTATCGTTGAACGCCCACTGAAGAATCTGAACCTCCACCTTTCAGTTCACTTATCAATCTATCCCGTTGGTCTTCATTCCAAGCATATTCAGCTTTTCCACCTTTTTTTACTTGATACAGCGGAGGCGTAGCAATATAGATATATCCTTTTTCGACAAGTTCCTTCATGTAACGGAAGAAAAACGTAAGAATCAACGTTTCGATATGCGAACCATCTACATCGGCATCACACATGATAATGATTTTATGGTACCTTAATTTCTCAAGGTTCAACGCTTTAGAATCTTCTTCCGTTCCAACGCGAACTCCTAGAGCTGTATAGATATTTTTTATTTCTTCATTTTCAAAAATCTTGTGTTGCATTGCCTTTTCAACATTCAAAATTTTACCACGCAAAGGCATGATAGCTTGAAAATTTCTATCTCGTCCTTGTTTAGCTGTACCACCGGCAGAGTCACCCTCAACCAAGTATATTTCGCAAATTGCAGGATCTTTTTCAGAGCAATCTGCAAGTTTTCCTGGTAAACCAGATCCAGACATTACATTTTTACGCTGAACCATTTCTCGTGCTTTACGAGCGGCATGTCGAGCACGTGCGGCTAAAATAACCTTGTCAACAATGAGCTTTGCTTCATTTGGATGTTCTTCTAAATAAATAGCCAACATTTCTGAAACAGCTTGAGATACAGGAGCAGTAACTTCACGGTTTCCTAATTTTGTTTTTGTTTGTCCTTCAAATTGTGGTTCTTGTACTTTCACAGAAACTACTGCAGTTAGCCCTTCGCGGAAATCATCTCCGTCAATTTCAATTTTCTCCTTCGCTAACATTCCGCTATCTGTAGCGTATTTTTTTAGTGTATTCGTAAGTCCACGTCGAAAACCAGACAAATGCGTACCTCCTTCATGTGTATTGATGTTATTCACATACGCTTGAATATTTTCTGTGTATGAAGTGTTATACGTCATGGCTACTTCAACCGGGATACCTTCGCGTTCACCCTCGAAATAGATCACATCAGCAACTAATGGCTCTCTATTTCTATCGATATATTGAGCAAATTCTTTCAAACCACCTTCAGAGTAAAACACATTGGATTTTGGTTTGTCGTTTTCATCCAATTCTCTTAAATCTTTCAAGGTAATACGAATCCCCTTGTTCAAGAACGCTAATTCACGCATTCTCGCTGCCAAAGTATCGTAGTTATATTCCGTAATTTCAAAAATTGAACTATCCGGTTTAAACTGCACAGTTGTTCCAGTGTCGGATGCAGTTCCTATTTCCTTTACATCATACAGAGGTTTCCCGATAGAATATTCTTGTTGAAAAATCTTCCCTTCACGGCGAACTGTTGCTATTAATTGTGTTGAAAGTGCATTTACACAAGATACACCTACACCATGTAAACCTCCGGAAACTTTGTAGGTATCTTTATCAAATTTACCCCCAGCGTGTAAAACTGTCATTACAATTTCTAATGCCGATTTTCCTTCTTTTTTATTTATTCCAGTTGGGATACCACGGCCATTATCAACAACAGTAATGGAGTTGTCTTCGTTTATTGAAACATCAATTGTGTCACAATGTCCTGCTAAAGCCTCATCAATAGAATTGTCAACAACTTCGTAAACCAAGTGATGAAGACCTTTTATACCAACATCTCCAATATACATGGCTGGTCTTTTACGCACAGCCTCTAGTCCTTCTAATATTTGAATATTATCTGCTGAATAATCTTGATTCTTTTTTTCTTCGCTCATATTTTAATGTACTAAAATGTGCTTTTTAAAAAGCTGAACAAATATACTAAAATCAAAGGATTGTAGCAACAATTAATGATGTGTTCAAAAAGAATTATGAACAACATATTAACGAAATTTTTAGCTGTGAAATGTATTGATAAAAAATCAGTTTTTAGTAATCCAATCGATTACCTCTACACTCATTGGTGTTGTAGCAGGAGAAAGTATTTTATCGATTTTCCCATCAGTGTTAATCAAGTATTTCTGAAAATTCCACTTAACAGTATTGTCTGAAAATCCATTTTCTGATTTAGTTGTCAAATACTTATAAATCGGATGCTGATTCTTGCCTTTAACTTCTATTTTAGACATCATTGGAAAGGTAACTCCATAATTCTTCTTGCAAAACGCCTGTATCTCGGAGTCTGTCCCCGGTTCTTGAGAAAGAAAATCGTTTGAAGGAAAACCTACAATCACAAAATTACTGTCTTTGTAGGTAGAATATAGTTTTTCCAGATCTTCATATTGTGGAGTGAATCCGCACTTTGAGGCTGTATTTACCAGCATTACTTTTTTACCTCTCAACGTGGACATATCAAACTCATTTCCATCAATATCTTTCACCTTGAAATCGTAGATGGTTTGAGAAAAAAGCACGGTATTTGTAAGTGTTACTAAAAGAATCGTGAAAAAAAACTTCATAATTTCAAATAATTGGAACCTTTTACCAAAATTATCGAATAAGTAGCTATGAAAAAAATATTTCTCGGAATTTTAATTTTGTTAACATTTTCCGGTTTGGCACAAGTAGAAGGAAATTGGAAAGGTGTTCTGATTTACGAAGGCCAAAAGCTGGATCAAGCACGAATCATCTACTTCACAATTGGAAAAGACAGCAAATCTCGAGAAGAATTAATAAACTCTGAAGGATACATCATACGCATTTTAAAAACTACTGTTGAAGGAAAAAACATCAAAGCTACTCAGGCTACATCTGTAGGAAAAAAAGATGTGTTTGGCAATCGGTGGTGTATTTTGGATTTTGACATGACTTTTGTCGACAGCATGGGATATTTGCAAGGGAAATTTATCAGCAATGAATGTAGAGGAAATTTAGGAAAAGTAATTTGCTTCAAGACTTCAGAAAAATTCCCTACAGATGCGAACGACAAAACTATGCAAATGTGGAGAACTGCTTTTTTAGAAGATATCGCTTCAGGAAGAAAATCGAAAGAAATACGTGATTTAGAACGAAAAAACTTCAAATTTCAACCCGTATATTTTGACTATGATAAATTTGAAATTCGTGAAGAAGATAAAGCATTCTTAAATAGAATCGTTTACATTGTCAACAGTCATACAGATTTACGCATTCGGGTAACAGGAAACACAGATGCAGATGGATCTGATGCATACAATGATGGACTTTCTGAAAAAAGAGCAATATCTATTATCGACTATTTAACTCAAAAAGGGATAAAACGCGATCGAATAGAAATCGAATTTAAAGGAGAAAAAAATCCAGTTAGCGATAACAACTCAGCAGAAGGCAAGCAACAAAATAGAAGGGTAGATTTTGCTTTCATTTAGATAAAATTTGCTTTTAACTTGCAGCATGCACTCAAAATCAATGATTAGATTTTTGAGTAAGCAAATGCCAAATTAAATACATGGCTGCAGCAGAAGTAATCAGAGTTCCAACTTTAAAAGTGAACAACAAACTGTTAAACGTGTTTTCATAGAGCACGTTTGTAAGCAAGGCTCCAAACAATATCCCAAATTCTAATGCAATGTACATGGTGCTTGACCCTAATCCTCTGCGCTCTTGTGGTGAAAGGTCTGCCGTCCAAGCAAACAATGTAGGCGACGTTAATCCTACAGCAATTCCAATACAAGCAGAAGATGCAAAATACCACGTTGCGTTGGTTGAAAAGCTGATACAATAGGTTGAAAGTGTTAACAAAACAACACCTACCAATAAAACTTCTCTACGTCCATATTTATCGGACAATTTCCCTGTAAAAAAGCGGACAAAAATAGTTGACAGAACGTAAAGAATGAAAAAAGCACCTTTATTTTTGATATGTAAATATTCTGAAAAATCTGAAGAAAGCACCAATATTATTCCAGAACCAACAGTAGTTAAGAACATTACAATAAATACTGGTAGAACCTTTATTTCAAAATATTCGTTTTTATCGAGTCGAAGTAATGAAAAAGAAAAAGCTAATTTTTCATTCAATGTCTCTTTTACACTGAAATAAAAAATATAAGCTAAAATTGAAAATAGCGCTGCTGTATAAAATACATAGTCCCTGGCTCCAAACTGTACAATAATACTAGATATTCCCTGCCCTACTCCCATTCCAACAGATACAAAGGTACCAAAAATCCCCATTGCCATTCCGCGGTTATCTTCTGGAATAATATCGGTAACCAAAGCAGTTGCACCCGTTGGAAAAAAACCTGCACTAAAGCCGTGAAAAAAACGAATAACCAATAAAAACCATGCTGCAAAGGCAAATGGATAAAGCAGTGACGCAAGCAAAGACACTACAATCCCAACCAACATTACGTTTTTTCTTCCAATTGTATCTGCTAGTTTGCCTGAAAATGGGCGCACAAGTCCTGAAGAAATCGTGAATAAGCCAATTAAAAGTCCTTTTAAATCAGCTCTTCCAAGCTCAGTCAAGAAGTCATTCATTTCAGGAATTACCAAATTGTAGCTAATCGTAAAAAAGAAAATTGCAAAGTTTAATTTCCAAAAGTTTGGTGATAGCTCTCTCATTGGGCGCAAAAATACTGTTTGTTTCATGATAAAAGCAATAATGTATCAATAAGAAACCCAATATATTTAATCCTTCATGCTTCATTTTCATATCTTCTCTTTCATTCGTATTTTTGAAAAAAAAAAAATGATTGCAACATTTGGTGGTGGATGCTTTTGGTGTACTGAAGCTTGTTTCAAGGAATTAATGGGCGTGAATTCAGTTTTCCCGGGTTATGCCGGAGGAAAGATTGAAAATCCTACATACAAACAAGTATGTGAAGGTGATACAGGACATGTAGAAGTAGTTCGTTTAGAATACGATGAAAGCATCATTCCTTTTTCAAAACTACTCGAAGTGTTTTTCTCCATTCACAACCCCACTCAACTAAACAGGCAAGGAAACGATGTTGGTTCACAGTACAGATCTGTAATTTTTTATCATTCAGAAGAACAAAAACAATTTGCAGAAGTTGCCATTAACTCGTTATCACAAAACAATGTATGGGATACTCCAATTGTAACTGCTGTTGAACCAATAAACAACTATTTTCCTGCAGAAAACTACCACAAAGATTACTTGGATTACAACCCCGGCAATGCTTATTGTCAAGCAATTGTTCGTCCTAAATTGGATAAGTTTAAAAAAGCGTTTCAAGAACTATTGAAGTAAGTAAACAGTTATTTTTATATTCCTCCCTCTTCACAATTAATTTCTTTTTGAATGACTTAAAAAAGGAATGGAATCAGCACGTTATCTATGGAAGCTTGATAAAGCTGATAAGAACGGATAAATCTGAGAAATCCCGATTTAGTAATTGTGCAATTTAATCGAAAATTAAATTGATTACAAGTACTTTATCGAATGAGCATTTTATAATGCGTAATGTAGGTTTAAAAAAAATAAATTAAGAAATAAAAGTACTTAAATACTTTTATGTTGAAATATTGTATTAATTTTGCTGAGATAACAAATAAATTTACAGTTATGCACACAGCAAATGAAACAATAATAAATGTCCCTGAATTACATCCTAGCGTAAAACACGAAACGATATTCCAAGGGTTCAATAACCTAGAGGAAGGAAGTAGTTTAATCATTCATAATGACCACGACCCAAAACCATTGTATTTTCACTTACAGAGTATGCACGGCGATACATTTACTTGGGAATATTTGCAACAAGGTCCACAATGGTGGGATGTGAGAATCACAAAGCGTGGAGAAATAAGTAATGTTTTACCAGAAGGTGCCATTACACGTTCTGCACACAACGAAATCATTATTACAGTACCGTTGATAGAGCCAAGATTGAAGCTTCAAACAATATTTGGCACATTTGATGAACTAGAGAATGGAAGAAGCATGATTATTCATAATGATCACGATCCAAGACCTGTTTACTTCCAATTGCAAAGTATGCATGGTGATATTTTTTCTTGGGAATACTTGCAACAAGGTCCACAATGGTGGGACATTCGAGTAACAAAAAGAGTTCCTGGTACAAAAGAGGGCGAATTGCCAGAAGGTGCGCTAACGAAAAATGAAAACAACGACATCGTAATCACAATTCCGATTATTGAACCAAAATTAAAGCACCCAACCATTTTTAAGGTATTTGATTCTCTGAAACCGGGAGAAAGCTTGGTTATCCACAACGATCATGACCCTAAACCAGTATATTATCAATTATTGGGTGAAAGAGGAGATGTATTCACTTGGACATATTTACTACAAGGTCCTGAATGGTGGGATATCAAGGTGACTAGACGAACAGAAGAAGACAATGAAACAGTCGGTCAAATTGCAGCTAAAGATTTAAGAAAAGCAGAAATTTTCAAAAAGTACGGTATCGATTTTTGTTGCGGTGGTAAGAAAACAGTTCGTGAAGTGTGTGCAGAAAAAGGAATTGATGCAACTAAAGTTGAACAAGAATTGCAACAATCCTCTCAAAGTATCACTGGAGGTAATTTGAATTTCAATGAATGGAACATTGACTTCTTGGCAGATTACATAGTAAACACACACCATGCTTATGTGCGTAAATACATCCCCGAACTGCAAATGTATGCTTCAAAAGTGGCAAAAGTACACGGTGCTTCTCACCCTGAGCTTGCACCGATTGATGAGTTGGTTTCTATGGTTTGTGCAGAATTATCTGAACACATGGTGGAAGAAGAAAATGCAGTGTTCCCTCAGGTAAAACAAATTGCTCAAGCCAAAAATAACAACGCGAAAATAGAAGTTACTTCGCCAACTTTTGAAGAATTAGTTGATAAAATGGAGGCAGAACATGACACTGTTGGCAGAGCGATGGAAAAAATCAGAGAATTAAGCAATGACTATGCTATTCCTGCAGATGCTTGTGCAAGCTACACATTGTTGTATAAGATGTTGGTAGAATTTGAAAGTGATTTATTTACTCACATTCATTTAGAAAACAATATCTTATTTCCAAAAACAATTGAAATTGAGAAAACGTTGAGATAAGTTTAAAAAAGCCCTGTTTGGTAGTATTAATAAAACCGAACAGGGTTTATAAAATATAACACCAATGCTGATTAACGAACAAACAAAAATCGCAGCTTTACTCAAACATCATCCGGATGCGTTGGCAGCTATTATCACGATCAGTTCTGATTTTAAAAAATTGAGAAATCCGATTTTACGTAAATTGATGGCTGGAAGAACAAGTATTTCAATGGCCTCAAAAATTGGTAAATGCTCTCCAGAAGATTTTTTCAAGGTGTTGATGCCCTTAGGATTTGAAATAGACAAAGGACAGACACAAATAAAAGAAGAAACGACAGAGCAAATAATTCCAGATTTTTTAAAAAACATAAATGAACGCGAAGTCATTGATTTTGATGTTCGAGAAATGCTTGCCAGTGGAGCTGATCCTTTGAAGGAAATTCAGCAAAAAGTGAAATCATTGGAGAATGGACAAGTATTGAAAATCATCAATACATTTGAGCCTGTTCCACTCATTAAACTGCTTGAAAAACAAGGTTTCAGTTCTTTTGTGAAAAACATAACTGAAAACCATATTGAAACGTTTTTCTTTAAAGAAAATGCATCTGTATCTCAAGAAATCGAAACTCCAACTACCGATTCATCAGATTGGGTAGTGCTGTTGCAACAATACGATGGCAAGTTGGTAGAGATTGACGTGAGACATTTAGAAATGCCTATGCCAATGATGACAATACTTGAATCACTTGAAAGCTTACCTGAAAACAAAGCTTTATACGTTCATCACAAAAGAATTCCAGTTTTCTTACTGACTGAATTAAAAGAGCGTGAATTTGATTTCAGAATCAAAAACATCAGTGAAGGAGAAGTATATTTGTTAATCTTCAAAAATTAAACAATGTTTACCGTTCAAAGTCCTGCAAACTTGCAACAAACCACATCATATAAAGTTGTTTTGCCTTTTTATGTTTATGCTGCTTTGTCGTTATTGGTTGCAACTGTACTCTTATTTATTCACTCAACACAATTTCAAAATCATTATTTTCAATCACATATCCTTACAATTACCCACATAATGGCACTTGGCTGGGGAACAATGATAATTTTTGGAGCATCTCACCAACTTGTCCCTGTTATTATCGAGGGAAAATTGTCGAGCAACTTATATGCCTATCTTACATTTTTCTTTTGTGGAATTGGCATTCCTTTCATTGCTTATGGCTTTTATCACAATGAATTCACTGACACGCTACAATGTGGTGCAGTTTTAGTAAACTTGGGTGTACTTTGCTACTTCATCAATGTGCTTATGAGTATATTGAGAAGTCAAAAAAAGGATGTTCATGCATGGTACTTACTCGGAGCAGCAAGTTGGTTGTTTTCCACAACATTTTTTGGAATGCTCTTAGTCTTTAATTTTTCCTATTCAATTTTTTCGAAAGACTCTCTTTCTTATCTCGAAATTCATGCACATTTAGGTATTGTGGGCTGGTTTTTATTACTGGTTTTGGGTGTAGGTTCTAGATTGATTCCAATGTTTTTAATTTCTAAATACACCAATAATAAAACACTTTGGGTTATTTTCATTCTTGTCAACGTTGGACTCCTATTTTTCATTTTTGTAAAATTATTTCAATTAAACAGTGCTTACTATTACATCTCGACGACATTATTATTAGCAGCAGTTTTGTTATTTGTAAATTTTTGTAGACTTGCACGCAAAGTACGAATCCGAAAAAGTGTTGACGAGCAAGTTCAAATTTCTTTAATTTCAGTGGTTTTAATGATTTTGCCTATTATAGTACTTTCAGTGTTACTCTTCATTTTTCCAATTGAAAATAAGTTAACTTTTTCTATGCTTTACGGCTTTTCCATATTTTTTGGATGGATTACAGCAATAATTTTAGGTATGACTTTTAAAACCTTGCCTTTTATTGTATGGAATCGCGTGTATTCACTGAGAGCAAGAGATGGGAAAACTCCGGCACCAAAAGAACTATTCAACAATACCATCTTCAGTTTTATGTCCATTTTATATTTAACAGGGTTTGTATTGTTTGGTATTGGAATTGTTCTAAAAAATGAATTATTTTTAAAAATTGGCTCAGCCTCCTTATTGGTTTCTGCTTGCCTTTATGTTGTTAATGTAGGAATTACTTTATTCCATAAACCGAAAGTATAATGAATGTTTTTACAAATAATGAAGCCATGTGTGAAGTGGCGCTTAGTGGGTTGTATGAAGTATATGATCCGGAAGTAGGACTAAATATCGTTGATTTAGGGTTGGTTTACCAAATTGACTTTGATACCGAGTTGAAAAACTTAGACATGACCATGACATTGACATCTCAATTTTGCCCAATGGGAGAAAGCATAACAAGCGATGCCAATCAATCTCTGTCTAAATCATATCCCGACTATAAAGTTCATATTGAACTAACATTTGAACCACCTTGGGATTACTCAAAAATATCACCAGAAGGGAAAGAATTTTTAGGACAATAACATGTTATTGAGCGTAACGAGCAAAACTGCAATTAAGGCTGTTATTTATTTAGCCAGCAAACATCAAGAAGGTGAGCGTATTGGTATTCGAGAAATAGCTGAACAAATAAATGCAAGCGAACACACCATTGGCAAAAC
>JBDHXR010000095.1:0-11017 GCA_039810825.1 Fluviicola sp.
TAGTTAACAAAAAATTTACGAAAGAGTTTTTGCGTATGTTTCCTCCAACTGATTCACAGCAAAGTCAACCTCATCAATTGTTGTGTACCTAGAAAATGAAAAGCGCACATTCGGTCTTGTTACATCTGCTTGAATGCCTGTAAGCACGTGAGAAGCAGTTGTAGCTCCAGACGAACAGGCAGATCCACCTGAACATGCAACACCTTTTAAATCCAATGTAAACAGTAACATTGACGATTTATCGTTTTTAGGTAAACAAACGTTAAGTACTGTGTATAAGCTTTTCTCAGGATTTATTTCTCCGTGAAAGCTTACTTCGGGGAAAATCGATTTTAAACGATTGATCATGTGAGTTTTAACTTGCTGTACATGCTTTGCATGCTCATCCAAATGTTCATAAGCCAATTCTATCGCTTTGGCCAAGCCAACAATTCCATAAAGATTTTCAGTTCCACCTCTGTATCCACGTTCTTGAGCGCCGCCAAAAATCAAAACATCTGGTTTAATTCTTTTATTCACATAAAGAAAGCCAACACCTTTTGGTCCATGAAATTTATGAGCAGAACACGTTACAAAATCTATTCCTAGAGTATTCAAATCAAAATTGTAATGCCCCATTGTTTGAACGGTATCCGAATGAAAATAAGCGTTGTATTTTTTGGTCAAAGCTGCTACTTCTCTGATTGGCGTAAGAGTTCCAATTTCGTTATTTGCATGCATCAATGAAACCAAAGTAATTTTATCTTCTTTCAACAATTCCTCCAATTCAGAAAGGTTGATGTTTCCTTTGGTATCAAGTTTTAGTAAAACCACTTCTACTCCATTGCTTTCTTCTAAATGTTCCAAAGTATGACCTACGGCGTGGTGTTCAATCGACGTTGAAATGATGCGTTTTACGTTTAATTGATGAACAGAAGTATTTAAAGCTACATTGTCAGCTTCTGTACCGCCAGAAGTGAAAATCAACTCAGACGGTGCACAATTTAAGTATTTAGCAATGGTGCGACGAGAAGTTTCTAGCAACATTTTTGTTTGCCTACCAAAATAATGCGTTGAAGATGGATTACCAAACTCATTTCGCAACACTGGAATCATTGCCTCTACTACTTCAGGAGCAATGGGAGTGGTTGCCGCATTATCAAGATACACACGCATTATTAAATTTTTGGTAAAGTTAATTTTTTTTAAAAGAGATAGAAATGAAAAATGAATCAAACTTAGTATTTCAATTGAATTCCTAAAAAAAATCCCCTAACAGTGTAGGGGATTTAACTTATGAAATTGTTCTTATTCTGATTTTGGAGCTTCAGCTGCTTTTTCAGGTTTTGGCAAAAGAACCTTACGAGACAACTTCCATTTCTTTGTTTTTGGATCTTTTCCAACCACTTTAAATGTTAGTACCTCTCCTTCTTTTGTCACATCTTCCATCTTAGCAACTTTTTCCCACGAATATTCAGAAATATGAATTAGTCCATCTGTTCCCGGAATAATTTCAACGAAACATCCAAAATCTTTAATGGACTTTACCTTACCTTCGTAAGTTGCTCCCTCTTCCACTTGTGGAGGGAATGCAATTAATTTCACTTTGGCAACTGCTGCATTCATGTCATCACCATTGTTAGACATAATTTGTACGCGTCCTTCTCCATTTTCCAATTCTTCAATGGTAATGGTAGTATTTGTATCTTTTTGAATTCCTTGAATGATTTTTCCACCTGGTCCTATGATTGCTCCAATCACATCATTTGGCACGTTGAATGCCTCGATACGAGGAGTTTGTGGTTTAAAGTCAGGATTTGGCTTAGCAATGGTTTCCACAATTTTATTCAAAATGTGTAATCTCCCTGCTTTTGCTTGCTCCAATGCCTGAATAAGCACTTCATACGGCAAACCATCCACTTTGATATCCATTTGGCAAGCAGTGATTCCTTTTGCCGTACCTGTCACTTTAAAGTCCATATCGCCTAAATGGTCTTCATCACCAAGAATATCTGAAAGAACTGCAAATTTACCTTCATCAGCAACCAATCCCATTGCAATACCTGAAACCGGAGCTTTGATTTGTACACCACCATCCATCAATGCAAGCGTACCTGCACAAACCGTAGCCATTGAAGACGAGCCGTTTGACTCAAGAATGTCAGACACCAAACGAATTGTATATGCATTATCTTCTGGCAACACAGGTTTTAGAGCGCGAAGAGCTAAATTTCCATGACCTACTTCACGGCGAGAAGTACCACGCAAAGGCTTCGCTTCACCAGTTGAGAATGGAGGGAAGTTGTAATGCAACAAGAACTTTTCAGTCCCATGGAAAGTTACGCCATCAATCAATTGCTCATCCATTTTACCACCTAAAGTAAGTGTTGTTAAAGATTGAGTTTCACCTCTCGTAAACACAGAAGACCCGTGCACCATTGGTAAATAGTCAACTTCTGCCCAAATAGGTCTAATTTCATCAAATTTACGTCCATCTAAACGCAATTTATCATTCAACATAACCCAACGCACAGCTTTTTTCTTAACTTCAGAGAAATACACTGAAATAAATCCTCCAACTTCAGCCAACTCTTCTTCAGAATATGCAGCTTTCACTTCTTCTTTGATTGCTTCAAACAATTCAGTACGTTTTGCTTTGTTTGCAAGACCTTGTCTAGCTACATCTTTACATTTCTCCATTGCCAACTCATACACTTTAGCCTTCACTTCTTCGTTATGCTTTTCGTGAGAATATTCGCGTTTTGGATTAGCTGTAGGTATTTCTTTTGCTAAATCAAGTTGAAATTGACATTGTTCTTTGATGGCAGCGTGTGCAATTTTTATTGCCTCAACCATCTCCAATTCAGAAATTTCCTTCATTTCTCCTTCCAACATCACAATGTCTTTCGCAGAACCTGCAATCATCATTTCGATATCCGAAGATTTCATTTCTTCCATTGTTGGGTTGACCACCCATTCTCCGTTGATTCGGCCTATACGTACTTCAGACATTGGCCCATTAAATGGAATGTTTGAAACAGCGATTGCAGAAGACGCAGCTAAACCACACAATGCATCCGGATTGTTGATACCATCATACGAAAGCAATTGAATCATCACTTGAACTTCAGCATGGTAGTCATCTGGGAACAATGGGCGCAAAGCTCTGTCAACCAATCTCATTATTAATATTTCAGCTTCTGAAGGTCGAGCCTCTCTACGGAAAAATCCTCCTGGGAAACGCCCAGCAGCAGCATATTTTTCTCGATAATCCACCGTTAATGGAAGGAAATCTACTCCATCCTTTGCTTCTGGTGCTGCAACCACAGTTGCAAGCAACATTGTATCGCCCATGCGTACAACTACAGATCCATCGGCTTGCTTTGCCAATTTTCCTGTTTCAACTGTAATTTCTTTTCCTCCTGTTACAATTGATTTTCTGATTCCTATATTCATATTTTTTCTAATTATTAAATAAAAAAGGGGACTGCGGAATAATCCGATAAGTCCCCTCCAATAAATAGTTTAAAAAATCAACTTGCGAATTAACGACGCAAGCCCAATTCTTTAATTAAGTTACGATATTTTTCAACATCTTTGTTTTTCAAATAATCTAACAAAGAGCGACGCTTACCAACCAACAATTGAAGTGCACGTTGTGTAGCGTAATCTTTTCTGTTCTTTTTCAAATGCTCTGTTAAGTGAGCAATACGAAATGAAAACAATGCAATTTGCCCTTCTGTAGAGCCTGTGTTTGTGTCTGAACCTCCAAATTTATTGAAAAATTCTTTCTTTTTTTCTGTACTTAAATACATGCCAATATTTCTTGAATAATTATTATGTACGCATCCATGTTTTGGAATTGCAGGTGCAAAGATAGTAAAACAAATGGAAAAAAAATAAAAAAATACGACTTTCGAAAAATTATATCATTCCATCTTTCACATATACACCTTCTTGATACACACGCACACGGAATAACACGCCATCCTTATCGTACTCAAACACTTTTCCTGAATACAATTGTCCGTTTCTAAATAAACCATCCATCCAAATTTCATCTGCAGGTGTATATAGTTTATTAAAGCCGTTTCGCTGAAATACCATTCCATTTGCTACAGAAGGATTTGTAACATGTGGTGGTAAATTTGTTTTAGTTACAGCAACAGCAGTTTGTTTTTCTTCAACCAATTTTAGTTCTTCATCAAGTATGGAATCATCTGCAGTAATGGATATCACTTTAGGCGAACGAACTGCCAAGAAATTTGCGAAAAGAGTAGAATAATTTTGGTTCAACCAGTTGAAACTAACTTTATCGTACGCCACTTTGTTGTCGTAATACTTATCTTCTAACCAAAATTGGTATTCATAGGGTTTGTTGAAAACTAATTTTTCAAAAAACACTTGTCCTGCAACTACATCATAGTTGCTTAATAACATTCTACAGGCAAACAATTCATTTCGTTTGTATACAGCGTACGGAAGATCATTTTTCTTGTTTACTACACCAGCTTGTGCAATATTTCCCTTTCTGCCAAATCGGAAGAAAACACCTTTAGGTCTATTGTCTGAATATTCTCCGATCAAACGAGGAGTCTCACCGTCATTGTGATAAAGAATCCAAGCACCTTGTTTTCTACCTTTAATGTAAGAGCCTTCCTTTTGTTTGTTTTTACTAAAAAGTGAAGTCGGATTATTTTGTGCATCTACAACCCAATATCCTGTTCTATTACCATTAGCGTCGTACTTGTTGATAAGCTCCTCTTTTACTGACGAAAAAGATGAAAAGCATATCAAAAGAAATACAAGTAGTACAATCGGTCTATTAGGTATTCTTTGCACTGTTTAATTAGTTTTAACTGTACGAATATATAAGAAACAAAATAAACTTAATTTGATATTGAATAAAAAAACTAAACAAATGAATATTCATAAGTTATCAATGAATAATCTAATTTCTGTCCATAAACTTCACTGAAATAAGTGTAGATTCTTTCAAGATATTGAATTTCAATATATTATGAGTAAAGAATATAGCCTTAGCATGAATTGCCTTTCCTTCTATTTCAACTTCTCCTTTGTATAAAAAAAATATACTCTCGTGATTTGAGTTGGTATAAGATTCATTTACTTTCAATGTGTTTACTTGTATTTTTGGACATAAATGCGGTTTAAAAATCACATTAAAATCTGTCATTATCCCTTTAGAAGTAGTTTTCCATGCTCCATCAAAAATATTTTGTTCAAAGGCAGACAACAAAACATTCAACCTACCTGAAGGTGTGTCATGTGTCAATACCACATCATTGTCCAACGGCATGATTACTCTTTTGTAACCAGAAAAGTCAGAAAAATCGGATGTTTCTAAGTCAACTTTTGCGCTAGAAATACGCCATTCAAAATTTCGATCTTGCAGCGTTGCATTTTCAGGAGAAATAGCCAATTGAGTTGTTTCACCACCACTCCACTTAGTAACAACAAGATCCTTTTCTGAAAGGATTTTCATTTAAGTAAACGCTTATGAACGAAATAATTTCAATGAAGCCGCAAGTTTTTCTTTCAGTTCAGTTCTATCCACAATGTAATCCAAGAAACCGTGCTCCAATACAAATTCTGAAGTTTGGAAGCCCTCCGGAAGATCTCTACCAATTGTTTCTTTCACCACTCGTGGACCAGCAAAACCAATTAACGCTTCAGGCTCAGCTATATTCAAGTCGCCCAACATGGCAAAAGAGGCAGTTACACCTCCTGTAGTTGGATCAGTCAGAAACGAAATATAAGGCAATTTATGGTTTGCAAGCTGACCAAGTTTTCCTGAAACTTTAGCCATTTGCATCAACGAAAATCCTGCTTCCATCATACGTGCACCACCGGACTTTGAAATAATCATGAATGGAGCTTTAAGTGCAATCGCTTTATCAATTGCCCTAGCCATTTTCTCCCCCATCACAGATCCCATTGAACCACCAATGAACTTAAAATCCATTGCAGCAATTACAAAATCATGCCCATCTAGTTTTCCTACAGCAGTTCTCACAGCATCTTTCAAACCGGTAGCTTTTTGAGTGGATGCAACACGACTTGTGTATTTTTTTGTATCAGAAAACTCCAATGGATCGCCAGACACCACATCAGGGTCAAGTTCTGTAAATTTACCATTGTCGTAAATGATTTTAAAATATTGTTCGGCAGTAATGCGCTCATGATTAGAACATCTATCACAAACCCAAGCATTTGCTTCTAAATCATCTGCTGTAAATACAGTTTTACATCGAGAACACTTGCACCACAAGCCTTCAGGAGTTTCTTTCTTATCTTTTGTAGAAGTTGTAATACCTTCTTTAGATCGTTTAAACCAATTAGACATATATTTTTAATTGAATTATAAAGTATTCACGTTGTTTAAATCCTGGAATGATTGTTCAAGGCGCTTAATGAATGTTAGTTCACCATCTCTCAACCATTTTCTAGGGTCGTAATATTTTTTATTTGGCACATCATCACCTTCAGGATTGCCAATTTGAGTTTTTAGATAATCGATGTTCTTTACAACATAATCACGAACACCTTCGGTAAATGCAAACTGCAAATCGGTATCTAGATTCATCTTGATCACACCATAGCCAATTGCCTCTCTAATTTCTTCCAATGTAGAGCCAGAACCACCATGAAAAACAAAATCAATTGGGTTTGGTTGTGTGTTGAATTTCTTTTGAACGTATTCTTGAGAATTCAATAATATTTTAGGCGTCAATTTCACATTTCCCGGCTTATACACTCCGTGTACATTTCCAAAAGCAGCTGCTATCGTAAAACGAGGACTGATTTTCATCAATTCTTCGTAGGCATATGCTACCTCTTCGGGCTGAGTATATAATTTAGAAGAGTCAACACCAGTATTGTCCACACCATCTTCTTCACCACCAGTAATTCCCAATTCAATTTCTAAGGTCATGTTCATTTTAGCCATTCTAGCTAAATATTTTTTACAGATATCTAAGTTTTCAACTAACGATTCTTCAGAGAAATCAAGCATGTGAGATGAATACAAAGGCTTTCCTGTTTCTTTAAAAAAACGCTCACCCTCATCCAACAACCCATCTATCCAAGGCAACAATTTCTTTGCGCAGTGGTCTGTATGAAGAATCACTGTTGCGCCATAAGCTTCTGCCAATTGGTGTACATGCTTTGCACCAGAGATTCCACCAAGTATTGCAGCTTTTTCGTCTTTGTTTGACAATCCTTTTCCTGCAAAATAATGAGCTCCACCATTTGAAAACTGCACAATTACCGGAGCATTTAATTTAGCTGCGGTTTCAATTACTGCATTTACTGTAGAAGTTGAGGTTACATTTGCCGCTGGCAATGCAAACTTTTTCTCTTTTGCTAACTTAAAAATTGCTTGAACCTCATCTCCTGAGGCAACACCTGGTTTTATTGTATGAGCCATGAAAAATATTTTGGACTGTAAAAGTAATGAAAAGGAACTAAAATGGAAAACCTATTCCAAAATTAAGTCGTGGAATGAATAAGTTTGGAATGTAACTTTTGTAATCTGAGCCGTAAACAGCTTCTGCTTTCTGATAAAATTCGGTTTTTTTAGAAAATATCCAGCGTTCTTTTTCGGGGAATGTAGGATTGTAAATTGGGAAACCAAGGTCTAAACGAAAAATAAAATACGTAAAATCAAACCTCAAACCATAACCAAAAGCAACTCCAAGTTCGCGTAAAAAGCGTGCAGAAATTTGACCACCAACACGGTTTGGGTCGTTTTTCATTGTCCAAATGTTTCCGGCATCAATAAACAAAGCATGCCCAAAAAAGCCTCCTGTTTTAATTCTATATTCCAATGAAGCATTAAAACGCACATCGCCAATTTGTGTTGCAACCTTATTCGGGTCGAGCAAGCCTTCGTATGAGCCAGGACCCAATGAACGAGCAGCCCACCCTCTGTTATCATTTGCTCCACCAGCAAAAAATGAATAATCATAAGGCAGAGTAAGTGGGGAGTTTTTCATCGGAAAACCAACTCCTGCCATGGTTCGAAAAGCAATGATGTGGTTTTTCTTTGGCTCATAATAGGCAATCAGCTTATTATCAAAAAGAGTGAATTGAGAAAAAGGCACTCCGAACATGGTTTTGTGTCCCAAATCGTCATACTTCGGATTGGCAGAAGTTATCGCATTCACTAAGTTTCCTGCTATTGAAAAGGAAAAACCATATAAAATTCGAAGTTTATTAGAAATTTTTTTCTTTTTTTCTAAGTTATCAAAATCGAAATTAAGCTTGAAATCTTCCCAAACGAATTGATTGCGGTATGCGTTTTTCAAAAACAAATCATTCAGCAAATTAATTTTTTCTTCAAAATCACCTTTTGGCGAAATGAAAACATATTTAATAACAGACATACCTGGCAAACCAAAAGAAAAGGACTGTGTCTTCCCATCACCAACCATAAATTTGTATAAATAGTTAAACTGAAAAGAACCGCGTTCAAACTCAGGTCTATTTTGATAATTATAGGCTGTAGATAATTCTGTTCGGGGTCTTTGTCTTTTCCCTAAAATTGTTACACCAAAAGGAAACAAACCAGGAATATCCAACTTCATTGAAGGACCAACTTCTATGGTATTAAAACTTCTTCCTTGAGTTTTTATCTTCTTTCCCTTATCGTCTGTATTGAACACTCCCGGGTTGGATTCAAAACCACCTGAAATTGAAAAAGTAAAGTTGGTACCACTTCTAAAAATGTTTTTATTGTTGTAATTCAATGAAGCGCTAACTCCTAAAAATCCATTTGAATTTTTTGCACGAGGTTCAAAACTGAAGCTTTGTTTTAATGCAGGAACTAGGTAATAATGCACTTCTACCAAGCCACTTCCTGGATTTGGTTCTCTAATTTCGGGTTTAATTACTGAAAACAAATTCAGCTGAACCAATCTGCTAAAGGTGCGTTCTAAGTAGTATTCTTTATAATAATTTTGGTTTTCTAAATAGTTTTGTGCTTCAATCAATTTCGGACTTACAAAAAGTTGTTGGTTGTAATAAAAAGTTGCAATTCTAAAAGGATCAAAATCAATGCTGTCTTTCATTTTGCCCAGAAGCGTCTTGTTTACTACGCTTTTTAAGATGACTTTATGTCCAACTTTTGCAGATGCCACATAATCTTCTACTTTCTTGAGCAATTTCTTATAAACCATGCTATCTCTAGTAACCAAAAAATTATTTTCTTTAAAATCCAAACCCAAAGCTTTCATATCTTCTTTGAAATTCCCTTTATATCTGCTTGTATCAGCAATGTGGAAATGAACTTTTTGAATTTTAGTACTTTGATGTGGAACAAAATAAACCGAATCTTGATGGTTTTTATCTTGTATTGCTCTATCCTTGAAAACAAAAGTGAGGTTCATCAGCATATTTCTTGCAGAAGTATCCGCTTTAAACGAAATGTTTTCAGTTACAAAACCGTAATACGATTGATTGCGCAGGTATGTAGCCAATTCTGCTCTGTAATCATCTAATTTTTCTGCATCGAATGGAATTTTAACCTCTTTGCTATCAACGATACTATTCTGAAACTCTTTGTTGTATCCATTTTTATCATCCTCTTTTCGTAAAAATCTAAGAAAGTCATTCTTAATTCCCGGATTTGTGCAAATCATATTCACTTTTCCAATGTAATAACGAGCTCCGGTTTGAATGTGAAAATTGGATGTAACTTTTCGTTTTTGTTTGGATTTGTTCAACTTTTTATGCAGTGTATCAAAATCTGCAACCACTGTAGCGTAAAAATAGCCTTTCGAGTGCATGAAGGTTTTAATTTGTGCTCTAGATTTAGAAAGCAAGGTAGAATCTGCCACAACTGGTGCTTCACCCAATTTGAATTTCACTTTTTCGCGCCAAGTTTGAATATCATTTAGAGTATCTTTTAATTTTATCTTTTTATAGATGTAATCTGAATCTCCTCGCTTGATTGCTTTGTTTCTTCTTTTGGTATTAATGCGAATTTCCTTTTGAATTCTTTTGCTGTTCTTCCGATGAAAACGATCAATCTTTTTCATTTTATGTTTTACCAAACGTGCACTATCAATTGCATTGTACAGTCCTAACCGAACACGAAGCCCTAAGAAACGTGAGTTTGGTTGCTGCTTTATGATTTCATCAACCTCTGTAGTTTTCATTTTGTCTCCAGAGATTTTGATGTTGTTTTTTACCATTAAATGCCGGCTGGGTGGAATAGACTTTGTAGCTGAACACGCTTCAATCAGAAATAGTGTGCTAAAAATACATACATACGAATATACAAAATGTAACCTTGATTTGCTCAGCATAGTGCAAAAATAAGAAACAAACTAAAATTTCATTTATTCGGGTGTAAATTGGTAAGTTTGAAAAAAAATTACGTGTGGAATACCTTTCAAAAAATAAAATAAAATGGATTCGTTCATTGCACCAAAAAAAAGTGCGTGAATTGGAAAATCTATTTATTGTTGAAGGAGAAAAATCTGTGTTTGAAGGATTGAAACATGCTTCTTCGCAACTTGAAATCATTGTTTGCACGGAGTCTTTTTCACATGAAATTCCAAACCAATTTAGCAACAAATTATTCTTGGTACATGCAAAAGAATTGGAGCAGGTTTCGTCATTAAAAACACCAAATAAGTGCCTTGCTGTATTTAAAAAGAAGCCTTATTCTATATCAAAGGTTGGCTTATCTCTTGTGTTAGATGGTGTTCAAGACCCAGGTAATATGGGAACAATTTTGCGGTTAGCAGACTGGTTTGGTGTTACCCAGTTGGTTTGTTCAGAAGACACAGTTGATTGTTACAATTCAAAGGTTATCCAAGCATCAATGGGAGCTATTTACCGCATTCCTGTTCACTATGTGAATTTAGATTTTTTTCTAATGCAGTCTTCTCTTCCAAAATACGGTGCAATGTTATCGGGTGAAAATTTCAGGTCAGTACCCTACGAAAAAAACGCCTTACTTATTATGGGAAATGAAGGAAATGGAGTGCGACCATCTATTGAAAAACAT
>JBDHXR010000096.1:0-10958 GCA_039810825.1 Fluviicola sp.
AAGAATTACCTGTTAAACTGAGCATTCAAAACCGCTGGGGAAATGATGTGTTTACCTTTGAAGGTGTGCTTAAAACAGGAGAAAACAAGTTATGGAACGGTGAAGACGTCACAGAAGGGGTATATTTTGTGAATTTACAGTATATCAACCCAAAAGACAAAAAGCAGGTGAGTTTTCAGGGTTTTGTGAGTGTGAGTAGGTAAATTAACGCCTGAAACCCTTAAAAACACTGACTTGAACGCAATATTGCGTTTTTGATTTATTGCTTTATTGGGTTGAGACTTGGTGGGAGTAGAATTTTGATTATAATTCCATTCTGAATACTCCATAAACACTTGGAAATTTTCGAAACAATTAAATAATATTGTTTAATTGTATAGAAGTTTTGGTAAAAGACCTTATCTCTGGTTATTAAATTAATATGAAACTGCCCAAAAATTTTCTTTATTGAGTATTCGCATCTTTACAACAAGGTATATATAACTGGGTAAATGAATTTGGAAAGTTTCAGATAATAAACACGTTAAACTCAACAGGATAAGCTTCAGGGGAGTGTAATCCAACTAATAATAACTATACAAAACAAGAAAAGTCCCAGCGGGGCGAAATATCAGTTTCCGGGTGATACTGTTCTGGAGTAAATAGTAAACTTTTACTCAACTAAAAATATTTGTTGGAATGGTTTTCTTTAAGTCGCTCCTCTGAAGCTTGAAATCTTGAGCGATCAAATTTTTATCAGAAGTGGTTAAACAACTCGAAGAGATAATTTTATTCTATGAGGCTCCTATGTGGTTAATAACACACTAATATTGATGCTCACTTATCTGCTATGAAAAAAGTTTGTGTTAAAATTGTGAATACCTATTTTTCTTTTTTACAAATTAACAATTCAAAGCGGATATCTTCTATCACAGATTTAAAATTCATGTATTTGATCTATTAATTTTGACCTATGAAGAAGTATTTACGGCCATTTCGGAATAAATATATTTTTACAATTTCGGTTTTTGTAATCTACAACCTGTTTTTGGATGATGTAGATATTTTTACTGTGATTAGTCAAAATAGAAAGATAGCGCAATTAAAAGAAAGCAGGGCAGCTGTATCTATTAAATTGAGCGAAACAAACTACATGCTTTCAAAAATCAAAGATCAAGACTTCTTAGAAAAATTGGCACGAGAAGACAAGTTTTTCAAAAAAGACGATGAAGACATTTTTGTAATCACTTATAAATAAGCAGATTATTCTTCTAATTGATAATTTAGTGTTTTCCCTTTTTTAGTGGCTTGTATTCCTACTTTCATCCAAAGTGGTTCAGCTGCATTCAATAAATAGTAATCAAAAAATTGGCGCATTCGAATGCTTAAATCCATTCTATTTGCTGGTTTCATCAGGTTGTGTTCATCACCGTTGTAATTCAATAACCAAACTGGTTTTTGCAACCTGCGTAAGCCCATATAGAGTTCAATTCCCTGATACCAAGGTACAGCGCCATCATTGTCGTTGTGCATAATGAGAAGGGCTGTATTTACTTTAGGTAAGCCAAATAGAGGACTGTTTTCTACATACAATTCAGGTGCTTGCCAAATGTTTTTGCCAATTCTACTTTGTGTGTGCTCGTATTGAAATTGTCTGCTAAATCCAGACCCCCAACGTATTCCTCCATACGCAGAAAACATATTGGAAACTGGTGCCCCTGCCATTGCACACTTGAATCGGTTTGTCATGGTAATAAGCTGAGCGGTTTGATACCCACCCCAACTCTGACCTTGTAGTCCTAATCGTTTTTTATCAATGTTTGGATAAGTTTCCAACACCGCATCTACTCCACTCATAATACAGTCATAAGCACTGTTAGCAGGGTGTCCCGCTGTATATCGTATATCTGGGATGAACACTAAATATCCAGCTGATGCGTATTCTGTTGGGAAAATTATTGAGGCTGTTGGACGTGGAGCGTAATGCGTATGAAGGTTTTCAGAATTTAACTCATAATAATAGGTCAATAATGGATAATTGTTGTTTTCGTTGTAGTTTTCCGGTTTGTATAGTAGTCCTTCTAAATTTATTCCGGAATACGATTTCCATTTCACCACTTCTACTGTAGCCCAATTGTAGTTTGCTTGCTGTGGATTAGCGTTAGTTAGTTGTACCACAGAGTCTGCTTGTATGGTAAAATAATTGGGGTAATCTTTTACCGAAGATCTGGTAAACAGGATACGTTTATTGTTTTTTGCTTTTAAAAATGCTCCATAATAATGAGGTGAAGTGGCCAAAAGCTTAAATGTAGGACTAATAAAATTGTTTTCAATAGAAAAGACTTTCTGATCACGAGAAATTTTGTCAGTTTGTACAATAATGGTGTTTTCAGGATAAAATGACACAGAGTCTGTTGATAAATTCATTACCCTGTATGTGTAATTGGTATCACGTTCATTTTTTTGAAGTGTTGCTGTAAAATTTATCAGTTTTTGCGCTGAAATATCATACATCAATAGAGCTTTTTCCGCTTCTATAAATAAATATTCATCATGATTTCCCCATCCAATAATTCCGAGTGGTTGAGGTTGATAAATCATTCCATTGATGTCTTCAACTAAATTTTGCTTAGTTCCACAACTAACACAAGTTTCTTTTTCAGTGTTTCTATTGCGGATGTAATAGGCTCGCGAGTTTTCATTCCAAAAGCATAGGTAATTTTCATAAGGTGAAAGGTGAACTGCAGAAGATTGATTTTGATATTCTGGAATAATTTTCCCATCAGAGACACGAATCAAGTAATAATTCCGAGTAAATGGGTATTCCCACGATTTATACATACTTGCTTCATTGCAGGTGGCTAAAATGAAATTTTGTGGTCTTTTTGATGAGTATTGTAGTTGTAAGCTGTCATTCCCTAATACAACAAATTCATTTTTATCCAAATGAAGAACGGTCAAATTTGTTTTGTTCAAATCGTTTTTAAATTCTTTTAATTGCTCAGGTTGTATGCGCTTATCTTCCCAAGACCAAATATCAAGCACTACTTTTTCTCTTTCTAAAAGCGTGTCCTTGAATGGTTTGTCTGGCATAGCTGCGATACCAAAAAACAAATCTTTATCGTTGTTGTTTAAATATGGTGTAAAATTCTTTGATAGCACTTGATTGTTTTCAAACACTTTGTTCGTGTCAATCAACAGGTCATAAACTTGTTTAGCGGGCGAATATCGGAATAGACTCCATTTCTTGTCACTTGCAGTGTCACGTGTAAATAATCCAAATAAATCTTCTTTTTCGCCAGAAAAGTTTAATCCAACCAATTCAAGTACTTGTTTTGAAGCTTGCCAATGATTTTTGCTTTCTAAATCATACACATTCAAGCGTAAGGAGTCTCTTTTATATTTAGTATGCTGCAGAAAAGCTACATATCTTCCGGATTTACTGAGTGTGTACTCTTTTACTTGGGTAAAGCATTTAAGCTGATTGGATGCTAGGTCGAGTATTGATAGCAACTTACCGTCAGATTTAGGTGTACCACTCTTTTTCGTTGTTTTAGCTAAAGCTTTTGCTTCTTTTTTAGTTAGATAATATTTAGGATATTTATTTTCAGTACCTAGATACACCAATGTGTTTCCCTGTTCAGCTAATTCAAAGCTTTTAATTTTTCCAAATTTTTGGATAGAGTCAGCTTTCAAATAATAAACAGCAAGTTCATCTTTTGGCCATAAATCACTCTTTTTCTCTTTCAATTCTGCGCTATGCAAGGTGTCATATCCCGGATGAATTTTAAAAACTGCAAAACTTGAATTAGAACTAATTTTACAAGCATATCCTTTAAAAATCGAATCTACTTTGTTGAGAAGCAGGTTTTGAATATATAAATAACCATCGCCTTTGTATGGTTTTATGGTATAGGTCACATATTTTCCATCGTTTGATAGCTGACGTTCGCCAATGCTTTTCCACGAATTGTAAACTGAAGGATTTATGATTTCTTTTTGACTATAGCATACCAATCCTGATAGGAGTGCCATAATCAGAAAAAATGAGTGTACAAGATGTTTCAAAACGTTTAATTTTGCAATTATTCGGACAAGTTATATAAATCGTTTTTTAAATACAAGTTCTACTTTAAAAAGTAATACAATGAAATTGAATCAAACTTTAGCATTATGTAGTTTTTTTATGATGGTTATTTCTAGTCAAGCACAAATTTGCAACGTTTTTCCTCAACCTAACAAAGTAACTATTCAACCCGGAAAATTTCAATGTGTAAATCATATTTCGATAGTGGAAAATGAGGACTCACGTTTTCATGCTGCATATTTAGTAGGATTGTTTCAAAACAATCATTCATTAAGACTAGATTTTAATTCTTCTGAAAAAGCAAACGTTCAGTTAACAAAGGTGAATTCATTTACTTATTCTGAGGGCTATGACTTGCAAGTAACTGCAAATTCAATAGAAATTACTTACTCAAGCAGAGAAGGGTTTCTAAATGCAATGCAAACACTTAATCAGTTGATTGAAAAAGATTTGAGCATTCCTTTAGTTCAAATCAGTGACGAACCTGCTTTTCAGTATAGAGGAATGCACTTGGATTGCGCACGACATTTTTTCTCCTTATCAGAAATCAAAGCGTTGATTGATCAAATGGCAAAATTGAAGTTAAATCGTTTTCACTGGCATTTAACGGATGACCAAGGGTGGCGTATAGAAATCAAAAAATATCCAAAATTGACTGAAGTAGGTGCGTGGCGAGATAGCACATTGATTGGACATTACAGCAAACTCCCAATTGAGTACCAAAAGAAGCATTACGGCGGATTTTACACGCAAGAGCAAGCAAAAGAATTGATTGTTTACGCCAAACAACGAGGAATAGAAATAGTTCCTGAAATTGAAATGCCTGGGCATGCTAGTGCAGCTATTTCTGCATATCCTGAATTGAGCTGTCAAGAAAAACAAATTCCTGTTGCTGGAACTTGGGGCGTATTTAATGATGTTTTCTGTAGTCAGCCTGCAACACGCACGTTTTTAAAAAATGTTTTGGAAGAAGTGATGGCAATTTTTCCTTATCCTGTTATACATATCGGCGGAGATGAATGCCCGAAAGTAGAATGGAACAAATGCGAAAAGTGTCAGCAAATTATGCGTGATAACAAACTCAAAGATGCACACGAATTGCAAAGTTTCTTCATCAAAGACATAGAGACTTTTGTTAACTCTAAAGGGAAAAAAATAATAGGTTGGGACGAGATTCTTGAAGGTGGATTGGCTCCGAATGCACAAGTTATGTCGTGGCGCGGACCAGAAGGTGGACAAGAAGCTGCCAAGTTGCACCATGACGCAGTGATGTGCCCTGTATCTCATTGCTATCTTGATTATTACCAAAGTGGCCACCCGTCTGAGCCTTTGGCAATCGGTGGGTATTTGCCTCTGGATAAAGTTTATCGATACAATCCTTTAGAAGGGATTTCATCGGATAATCAAAAATATATTTTAGGTGGACAAGCAAATTTGTGGACCGAATACATTCCTACTATTGACCGTGTTCAATATCAACTTTTTCCTCGTTTAGTTGCCATGTCAGAAGTGTTGTGGAATAAAAGTAAGTTGCCTTACAACCAATTTGTTCAACAACTTGCAGATGTTTATTTACCCCAATTGGAGCATGATAAAATCAATTATGCTACTTCGTTTTTAGATCCTGCTCTTAAGCTCGGTGTGTCAAACAATGGACTTACTTATGTTTTCCAAAAACCAATTCAAGAAGTTTCGTTTTACCTCAATAACCAAAAATCAGATTCCTTGTTTATTGCTGCTTCAAATGTGAAACAAAAACACGTTATCGAGGTGCAGTCTCAAATCAACCAGCAGAAAGCAAGACCATGTTCTTTTGAAATCACTTCACATTTAGCTTTAGGAAAGAAAGTGTATTTTACTACGCTACCAAGTGAAAAATACAACCATAATGGCAACTTGGGACTTACAGACGGAGTTTTAGGGAGCATTCCATGGAAAGGAAATGAATGGCTCGGCTTTGATGTGGATACGATTCAATTTGTATTAGATTTAGAGAAAAAGACTCAATTTTCAACGATAGAACTAGGAACACTTCACGACCCTGGGTCTTGGATATACAGACCACACACGTGGATTGTTGAAACTTCATCGAATAATAAAGCATTCAAGAAAATTGATGTAAGGAAAATTGATGCTGATTTCGTTTCCCTGAATAGAAAGATGAAAGCACGTTATGTAAGAATAACGGTAATTAACAATGAGAAAACAGCAGAAGGAATGCCGGGTGCCGGATATACTCCATGGACCTTTATCAATGAAATCATACTTACACGATGAAAGTAGAATTGTGTGTATCAACTCTTGAGGCGGCTTTTCTTGCTAAAGAACTAAGAATAGATAGAATTGAAACGTGTGTCAATTTAGAACAAGGTGGTTTAACGCCAACAAGATCGATGGTTGATTGGATAGATCAAACACTAGGTATTGAACAGCACGTGCTTATTCGTTCAAAAGCAGGGGGATTTACCTACTCGAATTTTGAAGAGGAATTGATGCAATTGCAAATTCAAGAAATGAGAAATTCTGGAGCTAAAGGAGTTGTAGTTGGAGTGTTAACTCACGATAAAAACATTAAGCGAGAAACGTTGAAAAGATGGATGAAAAATTCAGAAAGCTTAGATTTCACCTTTCATAGAGCTTTTGACCACGTTCCAAATTGGAAACATGCAATTGATGTATTAGTTGATTTAGGGTTTAAGCGAATCCTTACAAGTGGATCTATGTTAACTGTTGATACCGGAATTGAACGAATTGAATCCATGATAAGTTATGCTTCAAACCGCATTGAGATTATGGCAGGTGGCGGTGTGTCTGTTCAAAATATACCAAAGCTTGTAGCCGCAAAAGTAGATGCCATACATTTTTCAGGAACAGAGAAACAAATTGTTGAACAAGGCACTGCCTTTGAAGAGAATTTGATGATGCCCAATAAAGAGAAAATTGAACTGCTGAAAGCTACAATTCAGCAAAGCCAGAAATTAATCTAATTCGTTTTCTTTTGGTTCTTTAATATACACCTTGCTAAAATTCATTGCTTCCAAAGAATTGGTAGTAAAGTTTCTAATGCGTGAGTTTATCATAGTGATAAAATCATCATTTGTTAGAGGAATCACTACTGCATCATCCGTAACTACTTGATCCGCTTGAACCATAAAATCTGTACGCTTTTTTTCGTTTAACTCTCTGTTTATTTTGGCGTAAAGCGCATCAAATTTTGCATTTTTATACTGGAATGGATTCAAGAAACTTGAATTTGTGTTTGCGTATTTTCCTTGGAATAAGGATAAGAAGCTTTCTCCGTCTGGATAATCTGCTACCCATCCAGAAAGCCACATCGGTGCCTTGCCAGAAGATACCAAGGTGTTTCTTTCATCAAAACTTACCAGTTTTACAACTGTATTTATGTTTAAATTCGCTTTCAATTGTTTGGATACATCCTTTGCCATGAGGTGGCGAGTTGACCCTTCTTTTCCACTTACAAAAATTTCCATCGTTGGGAACCCTTTTCCATTTTCAAAACCTGCAGCAGCAAGTAAGGTTTTCGCTTTAGACACATTAAATACCACTCCTTTTACACGTGCAGCAGGATAAAATGGAGTTGCAGGAATAAATCCAAATTCTACCGGATACCCATCGCCCTGAATACCAATATCCACCAATTCGTCACGGTTTATAGCGTAGTAAAATGCTTGACGAACACGTACATCTTTAAATTGATCAAATTTTTCAGACATGGCCAAGAAAGAAACAGAGAAGGATGGTTTAGAATCTACTTTGTGTTTTACTGTTTTTCCGTCTTGCGCTTCTTGCAAAGAGCCTAAAATGTTATCCACCTCTTCACTTGGTATTTCCAAAACCAAATCAATTTCTTGATTTCTGAAAGACTTTAACTCACTTCTCTTATCCTTTGCATAAGTCATGTTGATTCCAGCTAAGAACGGCAATTTGTTCCCAAATTCATCCTTTGCCCAATAATTTGAGTTTCGTGTAAGTTCTATTCCATTATCGGTGTATGATTTTAACTTAAAAGGTCCTGTACCAACCGGATGTTTTCCAATTTCATTTTTGTAATAATCATAAGCTTCTTTTGGAAAAACACCAAACCCAGAATAGGTAAGTAGCTTATCAAAACCTGCAAATGCTTCAACTAAATTTATTTTTACTGTATAGCTTCCTTCAGTAGTTATTCCGGAAACGCCACCTGCTTTAAACGCTTTTGTTGTTGCCTTATTAAACTCTTCTCCTCCTACAATTTTATCTTTAATGATGTAAGCTATTTGGTTTGTTTTCAAGCCGCTACATGCCATGTCTAGCGTGTTTTTCACGTCTTCAGCGTTTAACTCACGTTCTCCGCCTTCTATACAATCATCAGCGTGAAAATAAATCCCTTTACGAATGGTAAGTGTGTATGTCTTTCCATCAGGTGAAACAGCATAACTCTCAGCAATTCCTGGTATTACTTTAGAACCTGTTTCGTCCAATTTTAATATTGGATCAAATATTTGAGAGGTGATGCGTTGACTATATACGGATGTAGATTCTAATGGGAAAAGAGATTCAATTTTTTCGGAAGACATAAAGCGGAAAAAACCACCATATCTAGCTCCTCCTATTGCTTTCATGTTTTCTAAATCATCTGCTTCATTCGTGCAAGAACTTAAACCGCTTAAGAGCAAAATAAGAGCTAAAAGCCATTTTGACATATCTGATAATTTGTTGTAGTGTTTTACAAAAATAATATTTTAATCAAGCAAAACTTAATTGCGCCTAAATTTAGAAAGAATAATCATAAAAAGATTGTTAATTTATCCACAATTATAGAATAGTGTATTGATATTTAACCTTTTAGATTAGTAACCTAATTTCTCTCTCACTTTTCTTAACGTAACAGATGCTACTGAACGTGCTTTATTTGCGCCTAATTCCAATGCTTTATCTATTTCTCCTTTGTTTGCCATCAAGTAATTGTATTTTTCGCGTTCTTGTTGAAAACATTTTAACAAAACTTCAAAAAGTGCTGTTTTTGCATGGCCATAGCCGTATCCACCTTGTAAGTAATGAGTGCGCATTGCATTCACTTCATCTACTCCAGCTACCAATTCAAACAATCTAAATACATTACACGAGTTGGGGTCTTTTGGTTCGTCCAATCCTTTGCTATCTGTTTGTATGGACATTACTTGTTTTTTTAACTCCTTTTCAGGAAGAAATATATTGATAAAATTGTTTCGTGATTTACTCATTTTTTCTCCATCAGTGCCAGGAATTATCTTTGTTACCTCGCTTGTGATGGCTTCAGGAATTACGAATACTTCACCCAATTGGTGGTTAAATCTTGACGCAACATCTCTTGTGATTTCAATATGTTGCAATTGATCTTTACCTACAGGCACAAATTCAGCGTCGTACAATAAAATGTCGGCTGCCATTAAGATAGGGTAAGAAAAAAGTCCTGCATTTACATCGTCTAACCTGTCTGCTTTGTCCTTGAAGCTATGCGCCAAAGTAAGTCTCTGAAAGGGAAAGAAACACATTAAATGCCACATCAATTCGGTCACTTCAGCTACATCACTTTGCCTGTAAAAGGTTGTTTTTTCAGGATCTAATCCGCATGCAAGCCAGGTAGCAGCTGTAGAATAGGTATTTTCAGTCATCAAAACTTTGTCCTTGATTTGAGTAAGCGTATGTAAATTGGCAATAAAAAGAAATGAATCATTTTCATTTTTTTTGGTCAATTCTATTGCTGGTAATATTGCCCCCAGTAAATTCCCTAAATGTGGTGTTCCAGTACTTTGAACTCCTGTTAAAATGCGTGCCATTGTTTTTTGTAATTGCATACAAATTTAGTGAAACAGTTGAAACAACGAGTGGTTATGAAATCAATTTCTTTATAGATAGTTCTATATTAGTTAGAATTCTTACCTTTAGTAAAAGATATGGAAATTCCTCAATTTTTTACCCTTAAACAAGTTGCTCAGTCTCTTCAAAAAACGATTGCCGATCGGTATAAAAGTTCATATTGGGTGCTAGCTGAAGTGCACAAAATTAATTTGACAAAGAAAGGACATTGTTACCCAGAATTGGTTTACAAAGAAAATGAGCTGATAGTAGCACAAATGAGGGGTACTATTTGGAAAACAAATTTTGAAAAAATACAGCATAAATTTAGTGAAAAGGTGAAAGAGCCTTTGCGAGATGGAATGCAACTGTTGCTCTTGGTGAATATTGTGTATCACCCTTTGTATGATGTTGGACTAGATATTCTTGACATAGATACAAACTATACAATTGGGGCACTTCATCAGGAACGACAAGAAACCTTAATTCGCCTCCAAAATGAAGGTGTTTTAAATAAGAATCAACTGTTAACGATGCCTTTTTTGCCTAAAAGGATAGCAATAATCTCTCAAGCCGATAGCAAAGGATATTCAGATTTTATTACCTTGCTAAACGGTCACCCCAAGCGCTATCACTTTGATACGTTCCTCTTTGAAGCTACCTTACAAGGCGATTCAGCAGTGAGCTCCATCAAGCTACAACTTGATCGTATTTCAAAACTAAAATCATTGTTTGATGTTGTTGTGATAATACGAGGTGGCGGAGGAGAAATAGGGATGCATTGTTACAACAATTATGATTTGGCTTTTGCAATTGCAACTTTTCCTCTACCTGTACTAAGTGGGATCGGACATTCTACTAACCTTACTGTTAGTGAAATGGTTTCTTACTATAATGGAATTACTCCAACAGATTTGGCCTATTATTTTTTAAAGATAATGGAAGGTTTGGATGAATCAATTTGCACTTTGCAAGATAGAATTGCTTCTAGTACTCGAAGTGTTTTCGAAAATCGCCTAGTAGCATTAATTCATTCCTCAGAAATTGTTTACCG
>JBDHXR010000097.1:0-10913 GCA_039810825.1 Fluviicola sp.
CTTTTGAAATGGCGGTATAATGCAGGTTCTGAAAGTCCAATATCTTCAGCGAGTGTCTTTATAGTCAAATTCTGAATACCGAATTTTGAAATTCTGTTGGTTGCTGCTTCCATTATCTCTACTTGTCTTTCTGTAAATTGTTGCATACTTGTCTAATTTATTTTTTATGTTAGTTAGTATTCACTCGCAAAAATAGAAACTAATTTTTAGGTGGGCAAATAAAATTCAATAAAAGTTTTAATTTACTTTTTACTCGTTCTGTGAGTGGGCAAAAAGTGGCTCTTTTGGTTTTGCGAAGGGTCGGCTTGTGTGTCGGCTCAGTTGCTGTCCAGTTGAAATATAGTCTGTATGTTGGTTAACTGTCAAAATTAGCGTTTCATTTTATGTTTATAGTCGTCTGTCTGGTCGTTGTTGTGTCGTCTGTTAGGCTTGCTTGTAACGGATTTGGGCTTTGCGTTCGGGCGGGTTTCGGAGCACAAAGTTTCAATTTATTACTAAAATTTAATAGAAGTACAAAGCTCCAAGTTTGCACATCACCCCGCATGACGCAAAACGCATGTTGAACAAAAGCTTCGCTAGCCTCTACAGTCAAGCCCATCACTAAATTACAAAAAATTTCGTACACCAAGTCATAATCTTAAAAATTAAAATTATGACATTTAAAAAGAAAGGTGAATACTACACCACCATTGACAAAGCGAAGGATTTAGTTCCGAAATTCAGAGAAAACTTTCAACGTTTTTCAAAGTCCGACTACGTAGAAATCACAAAATCTAGATTAGGCTTTGATATTGCTGCTTGTCCGTGCTGTAAAACAGGGCAAATGGTCATCGTGATGCAGTTTGGGGCAAATGCACCACCGATAACCATCAACGACAAACGTAATCAAATGAAAAACAATACTTTGTAAATTCTTCTAATGGAGAACAGGAATACTATTGTCTAAACTTTCGAAAAATGCTTGATTTGTAACAAAAAATAGAGAGAAATACCTATGTTTCAGTTTGAAACAGACAAAATAAAGCGAAAAAAAACTACTAAACTCAATGAAAACTACTAAAAACTACTCAACTGATTTCTGAAAAAGTACATCACAACTTTAAAACTCCATAGCTTCTAAAATCTGGGCTAGCTCCACAATTGTCAACAGAAACTAAAGCCGAAGTTTCGCTACGCTACACTACGGTTTAATTCTTATATGTTGGTGGTTTGTTGCCTTTTCAGCATATTAAGTTTATCGAAATGTTCCAAATAATTTATATTAGATTCAAAGTCATCATATATACTGCAAGTGCAGTAATTGCTGTGTAAATTAAGCCACCAAAAATAATATAACCTGTTGTTCTATGGAATTTCGACAGTTTTCCAGGAAGATTTTTTTGGAATTTAATGTTCGAAATTATAATCAGAATTGTCCACAGTAAATAACTTAGAATTGCTATAATTATATGAGAGAATAGTGTAATATTAAAAAATTTAGTATTATAAAAATTACTTGCAGAAGCTAAACTACCAGAACCGCCTTCTGAACGAATTAATCCTTCTAAAGCAAATACTCCGACAACACAGACTATAAAAATAATATTTTGTATTTTTCGATGTGTTTTGTAGTTTTTCTTCTTTGCTATTTTCACTCCATAATAAACTCCAAAAGGAGAAAACAACGTGAGCAGTAAAACTGCTGTCATAATGATAATTGTTATATTCATTTTTCGTTCTTTAATTTAATTTTTGTTCACTGCCTAAAGTATTTGGATTCTTGCAAATCGTTGTTTTTGGGTTTTATTTTGCAATAACCGCTAACGGGAAGCTACTACTCGCTGGCCGACTTTTAGCATTAACTTAGACACGAAGATAAGACTTTTTCCTAAAGAGAAATGTTAACCAAAGAGGATATTTCGGCTTGCGAGTAATAGCATGTTGAACAAAAGCTTCGCTAGCCATTGCCCGAGATAAGCATTGCCAAATTACAAAATTACCGTACACGAAAGTCAACATTTAAAATAAAAAAAATGACTTTCAAGAAAGAAAATTATGTAACTACTTTACAAAAGGCAAAGATGATGGTGCCTGGTTTTAAAGAAGCTTTTGTTCGTTTTGATGAGCGCATGATTTTGGATCAATGTTCCAATAGCATGCACACCAACTATAGTCGTAATTTAGCTCATTTAGCTTTGCATTTTGGACGTGTGCCACATGAAGTTTCTGTGGAGGAAATCAATGCTTACTTGTATCGTTTAACTGTTCACGACAACTTCTCGATTAGCTTTTTCAAACAAACAGTGTTTGGCTTGCGCTATTGGTTTCGATTGTTTGACATGAACGATAAAGCCTTACAAATGCCTGTTATTAAGAAGCAAAAAACACTCCCAACAGTTCTATCCAAAGAAGAATGCAAACTGCTTTTTTCAGCTCCGAGAAGTTTGAAACACAAATTTTTATTGGCTTTTGCTAATGCTGGTGGACTTCGAATGAGCGAACTTAGCTATTTGAAGATTTCAGACATTGATTTTCACCGCAAGCAAATTCACATTCGTCAAGGGAAGGGAAAAAAGGATAGGTATGTGTTTTTGTCGGATTTCATTCTCTCCCGTTTTCAGAAGTACATGGACGAGGTACAACCCAAGGTGTATCTTTTTGAAGGTCAAAACACTGGCACTGTGATGGGAGAGCGAAGCATACAGTATGTCATCAACGAAGCTCTAAAAAAGACTCCGATTCAGAAAAAGGTATCCATGCATACACTTCGACATTCGTTTGCAACGCATTTGCTCGAAGATGGCGTGGATTTGTATTCAATTCAACATTTACTCGGTCATTCGGATATCAAAACAACCATCATTTATTTGCACGTGGCACAGGTAATTCCGAAGGTGGCACACAGTCCATTGGATACACTTTACGGCTTTAAAAAGTAGAGTCGTGCGACCTCATTTTGAAGTAGCCCAAATCATTCGTGATTATGGCGGCGTATTTTATGAAAATAACGCTGTTCTAAAACAACACCAACGAACCTTAAACGCCTTGTCGATTTGTAGAACATCGGCTCTTGGAGGGCATTTGGAACGATGTAACAGTGAAGCATGTAAACACGAACGTATTGCCTACAACTCTTGTAGAAACAGGCATTGTCCGAAGTGCCAATCGAGTAACCGTGAACGTTGGATTTTAGCCAGAGAAGAAGACTTGCTTAGCGTTACTTACTTTCATGTAGTTTTTACACTTCCCCAGGAAATTAATACCTATTGTTTGAAGTATCCAAAGGAAGTTTACAACCTGCTTTTTGAAGCAAGCAAGGGCACACTTTTCACGTTTGGAGCAAATCCAAAACATCTTGGTGCAAAGATGGGAGCAATTTCGATTCTTCACACATGGGGGCAAAATTTATCACTTCATCCACATGTACACATGATTGTTCCTAGCGGTGGTTTTACCAAAGACGATGTATGGAAAAGTTCCGCATCAAACGGTGATTTTTTGTTCTGTGCCAAAGCAATGGCAAAGGTTTTCCGTGGGAAATTCATGGAAAAACTACTCCATTTTCTCAAAGGGAAAAACACGCCAATGGATGTTTCTTTACGCAGAAAACTCTATGACAAAAACTGGGTAGTTTACGCCAAAGAGCCGTTTAAATCACCCAAAAATGTCATTGAGTATTTGGGCAGGTATTCGCATAAAATCGCCATTTCCAATCATCGTATCAAGGCTATTAAAGACGGAAAAGTAACTTTCTCCTACAAGGATTACAAACACGGCTCTGTAACTAAAAACATGACCCTTGAAGTCAGTGAGTTTTTACGCCGTTTTTGTTTATTTATTTTGAATATTGCAAAAGTGCAACCTTTAAATAAATTGCACAGTTACTTTGGTTACACAACGAAAATTTATTTTACGAAAACATCTGTTTCCCATTTTGCTCCGCTAATATCCAACAACTCCAACGTATAGTTTCCTTTTAATTGACCGAAAGCATCATTTTGAAATATCAACGTGGCTCTTGCTCCCAAAGGAAGTATCAGACTATGTTTTCCTGGTTTTACTTTGGCTACATAGTCATTCTTAATTTGCTCTGAGGATAATTGTGAAAGTTGGGTTTGTGTTTGTTCAAAAGCAATGTTTCCCTTTTCGTCTATCAGTTTTATACCTATAAGGAAAGAACCGTAAACATCTGCTCCCTCATCTCTGAAAACAGTAAAAGATAACGTTTCATTGTGAATAATAGCATTGCTAATAGTTACGTGTGGACGAACAGAAAGATTGTGCAACTTACCATACACACCTCCGTGAAAATACTGATTGGTAAACAGTGTTAATCCAATGATACATACAGAGCCTATAAGAACGGTTTTATTCAAAATAGTTTCTTTAACAGGTAATAATCCCGAACCTAAAAAACCAAACCACTTTTTACGTGTAAAAGATTTGTTTTTAGAAGTGAAATATTCATCTAACGAATATTTTCCACCTCCCGAAAGAAAAATGGTAAATCCTGCGGCTACTCCCAAAACGCCTATTTGCCACTCGTCCAGACAAGTTGTGCCTAACCAACCAGAACCAAGTAAAATTCCGAAAGCCAAGAAGAAAACCCCGATGCTCATTAATCGGGTGAACAAGCCAAGCATAAATAAAAGTCCTACAATTCCTTCTACTATTGTAAAGATTGCCATTGCCCACCAAAGTTGGTCGGGATTGGAAACTAAATGTTCTATTACAGGTTTTATACCCAAAGCATTTGGCAAAAAGTGATTGAATTTTTCGCCAATATATCCTGCTTCATCAGGATTAAGTTTGTTTTCTAATATAAGCCGTCTCCAAAAAGCGGAAAAGTATGTCCAGCCGGCTACCCAACGCAAAGCTGTGGTAAACATTCCGGCATACGAATATGTTTGATTGTTCATTGTGATTTGAATTAAAATTTGATTAAGAAATTGAAAATGCAGAAAGCCCCAATAACCCTGTTATTGAAGCATTAAATAAACTCAACCAAAAATCAAATCAGGTATTGCTCGTGCAGTATATAAATCGGAACAAGAGAAAAAAACGATTTCTCTTTATATTTTATGTTTGGAAGTTTTCTTGTATTATGGACTAAAAGAAAAATAACAAAGAAGTTATTTTTCATCATGTTCTTCTGAAACGAAAGTGAAATTTTTTGAGTCGATTTTTCGACTAATGTTTGACAAGTTGTGGTTTTGTTTGGTTTTTCAACATTTTCAAAAGTCGGAATGTTCAGCACTTTTTTAATGTCTTGCTTGGCAGAACATGGCAAAGCCAAGCACATCATCAAAGCAATGATAATAGTTCTAAAAATGATATGTTGGTTAATATATTTCATTAGCTAAGGAGCAAATATGCAAAATAAATCAAAATCTGAACAATAAAGATAATCAGTCCGCCTAAAAAAGCTTTTCCGCTTATTTTCCAAAGCGATTTGATATTGATTTTTAGTCCGATGGCTGCCATTCCGATATTAAGCAAAGTATCTCCCGATTTGGATAAGGATCTAACCGTTTCCGAATTGAAAACTCCGATTTGGGAAACCAAAACAGCTATTAAAAAGAACAAAATAAATAATGGGAATTTTAGTATTGTTCCATCGCTTTTCTTTCGGAACATAAAATAAACAATCAATAAAAACGGAACTAAAAAAGCAACTCGTCCCATTTTAACAACGGTTGCCAATTGTCCGACTTCAGAGTTTACTCCAAAAGCAGAACCTACTACGTGTCCGACAGATTGCAAAATTCCTCCTAAGAAAATCCCTGTTTCGAGATTTGAAAACGAAAGTCCAACTGCAATAATCGGGAGTAAAATCATTCCTAATAATCCCAATAAATTGATAACAGCCAACGAGATTCCAGTTTCTTCTTCTTTTGCCTGAATAAGAGGGGCTGTAGCTCCAATAGCTGACGAACCACAAATGGCACTTCCTGCTCCAAGTAGCAAAAAACGTTTTCCGTCTTCTTTTCCAATGAATTTTTGAAGTAATAAAGCCAACAGAATAATCAAAATGATACTTCCAAAAATAACGGCTAAAGTAGAAATTCCGATTTCTTTGAATTTTGATATTTCAAATCCAAAACCGATAAATACTATGGCTGTTTCCAAAACATATTTTTCAGTCCAAGAAACTCCCGATGAAAAAGGGGAAAAGTTGGTCAAAATCTGACGAACAGAAATTCCCAGAATCAAAGCTAATAAAGCTGTTCCTAAAGTGGGTAAATATCCCGACAATAATTTAGCAGCAATCATAATAATTACCGCTAAGCCAATGCCGAGAAGTTTGTTTTTTAATATCAAAGTATAAATAAATTATTTTTTTAATACACCTTTCCAAGAAAGGATTCCTCCGTTTAAATCGTAGATTTCGGTAAAGCCCATTTCTTCCATAATTCTGGCAGCGTTTGCACTCCTTGCACCACTGCGGCAATAAATATAAACAGGTTTTGTTTTGTCAAAATTTTCCATCTTGCTTTTGAAATCGGCAGACTGTACATTGATGTTTTGAGCATTCTCAATGTGCCCTTCCTGATATTCTGATGGCGTTCTCACATCAATAATTGTTACATTATTTTTAGCAATAGCTTGTTCATACTGAGACGAACTTAACAATTGGAGATTGTTTGGCGTTTGTCCATTACACGATACAAAGAGCAAACTTGTAATAAAAATTAAAATGATGTTTTTATACATTGTTTAGAGATTTTGATTGATTATTTTTTCTAATTCGTTTGTGGAAACAACGCCCGATTGTCGCCAAAGAGGTTTGCCGTTTTTGAATAAAATAAGCGTAGGAACACCACGCACCTGGTAAGCCGATGCCGCTTGTGGGTTTTTGTCCACATCAATTTTTATGATGTTTGCTTTATCGCCTATACGGTTTTTTACATCTTCCAAAATGGGAGACATCATTTTACAAGGTCCGCACCATTCGGCAAAAAAATCTACTAATACAGGTTTATCCTGATTTATTATTTCTTGAAATGTCATACTGTTTTTTTATTGTTTTTTTGAAAAATAGATAGCAATAATCCTCCCATAACTGCACCGTAAAGAGTACTGTTCATTGGGTTTGATGTGATGGCACAAGTCCCCGAATTACAACCGACAAATTTCCAATAGAGAAAACCTGCCAAAGCTCCGAGAGGAATGCCAATAATCGTTAGTATATTTTTCTTTAAAAAGGTTTTCATTTTATTGATTTTCTTGTAGTTTAATTTTCCACATTCCCCTTAAATCGCCCATTTGGTAGCCGGTAGCTTTATCGCCCGGGTATTTTTGGGTAATGATTTTTTGTGTGCTTTCGGTTATATCGGTTTTTCCTCCGTGGCATTTTATGCAACTGGACATTGTTATAGAAATAGGTTTGTAATAATACACTCTCCTGTTCTTGTCTTGCTCTATAAAAGCTGTTTTTTCGGCTTTCATTTTCTCCCAAGCTATACTATCCAAAGGTGTTTGAATGGCATTTGTGGGGTTTCGGTTTTTATCGCTCAACCGTTGGATATACACTTTAAGATTATCTGCAATGCTATCCGTGAGCGGCATTGCTTGAATGTTGCAAAATTCAACGGCATAGTCTGTTCCTCCTTTTTGTATGGCTTTGCCTACGTTTTGTAACAACACATTTTGCATCTCCACAGAAATGCTGTCGCCCAAAAGCATCAATGATGCTTTTTCTTCTTCGGATATAATTTGCTGCTTATGATTACTGCAAGCCGAAAGTGCTGTTATTGTCAATACAAAGATGAAGTGTTTCCACATAGACTATTATTTAATTTCTTCAAAGGTAATATCTTCTACTTTCTTATTGCTTTTTGAAACAGGCGTATTACAACCCGAAGCACCGCAACAACCGATATTCAGTAATGGCATTAAAGACAATAATCCGCCTAATGCAACAAACATCCATTGATTTTCTATAATGCCTTGTACGATGATATATATGCCTAATGCCAATCGCAGCACACGCATAAAATTCCAATTTCTTAGATAGTTCTTCATTGTCTTTTCTTTTTTAAAGTGTTGATGCCAAAAGGCAAATACAAGGGACAAAAGCTTATAAATGATGTAAGGATAAATACAACTGCTAAAATGCCCAATACGATTGCCAATGTTCCCGAAATGGTATTTGTGAAATACAACACTGCAATAACAACCGCTACAAGTATGCGGATTGCTTTGTCTGCCGTTCCCATATTCTTTTTCATTGTTCTTATTTTTTTATCAGGTTAATAAATACTTCCGATTTGGCTCTTGGCGGAATACTATTGTAACATTCGTCCATTGTTTTAATGGTAAAATGTGGTTCAAAGATTGGTTTGTATTCGCAAGGGCAACCGCCAAATGGTGGAAAGGGTTGGTTAAATTGTTTGTCAAACAAAACCCCGATTATTTTACCGTTTTCGTTGAGTAATGAAGCCGTTTTTTCTGCATATTCTTTTCGTCTGTTGGGTGGAATAGCACAAAAAAATGTTTGCTCAATGATTAAATCGTAATTGCCTTTGTGCTGAAAAAAATCTTCGCACAATACTTTTACTTGTGGCTTGTCGGCAAATTTTTCTTGTAATGCTTCAACGGCTTTTGGTGCAATATCAATCAATGTGATGTTTGTAAATCCGTTTGTAATCAAAAAATCTGCTTCGTAAGCATTGCCACAACCCGGAATTAAAATGTTTGCATTTTTATTCGGGTATTGTGTCATAAACTCGGTAATGGCAGGCGAAGCCTGACCCATATCCCAACCTGTTTCATTCTTCTGCCAACGCTCATTCCAATAGTTTTGGTCAAGCGGGTTTTCGCAATGCGTTACGCAACATTGTATATCTTTTTCTTCCTTACTCATTTACTGCCTGTTTTACATTTTGCCACGTCCCGCCATTGATAACATTTTGAAAACCGTTACTTTCCAAAATACTTTTTGCCTGACCGCTACGGCTACCGCTTCTGCAAAAAACAACGATGCTTTTCTTGTTTTTGAATTTGGATAATTGACTTGGCACTTTGTCCAACGGAATGTTTATCGCTCCTTTCACACTTCCTGCCGAAAACTCGGCAGGTGTGCGAACATCCACTAAAAACGCTCCGTTTTTTATAGCTTCTCTCAATCCGCTGTTGTCTGTTGGTGCAAACAGATTTTTGAAAATTCCAAACATTGCTATTACTGTTATTGTGATAAAAATTAGCCTAACACTTTGCTTTGACATACATAATCCGTTTTGGGTACATTGGTTTGTGCAATGGCATTGAAACCGCCTTGTACTTCGGTAAAGTTTCTGTAACCTCTTGCTTGCAAAATACTTGCAGCAATCATACTTCGATAGCCACCTGCACAATGCAGGTAAAAATGTTCCTGCGGATTGATGTCTTTTATCCAATCGTTGATGTATGCCAATGGTTTGCTGTATGCTTCTTCGACGTGTTCGGCTGCATATTCGCTTTCCTTGCGAACGTCAATGATTTTGCTTTCGCCAATTTTTACTTCCGAAGCAAATTGTTCGGGTGTGATACGATTTACTTTGTCTGTTTCTTTACCTGAAACTTTCCAAGTATCAAAACCACCTGCCAAATGACCTAACACATTATCAAAACCTACACGGCTCAAACGGGTAACGGCTTCTTCTTCCTTTCCGTTGTCAGTAACAAGCAAAATAGGTTGTTTTACATTCACAATCATCGCACCCACCCAAGGGGCAAAGTCGCCACTCAAATCAATGTTTACCGACTGCGGAATGAAACCTTTTGCAAATTCTTTGTCGCTTCGTGTGTCTAAAATCAATGCTCCTGTGCTTTCTGCTACTGCTTCAAATTCTTCTGCCGAAAGTGCTTTCATTCCGTTTTTCAAAACTTCATCAAAAGTGTCGTAACCTTTTTTGTTCATTGCTACGTTCATACCGAAATAGGCAGGTGGTGGCAATAATCCGTCTGTAACGGCTTTGATAAATGCTTCTTTGTTGGGTTGGTTCAGGGCATAGTTCATTTTCTTTTGATTGCCCAAGCTGTCCACCGTTTCTTTCATCATATTTTTTCCGCAAGCCGAACCTGCTCCGTGTGCAGGATAAACGGTTACATCATCAGGCAACGGTAAAATTTTGTTATACAAACTTTCGTAAAGCAATCCCGCCAATTCTTCCTGTGTCATATTAGCTGCTTTCTGTGCCAAATCAGGTCTGCCCACATCGCCTAAAAACAAAGTGTCGCCACTGAATAAAGCCGTTTCCTTTCCGTTTTCATCAATCAACAAAAAGCAAGAACTTTCCATTGTATGCCCGGGCGTATGCAGGACTTTGATTTTTACGTTGCCTAATTCAAACACCTGATTATCTTCTGCAACAATGGCTTCAAATTCGGGTTTTGCAGTTGCCCCGTAAACAATTGGTGCATTTGTTTTTTTGCTCAAATCAATGTGTCCACTTACAAAGTCTGCGTGGAAATGCGTTTCAAAAATGTATTTGAGCTTTACACCGTCTTTTTCCAAACGGTCTAAATACGGTTGCGTTTCACGCAATGGGTCAATAATAGCGGCTTCGCCATTAGAAGTAATGTAATAAGCACCTTGTGCCAAACACCCTGTATAAATTTGTTCTACTTTCATATCAGTTGAAAATTAAAAATTGAGAGTTGAAAATGTTTTTTATTATGATGCAAATTTCCGATACTTATTTATTCTATACAGCTACTTTTGTTACAGAGCAGTTGAGAATGGACAATGGACGTTTGAGAGTTAAAAGTTGTCAATTTTCAACTCTCAACTTTCAACTATAAAAGAATTTCTTTGATGATGATATAAATACCCATTACCAATACAAACCAACCAAATGTAGGTTTGAGTTTTTTGCCGTTAATTTTTGTTGATATAAAACTGCCAATTAAAATTCCTATAATAGCAATACTGCTTATAATAAAAAGAAATT
>JBDHXR010000098.1:0-10540 GCA_039810825.1 Fluviicola sp.
AGTGGGAAAAGCAGTTGGATATGGATGTAATGCATAAAGAATTAGGGAAATAAACACAAGAGAGTTATGCTTTTTTACGACACATACATTTTGTTGGCCTTGGTTGGAATCATGTCTTTTTTAGGGTTTCAGAATAGAGATTTCATGGAAAAATATTTGTTTCATCCTTATTCAGTAAAACATAATAGAGAATATTATAGGTTTATATCTCATGCCTTTTTACACAATGATATCGGACACTTATTTTTCAATTGCATTACCTTGTACTTTTTCGGCATTCCTTTCGAAGAGTATCTAAAAGCTTATTACGGCTTGTTAGAAGGGAAAATTATTTTTTGGGTTTTCGTGTTTTTAGCAATGTTTGCGTCAAGCTCAATTTCTTTTTTCCGGCATAAAGACAACTCAAGTTACCGCTCTTTGGGGCTTTCTGGCGTAACTGCTGCAATTTTGTTTGCAATGATTATGCTTGCTCCGGATATGAAGTTGATGATTATTTTTCTTCCAATCCCTATGTCTGCATGGATTTTTGGAATACTTTATCTTGCTTTTGAAATATACTCAGACAGAAACAAGAAAACAAATATTGCACACGATGCACATATTTCAGGTGCTATTTTTGGTGTTCTTTTCATTTTATTTACTAATATTGAAGGCGTTTTAATAGCCTTTCAACGATTGTTTGCATGACAGAAAACGAATTGTACGTAAATAATAATGGAAAACTTATTCCAAGTTCTGAATATTCAATCAATTCAGGAAACCGTGCTTATTCATACGGAGATGGACTTTTTGAAACAATTCGGGTGATTAACGGAAAAGTAACGAACTTCGAAAATCATTTTTCACGATTAACAGAAGGGGCTAAAGTATTAAAAATGCGCTTGCCCTCTTTTTTAACGGAGGAATTTCTTCTGCAACAATTGTCTGAGTTGATTGCTGCTTGTAAAATTACAGAAGGCGCACGTATTCGTTTGTCTATTGATAGGCTAGGAGGGGTTTCTTTTAACCCGGATAGCAATGAAGTGGCGTATTACATTGAGCTGTATCCGATAGATCAAAATTTGTTTGGATTAAATGCAAAAGGATACGAGGTTGATCTGTATCAAGATATTAAAAAGCAAAAGACTGTTTTTTCAAATTTCAAAACCAAAAATGGTTTGTTGTTTGTAATGGCAGCAATTTCTGCAAAAGAACGAAATTTAGATGATGTTTTGATTTCAAATTTAGATGGACTAATTCTGGAAAGTTCAAATAGCAATTTGTTTGTAGTAAGCAATGGAGTGTTATACACACCAAGTTTAAGCGATGGATGTATTGCAGGAACAATGCGTATGCAAATCATAAATCTTGCAATTCAGCACGGAATAAAAGTGTATGAATGTCCTATTTTACCTTCCAACTTATTGGTTGCAGATGAAGTTTTCCTAACAAACTCTGTACGTGGAATTGTGTGGGTGAGTGGGTACCGAACAAAAAGATACTTCAATACAATCTCAAGAAAACTTGTAGCTTTCCTCAATGAAAAATGGGAAGATTAATAAGCGAATTTAGTGAAACGTTTATTGCGCAAATGACAATTGTGTGCTAGCACATTTACCTTGAATCATTTGAAATGCTCCTTTGAAAATGATACTATCGGATAATGTTCGAACCTCGTAGCTGTGTGTGCGAGCTTCTTTTTTGAACATATTCGTTTCATAAGTATAATTTCCTGTACCACATTCAGGATTTGAGAATGATTTGTGCGTTTCTAATTCTGCAACTTGCTTGTCATCAATCACCAATCTTACTGTTGGTATTCCGAATGAATTAAAATCTGTAGCTGTTTGATCATCAAACCACAAAGAATGTTTTGTTGGATATTTTCCTTTAGTACAAGCAAATACAAAAAATAAAGAAGCGGATATTACAACCAGTTTTTTCATACAAATTTTTATTTCCACAAGAATACAAAATAATTATGAAGATTCAAATTGAAATTTTGATAATGCTTTGTTTTTTAAGGTTGAATGGTATAAAAAAACAGCCTCAAACTGAGGCTGTTTAAATATGAAATAATACAAGTGTTATTCAACAATAAATTTCCCATTCATCATGGCTGCGTGTCCAGGGAATGAGCATAAGTATTGATAAGTTCCTTTTTCTGGAGCAGTAAACTCGATTTCAGTTGTTTCTCCACCACCAATCAATTTAGTATGCGCAATGATGTCAGCTTCTAAATTTTTAGGAATGTATTCATTGTCGGCTGCTGCAATTGCAGCTTCAGCAAATTTTAAGAAATCGATATCCTGAGTCAATAAGACAAAATTATGTCCCATTGCTGTTTTATCAGATTTACCAGTGTGGTGAAGTGTAACTTTAACTTTTTGTCCGGCTTTAACCTTCATTTCAGTTACGTCATACTTCATATCGTCACCAGCGTTTAAAGTAAATTCAGCTGTTTCTGTTGGTACATCTGCAACTGGAGCTTCAGTTTTCTCTTGCGTATCAGCAGGAGCCTCAGTTTTATTCCCGTTACATGCAACAAGGATCATCCCAACTGCAAACAATGTTAAAAGTGATTTTTTCATAATTGTTTATTTTAATTTATAATTTTATGAATGAGCGTAGAATCTCCAGAATTAATTTTAGTAGCCAAATCATAAACAGTTGTTGTTTCCAGTAAGTGTTTGATTTGTTCTTTGATTAGTTTAAATTCATTGTGCATAGGGCAAGGTTGATTTGAATCACACTGACTTAAGCCTAAAACACAATCGTTTATTAGTGAGTCACCATCTATGATTTTTACAATCTGTAAAATTGTAACCTGTTGCATTTGTTCTCTAGACATTTCAAAACCACCTTGTGGACCTTTAACTGAAATTACAACTTTACCCTTGGTAAGTTGGCCCATTATTTTAGCTGTGTAAGCTTCTGGTGAACCCGATTTTTTTGCAACATCTGTTATTTTGACGCGTTTGTTTTCAATGGATTGTGTGGCAATATATGCAACTGCTTTTATTCCGTATTTACAAGCGTTTGAAAACATAATTTTATTTTATGTATGCAAATATACGTGTTTATTTTATTTTCGGACTCACTTGTCTGAAATAATTGTTTTTTTATTTATGTCTTAAAAATGTAATTGCGGTATGCTAAATAGCTTAAGAAAAAATTATTCTTTTCAGAAGGGGAGAGGGATAAAACTAAAATTCACTACGTTTTAAAAATTCACGTAAATGAATTTGCTCTATGCCTTTGTAATTTGTTTCGGATGAGAAACTATCTAAAGTGACAACAAATTTTCTATAATTGTTGTCTATCTTTAATAGGTTGCCAAATTCCCGCTCTTTTGTTTTCTTATCATGTAACAAATATGCAACTTGGATATATATTTTCTGATTGCCTTTAATTCCCACAAAATCTATTTCCAAATTATTCATTTTACCCACAAAAACTTGATAGTTCAATAGACTTAAATGCTGATAAACACTGTTCTCCATCAATTTATTGATGTCAGTAGCAAATTCAAGATGTTGCTTACAGTTACGTAAACCTAAATCTTCAAAATAATACTTTTCGCCTATTTCAAATTTCTTCAACCCTTTTACGTCTATTCGTTGTACTTTATTGATAATATATGCATTACTCAATGCTTTTAAATAGTTCACAATCAAGTTTACCGAAATCTCAACACGTTGAGATTTTAAAAATTTATGAATATTGTTTGCCGAAAACAAATTTCCTACATTATCTGCCAAATAATTACTTAATGTTTCCAAAAAAACCACATTTCGAATATTTTCTCGACTCACCACATCTTTTAATAAAATAGTGGAATAAACATTTTTAAGATATTCAAAAGCGATTTCATCATTAAGTTGTAAACGTGCAAGATGGGGTAAACCACCATATGTTAAAAATTTTCGCAATGTATTGTCATCATCGCTTAGTTGGTGAAATTCTAAAAATTCGGAATAACTCAGGCTGTGAACTTTAAACTCGACATACCGACCGGAAAGATAGGTGCTCAATTCACCCGACATCATTTTGGCATTACTTCCTGTACAAAAAATATCACAACTTTCAGAAGCAAGTAAACTACGCAATGTATTTTCAAAATGTTCAATATCCTGAACTTCGTCAATAAATAGATAGTTTTCGTTAGATTTTATCAGTTTCGCCTCTACATAAGTCGATAAGTCCAAGTCTGTTTTAATATTGCGAAACTCTTCCAGTTCCTTATTGATATAAATGATGTTGGCACTCGTATTGCTGATTCTTATTTCATCCATAAGTTGCAACAAAATATAGCTTTTTCCTATACGTCTTTGTCCTGTCAAAACCTTAATCACACCTTTGTTAATAAAAGGTATTATTCGATTGATGTATAAGCTACGATTAATTACCTCCATTTTATTGATTATATTTAATAGAATCACAAATATAACGTTTTTTATTGAGTATAAATAATAAAAAATACTTAAAAATAACTTTTTTATATTAAAAATAACAATCTATTTTGTCCTATAATTAATATTATGTTAAATTGAATAAATACTAAACTTGAAATACTCATATTTGTACTAAATACCCTTCTTATGTTCTCTAAGGAAGAAATAAAAGAAATTCGAATTCAGTTTTGGAATCAATTTAATGCTGAAATGCATAATGTTCGTTCTTCAAACGGACGAAAAATGAATTGGCTACAATATCCTTCGGATGCTAAAGACATCTACATCCGTTTGGATTGTGATCAAATCGGCGCTCGTTTATGCATTGATTTTCAATTTAAAGACCCAGGAATTATGCAAATTGTTTGGGAACAAATGCATGAGCTTAAAAATGTACTGGAAATACACATGGGGAAAAATGGAATTTGGCAAGAAAACATCTCAACTCCTCAAGTTGCTTCTTTAAATAGAATTTGTTGGGAAAATAACGATTTGAGCTTATTTAGACCAAGCGATCATGCAAAAATTAGAAGTTATTTGAAAGATAGAATCGTTTGTTTTGACTCTTTTTACCAAGAATACAAAGATATTCTAATCAATTTACTTGATTAATCAGAGATTCTGTATTGCTCCTCAAACAAAACCTGAATGTTTTTTGTTACTTTTGTTTTATGAATAAAATATTGACTTTTTCAGCCGTATCTTTACTGTTTTCAGCTTATTTATCGGCACAAACTGTTTTGTTAGATGAGAATTTTCAAGGTGGAATTCCTGCTACTTGGAGTATAAATGTAGCTGATAGCTATACGCTTTCTCCTTCTGTTTCAGAGTTTTCTTCGGGTTGGATTGCGATAGCTGATCCTGACAATACTGTTGACACTGTGGCAGCTTCTTCTTCCTTTTTCACGAGTTCTGGGGCTGCAAACCGTTGGTTAATCTCCCCTCCTATTACGCTTGGCGCTTTCGGAAATTACGTAAAGTGGAAATCTAAGTCTTTTGATGGAAGTTATCCTGATTCGTATCAAGTGCTGGTTTCAACCACAGATAGCCAGCTTTCAAGTTTCACGGATACATTAGGTTTGGTGCAGTTTGATTTGGATGAATGGACAGATTATGAAGTGAATCTTAGTGATAAAGGCTTGGATGGGCAAACGATTTATATTGCATTTATTTTGGTAACAAATGGTGGGTATAAACTGTTTCTGGATGATGTTCTGGTGCGTAAAGATGATCCACTTTTTGTTCAAGAACTTAATAAAAGCCAAGATATTTCAGTTTATCCCAATCCTACTTCAGAGATGATTCAATTCAGTACTGCAGATTTTGTTTCTGTTTCTGTTATTGATGTATCGGGCAAAACATTGGTTCATCACTTTGGCTCCTCTTCTATTTCCCTCTCGGATTTTAATCCTGGTATGTACTTACTGAAATTCACTTTTAAAGACGGTACCGTAACAACAAAACGCATACAAAAACGTTAATAAACCTGCGTGTTTAACAAGTTAACTATATTTAGCATTAAGTCCTTTATCGGGCCATTCGTGGTGACTTTTTTCATCTCGATGTTTATGCTTATTCTTCAATTTACGTGGCTGTATATTGATGATTTGATGGGGAAAAACTTGAGTGTTTGGGTGTTGATGGAGTTGCTCTTTTATGTATCTGCTCGTTTGATTCCACTAGCTTTACCTTTGGCAATATTGCTAAGTTCGATTATGACTTTAGGGAATTTAGCTGAAAGCAATGAACTTACTGCAATGAAATCTTCGGGAATGTCGTTGTGGAGAATTCTTAGACCTCTTACTCAATTTGTTGTCATACTTTCTGTGATTACTTTTTTCTTTTCAAATTATGTAATTCCTGTTGCAAATTTGAAATGGCAAACAATTATTTACGATATTCAGTCAACAAAAGTGAATACTTTACTTACTCCGGGAACGTTTTCTAACAACATTGATGGTTACAGTATTAAGGTAAAATCTGGCAGCGATAATTCGTTTAAAGGTGTAACAATTATTGATTATTCGGATGCAAACGTGTTAAAGACCGTGAAAGCAGATAGTGGAACGGTGTTTACTGCAACTGATGGTAAACAATTGTTGTTTCATTTAATAAACGGCTCTGTGCATGAAGAAATGCAAGCGCAAGCACCAACTTTTGATGTAAACAATAAAGTAATTGAAACTCCAGGAAATCATCGTCCAAGTAGATCAACAACCTTTAAAAAGGCTATTTATCGGTTAGAATTGCAAGGCTTCGATTTGAATAAGTCTAAAGAAGATTTGTTTAAAAAAGAATACGAAATGCTTACTGTTTTCCAAATCCGAGAAGCAGAAGATTCTTTGCAAAGTTCAATCAACCAAACAAGCAATAAGTTTACCACTCAATCGATGAATCAGCAAGCATTTTTTGCAGCAAGGAATAACATTGAAACGATGAAAAGTTCAAAAATTACGATTAAAGATGATTCGTTGAACTTAGTTGCTGTTCCAAGAAAGGTGATTCGCTTGCAAGATTTGAGTGATAGTGAAAGATTGGACGCTGTGAATGCTGCGATAGTTACAGAACGGTCTCTTAGAAACACAGCAAATGAACAAAATGAGTTTATTAAAATAATGGCACAAAATTACGATTTGTTTCATGTTGAATTTCATAGAAAATTTGCATTATCTGGAGCAATTATCGTATTGTTTTTTGTTGGCGCTCCACTAGGTGCAATTGTACGAAAAGGTGGATTTGGTGCCCCTGTTGTGATTGCTGCATTGCTTTTTATGGTTTATTTTGTTTTGTTTACCGTAGGAGAAAATTTAGCTGGTTCGGGTGTTCTCACTCCCTTTCTTGGTATGTGGATTCCAACTTTTGTGCTTCTCCCTTTTGCGATTGTGTTGATGTCTGCTGCAGCAAACGACTTGCCTGTGTTTAGTAAAAAGTTGTGGCAAATTATGCTAACTTTTGGTATAAAAAGATGAGAGTACTCTATATTTCAAATAAGCCACCTACTCCTGTTATCGATGGTGGTACTTTTGCAATGCATGAATGCTTGAAAAATTTTGCCCATGTTTCTCAAATTGATGCACTAATCATTGAATCAGAAAAGCATCCCTATTCTGAGAACTCCCAAAAACAAGTGGCACTGCTTGTGAATCATGTGGAAACTGTTTTTATTCATTCAAAAAACTACCTCTCAGCATTTGTAAAGTCTATCTTTTTAAAAAATAGCTTTTTGATGCATCGTTTTTTTTCAAAGCAGTTTGCAGAAAAACTAACGAACTTACTTAAAAACAACTACGATTATATCGTTTGTGATAGTTTGTTCTCTTCTGCGGCTTTTGCTCTTGAAAAAGTTGATACTTCTATTCCCTTGCTTGTTCGCACGCACAATATGGAATCAGAAATATGGATGCAGCGTGCAGATGGTTCTAAAAATTGGGTTAAGAAAGTTCTATTCAAACGTTTTGCTGCTAGACTGAAACGCGATGAAATGAAAATTTATACTCAAGCACATGCAGTCCTCACGCTTTCTGATGCAGATTCGACTTGGATAACAAACAATGTTTCAAAAGCAAATGTGATCTATTTTCCAGTATCTGTTACTGTCTCTACTGAGTCAGAAACGGATTATTCAAAAATTGGTTTTTTTCATTTGGGTTCAATGAATTGGTCGCCAAACCTTGAAGCGGTACATTATTTAGTAAACACCCTTTGGTCAAATAACAGACTGAACAATTTACCACTAAAAATTGCAGGTTCATTTTCTAATCAAATAAAAATCAATACTTCTTCCCCATCTTTTTCATTGGTTGGTTGGGTTGATGATGCTACGTTTTTTATGCAAAATTCTGGAACATTGGTTACTCCTATTTTTTCTGGAAGTGGAATCCGAATAAAACTGCTAGAGGCAATGGCGTTGGGAGTTCCGTGTGTTACAACAAAACTTGGTGCGTCAGGAATTTCAATCACTCACTCAGGTCTGTTGATTGCAGAAACAGAGGATGAATTTGTATCACAACTTGAAAAATTAACGTTGAGCAGTGAATTAAGAGAGCAAGTTGGAAAGAAATCTAAAGCTTATATACAACAATTTCACAGCGAAGAGCGCTGCATATCCATATTGAATCAACTTTTTGAAAAAGCATAAACCACATATTGTATATCTTTGCTCACGTTTTCCGTATCCATTGGAAAAAGGAGACAAATTGCGTGCATACCACCAAATCAAAGAACTTTCTAACAGCTTTGATATCACCCTAATTTGCACTTCAGAAACGTCAATAACACAGGATCAGTACAATCATTTGTCGAGCTTCTGTAAAGAAATTGTTGTGTTTCGTATCTCTAAATGGGGATTGCTACTGCAATTGGTGTATTCATTATTTTCAAATTTACCATTTCAAGTTCATTATTTCTATAGATTTTCTCACCACAGAAAAATCAATCAAATGATTCAAAAAATCAACCCAAATCACATTTTTTGCCAGCTCATTCGGATGAGTGAATATGTAAAAAATTGTCATCAAATACCCAAGACACTAGATTACATGGATGCTCTATCCAAAGGAATGGAGCGCAGAATTGCTATCGAAAAGTGGTACAAAAAATGGTTTTTTAAAATTGAAAGTGAGCGCTTGAAAAAATATGAACGATCACAATTTGATTATTTTGAAAGCAAAATCATTATTTCTAAGCAAGATAAAGCATGTATTTTGCACCCTGAAAACGAAAAAATACGTGTTGTACCAAATGGTATAGACGCTTCATTTTTCGAAGAACTTCCAAATGAAAAGAAATACGACATTGTTTTTACAGGGAATTTTTCATACGCTCCAAACATTGATGCTGTTTGTATTCTTGCTGAAAAAATTCTGCCTTTAGTGAATCAGTCTTCAAATTCCAAAACCTATTCATTATTGATTTCCGGTGCAAATCCTACCAAAAGAGTTTTGAATTTAGAGTCAGCTACCGTTCATGTCACCGGTTGGGTGAATGACATTCGAGAAAGCTATCACCTATCTCGCATATTTGTTGCTCCATTATTTATTGGCACAGGGTTACAAAATAAATTATTGGAAGCAATGGCTTGTGGCTTGCCTTGCATCACTACTCCATTGGTGAATAATTCATTGGGGGCTAAACTAGATGAATCGATAGTAATTGCAGAAAGTAATGAAGAATTTGCAAAGGCGATTCAACATGTATTCGATGATTTAGAAAAAGCTCACCAAATTGGCATTGCAGGAAAAGAATACGTTTCCAAACATTTTTCTTGGAAGGAACAAGGAGAAAAATTAAGAAAATTGATTGAAGTAGAAAGCTCAAAAGAATAAGTTCCTATTTGTTTTTCATCGACTAAGAAGATGAATTGTTAATAATATAATTTACTAATTTACATTGAATTGTTGTGATTTTTACATACATTTCAGTTCAATTATTAATCTATTATTATGAAAACTCTTTCTCGAATCGGGCTAATTCTTAGTTTGGTAGCCTTAGCAATGACTTTTTATTTTTATTTTTCTGTATTGCCTGCAAAAGAAATTGCAGATTTTACGTTGTTCGAAGATCATCCGGATTCTTGGTTTGGTTCTGCTGAACATACATTAATTTTAAGTAAGTTAGAATTTGGGACTGATTTTGCAATATACACAATGTTTGCAGGTTGTATAGCATTAATTATCAATGCAATTGCACTTTTTAAAAAACAAAAAATTGCTTGGATTGGAATTTTTTTGAGTCTTATTGCTACAATTGTGGGGTTAGCTTATGGAACGCACATGTTTTCATAAAAGACAATAACCAAACTTGCGTTGCTCTCTTTCTCAAAAATAAACTGGTGATACTTTTAATAAATCATAACACTCATTGATTTACCTATTTTTTAGCGTAAATTTGCAGAAAATTTGTTGACAATGACAATTAAATTAAATACCATAGAGGAAGCAGTAGAAGAGTTGAAGCAAGGCAAAGTGATTATTGTTGTTGATGACGAAGATCGTGAAAATGAAGGTGATTTTGTTGCTGCTGCTGAAGCTGTAACTCCAGAAATGATCAATTTCATGGCCACTCATGGACGTGGGTTGATTTGTGCTCCGCTCACCGAACAACGTTGC